>QCRZ01000001.1 GCA_003209225.1 Pelagibacteraceae bacterium AG-464-B04
GCAGAAGTTACAGGTTCTGACGATTTGATAAATACAATTTCTGAAGGTAAAATTAATTTTGATAAACTTATATCTACGCCCGCAATGATGATAAAGTTAAGTAAGCTTGGAAAAATTTTAGGTCCAAAAGGTTTGATGCCCAATCCTAAACTTGGCACTGTAACAAATGAAATTTCTAAATCTGTTAATAATATTAAATCAGGACAAGTAGAAATTAGAAATGATAAAGATGGGAATGTTTCTTTATCTATAGGGAAAAAAAGTTTTTCTAATGAAAATTTAATTAAGAATTTTAATTCAGTTATTGAAATAATTACAAAAGAAAAGCCTGTTGGGATAAAAGGTAATTTAATTAAGAATGCCTATCTAACATCAACAATGGGTGTTTCATACAAAATAAAATTAAGCAAAAATATATAATCTTATGATGAATAAAGAACAAAAAAAAAATTACATTACAGAGATGAAAGAATTTTTTAATACAAGTGATTCTGTTCTTGTTACTCATTATCAAGGATTAACTGTTTCACAGTTAGATGAACTAAGAAAAGAAATGCGTAAACATGGAATAATGTTTAAGATTACAAAAAATAGAATTACAAAACTCGCTTTAAAAGATACAAAATGTAAGGATCTTGCTAATTTATTCTTAGGGCCTACAGCTATTGCTTTATCAAAAGATGCCATTTCTTCAGCAAAAATTTTAGCCAAATTTTCAAAAGACAACAAAAATCTTAAGATTCTCGGCGGACTTATGGGAGAGGAGATATTGAAACAAGAAGATGTGCTCAAAATCGCCACACTTCCTACACTCGATGAAGCAAGAGCTAAAATCGCTGCTATTTTGAAAGCACCAGCTCAAAAATTATTAAGTATTTTACTTGCGCCTGGCTCAAAAATTGCTATTTTGGCGCTCAAAAAGAGCAAACAATCTAAATAGAAAAACATATGGCTGATCTGAATAAAATAATTGAAGATTTATCAAAACTAACTGTAGTAGAAGCTGCAGATCTTTCTAAACAACTTGAAGAAAAGTGGGGAGTTACAGCAGCAACAGCAGTTGCAGCAGCACCTGCTGCCGGCGCAGCACCAACAGAAGAACAAAGTGAATTTACTGTTATGCTTACATCTGCGGGAGATAAAAAAATTAACGTAATAAAAGAAATAAGAACAGTAACAACACTGGGTTTAAAAGAAGCAAAAGATTTAGTCGAAGGCGCACCAAAAGAAGTTAAGTCAGGCGTCAATAAAAAAGAAGCAGAAGAAATTAAGAAAAAGTTAGAAACTGCTGGGGCAAAAGTAGAATTAAAATAACAAAATTTTTTAAATCTAATTTTAATATTAGATTCTATAAATGCAATTATCTTTTACTGAAAGAAAAACTGTTAGAAAAAATTTTGGAAAGTTAAAGGAAACTTTATCTATTCCTAATTTAATAGAAGTACAAAAAAATTCATATAACACTTTTTTAAATATAGACGGCCAAAATAAACCCGAAGTTAATCCAAAGGGATTAGAAAAAGTTTTTAAAAGTATTTTTCCTATAGAAGATTTATCAGAAAAAGCCACATTGGAATATGTTTCATATAGATTAGAAAAGCCAAAGTATGGAGTTGAAGAATGTATCCAAAGAGATTTAACATATGCGTCTGCTTTAAAACCAATATTGAGATTAGTTGTATACGAAATAAACCACGAAACTAATACTAAAGAAATACTTTCAGCAAAAGAACAAGAAGTTTACATGGGAGATATACCTATGATGACTCCTAGTGGTACATTTATTGTTAATGGCGTTCAAAGAGTAGTTGTGAATCAAATGCATAGAAGTCCAGGTGTTTTTTTTGATCACGACAAAGGAAAAACTCATGCTAGTGGAAAATTATTATTTAATTGTAGAGTTATACCAAATAGGGGCTCATGGTTAGATTTTGAATATGATATAAAAGATTTATTATATTTTAGAATTGATAGAAAAAAAAAATTATTGGCGTCCACTCTTTTGCAAGCTCTAAAATATACCAAGCAAGAAATTGCTGATTTGTTTTATGATAGCCATAAATTCGAGTTCAATTCTAATTTAAAAAAATGGAAAACTGTTTTTAATCCGGAAACTTATAAGGTAAAAAAAATTTCAGAAGAAATAATTGATGCAAAGAATAATAAATTAATTTTAAAATCTGGATCTAATATAAACTTTTTACAAGCACAAAAACTCTATAACAGTGGGTTAAAAGAAATTTTAACATCAGACGAAGCTCTTTGGGGAAGATTTTTGCAAAATAAAATTACCTTCAATGAGAATGAAAACATTCCAATTGGAACAGAAATTACAGAAGAAATTTTAAACAAAATTAAAGAAAATAATATTAAAACAATTTTAATAGCTAATACTAATTCAATCAATAAAGGACCATACTTACTTAGAACAATTTTGGCTGATAAAAACAATACTCAAGAAGAGGCAATTACTGACGTTTATAAAATTTTAAGACCTGGTGAGCCACCAACTATTGAAATAGCTAACCAAATCTTTCAAAATTTATTTTTCGGTTCAGATAGATATGATTTGTCAGATGTAGGAAGAGTAAAAATAAATTCTAGATTAGATTTAAATTGTTCAGATAAAATTACGATACTTCGAAACGAAGATTTAGTTGCTATTATTAGATTTATGCTGGATCTACGTGATGGCAAAAACGAAGTTGATGATATAGACCACCTTGGAAATAGAAGAGTTAGATCTGTTGGTGAACTAGTTGAAAATCAATCAAGAATAGGTTTGTATAGAATGGATAGGGCAATAAAAGAAAAAATGTCAACTTTGGATGTTGAATCTTCAATGCCCCAAGATCTTATTAATGCAAAGCCACTGACAATGGCTTTAAAAGAATTTTTTGGAACATCTCAACTTTCTCAATTTATGGATCAAACAAATCCATTATCAGAAATAACTCACAAAAGAAGAGTTTCTGCCTTAGGCCCTGGTGGTTTAACAAGAGAAAGAGCAGGATTCGAAGTAAGAGATGTTCACCCTACTCACTATGGAAGAATCTGCCCAATAGAAACACCAGAAGGTCCTAACATAGGATTAATAAGTAGTTTGTCAACTTACTCAAGGATAAACAAATATGGATTTATTGAAAGTCCATATAAAAAAGTATCAAAAGGTAAAGTTTTAGAGGAAATAAATTATTTGTCAGCTATGGAAGAATCAAAGTTTACAATAGCTCAAGCAAATTCTCCTATAGATAAGAATTCAAGTTTTACTGAGGATTTAGTGTCTTGCCGAAAATCACTTAATTTTATTTTGTCTAAGCCTGAAAATATTGATTATATAGACGTGTCACCAAAACAACTTGTTTCTGTTGCCGCTTCTTTAATACCTTTTTTAGAAAATGATGATGCAAATAGAGCACTAATGGGCTCTAATATGATGAGGCAAGCCGTGCCGCTAATTAAGCCTGAAGCCCCATTAGTTGGAACTGGCATAGAAAGTGATGTTGCTTTGGATTCTGGCGTAACAATAGTTGCAAAGAGAAATGGTATAGTTGATAAAATTGATGGAAAACGAATAGTTGTAAAAGTTACTTCGGAAAAAGATTTAAGCAAATCAGGAGTAGATATCTATAATTTGCTAAAATTTCAGAGATCAAATCAAAATACATGTATTAATCAGAGACCTTTAGTAAAAGTTGGGGATGTAGTATCAAAAGGAGATATAATAGCTGACGGTCCATCAACGAAATTAGGAGAGTTAGCATTAGGAAAAAATGTAACGGTAGCCTTCATGCCTTGGTTAGGTTACAATTTTGAAGATTCAATTTTAATTTCAGAGCGATGTGTAACGGATGATGTATTTACTTCAATTCATATAGAGGAATATGAATTGATGGCAAGAGACACTAAGCTTGGTACTGAAGAAATAACCAGAGACATACCTAATATAAGTGAAGAAGCTTTAAGGAATTTGGATGAATCTGGAATTGTTTATGTGGGTGCAGAAGTGAAGCCAAACGATATTTTGGCAGGGAAGGTAACGCCAAAAGGTGATACTCCATCAGGACCTGAAGAAAAACTTTTGAGATCAATTTTTGGAGAAAAGGCTGTAGACGTGATTGATACATCTTTGCGCTTGCCCCCAGGCAGTGGTGGCGTTGTAGTCGATGTTAGATTATTTAACAGACATGGAATAGAAAAAGATGAAAGATCTATAGCTATAGAAAGATCTGAAATAGAAGTTGTTCAAGAAGATAAATTGGTAGAAGAGGAAATTTTAGAGAGAAATATCAGGCAAAGAGCTATTCAAATTATAAAAAATTCATCTGTAGATAAAAAATTTAAAGAAGAAGAATTAGAGGAATTAAGTTTAAAAAATTTATTTGATATATCAGTAAAAGATAAATCAAAAAATCAAAGTCTCTCAACACTTATGCAGCAGTATAATAAAGTTAAATCAGACATTAAAGACAGATTCGAAGATAAAGTTGAAAAAATAAGACAAGGCGATGAACTGTTACCAAGTGTTATGAAAATGGTAAAAGTTTTTGTTGCAGTTAAGAGACGCCTAAGACCTGGGGACAAAATGTCTGGAAGGCATGGAAACAAAGGTGTAATCAGTAAAATTGTTCCAATAGAAGACATGCCTTATAGAAAAAATGGTAAACCAGTCGATATAGTTTTAAATCCACTTGGAGTTCCAAGTAGAATGAACGTAGGGCAAATTTTAGAGACTCATCTTGGATGGAGTTGTTCAGAACTAGGGGAAAATTTAAAAACATTAATTAATAACAATCAACAAAAAATAGCTAAAAGTGAAAAAATTGTTTCATTGATGCAGTCAATTTACGGCAAAGAGTATTATGACAAGACAATTAAAAATTTTTCATCAGAGGAATTTAATGATTTGTGTGAAAATTTAATTAAGGGTGTTCCGATATCCACTCCAGTGTTTGATGGGGCAAAAGAAAAAGATGTTACCGATATGCTTAAATTAGCTAATTTACCATCGTCAGGTCAAACCGAACTTTGGGATGGAAGAACGGGTAAAAAATTTGATAGATCTGTGACTGTTGGCACTATATACATGTTAAAATTACATCACCTTGTCGAAGACAAGATTCATGCGAGATCAACAGGGCCATACAGTTTAGTCACACAGCAGCCACTCGGCGGTAAAGCGCAGCTTGGAGGTCAAAGATTCGGTGAAATGGAAGTGTGGGCTTTAGAAGCTTATGGAGCATCTTATACATTGCAAGAAATATTAACTGTTAAATCAGACGATGTTGCTGGAAGAGTAAAAATTTATGAGACCATAATTAAAGGTGAAGAAAATTTTCACTCTGGAGTTCCAGAATCTTTTAACGTTTTAGTAAAAGAAATAAAATCATTAGGCTTAAATATTGAATTAAAATAAAATATGAAAAACGAATTAACAAATTTATTTAGCAACAAACCAGCTTTAGAAGAAAATTTTAGCAGTATTAGAATTAGTTTAGCGTCACCTGAAAAAATTAAATCATGGTCTTTTGGTGAAATTAAGAAACCGGAAACAATAAATTACAGAACTTTTAGACCAGAAAAAGATGGTTTGTTTTGCTGTAGGATTTTTGGCCCAATTAAAGATTATGAATGTTTATGTGGAAAATATAAGAGAATGAAATTTAGAGGAATTATTTGTGAAAAATGTGGAGTTGAGGTAACTAAATGCAATGTTAGACGGGAAAGAATGGGTCATATTAATTTAGCTACTCCTGTTGCTCATATTTGGTTTTTAAAATCATTACCAAGCAGAATATCACTTGCTATTGATATGAAGTTAAAAGAAGTTGAAAAAGTTTTATACTTTGAGAGTTTTATTGTTATTGAACCTGGGCTCACTTCTTTAAAAAAAAATCAATTACTAAGTGAAGAAGAATTAACCAATTTTCAAAATGAATTTGGGGAAGATTCTTTTACTTCAGGTATTGGCGCTGAAGCAATATTAGAAATTCTAAAATCGCTAAATTTAAAAGAAGAAAAAGAAAAACTTTCGAAACAAATAGCCGAGTTAAAATCTAAAGTTGCAGAAGAGAGGGCAATAAAAAGATTAAAATTAATAGATAATTTTATTGAATCTGGTGGAAAACCAGAATGGATGATTTTAACGACGATCCCAGTAATACCACCTGAGCTAAGACCTTTGGTCCCACTTGATGGTGGTAGATTTGCGACATCGGATTTGAACGACCTTTATAGAAGAGTCATAAATAGAAATAACAGATTAAAAAGACTAATAGATTTAAAATCACCAGACATAATTATAAGAAATGAAAAAAGGATGTTGCAAGAATCAGTCGATGCTTTATTTGACAATGGACGTAGAGGCAGGGTTATTACTGGAACTGGAAAAAGGCCATTAAAATCTTTGTCAGAAATGCTTAAGGGTAAACACGGAAGATTTAGACAAAATTTATTAGGAAAAAGGGTTGATTACTCAGGAAGATCCGTAATTGTGGTTGGTCCAGATTTAAAGTTGCATCAATGCGGTTTACCAAAAAAAATGGCACTAGAATTGTTCAAGCCATTTTTATATGCAAGATTAGATCAATTGGGACTGGCTACAACAATAAAACAAGCAAAAAAAATAGTTGAAAAGGAAAAAACAGAAGTTTGGGATGCCTTAGAGCACATAATTAGAGAACACCCAATACTGTTGAACAGGGCACCAACCTTACACCGTCTTGGAATACAAGCATTTGAGGCTAAATTAATAGAAGGAAATGCTATAGAACTTCACCCGCTTGTCTGTTCAGCTTTTAATGCTGACTTTGATGGAGATCAGATGGCCGTGCATATTCCATTAAGTTTAGAAGCGCAACTAGAAGCTAGAGTTTTGATGATGTCAACAAATAATATTTTAAGTCCATCTAATGGAAAACCAATTATTGTACCAAGCCAAGATATGATTTTAGGTATATATTATTTATCTCAAGAGCCAATTCATACAGAAAAAAATAAAATAGAAGGATATTTTGTGGACGCATCTGAAATTGAACATGGTTTAGACTCAAATTCAATAACTGTTCATTCAAAGATAATTTCAAGATTTGAGACAGTAGATGAAAAAGGAAACGTAAAATTAGAGAAGTACACAAGTACAGCTGGTAGATTTTTATTAGGAAATATTTTACCAAAAAGCCCAAGAATTAAATTTTCATTTGTTGATAAAATTTTATCTAAAAAACAAGTTTCTGAAATTATTGATCAAGTTTTCAGGTTTTGTGGACAAAAAAAGACTGTAATTTTTTGTGATAAAATTAAAGATCTAGGTTTTAAACATGCTTTTAAAGCAGGTATATCATTTGGAAAAGATGATTTAATTATCCCAGAAAAAAAACAGAAATTATAAATGAAACTAAAAAAATGATTGAAGAATATGAAGATCAATATGCTGAAGGATTAATAACTAGAGGTGAAAAATATAATAAAGTTGTTGATGCTTGGTCTAAATGTACAGATTTAGTTGCCGCCGAAATGATGAAAAAAATCTCTTCTACATCAAATGTCAATACAAATAGTAAAATTAATAATTTGAATTCAGTTTTCATGATGGCAGATTCTGGAGCAAGAGGATCAGCCGCTCAAATGAAGCAATTGGCTGGAATGAGAGGGTTAATAGCAAAACCATCTGGAGAAATTATAGAAACACCAATAATATCTAATTTTAAAGAAGGTCTAACTGCTCTTGAATTTTTTAACTCTACTCATGGTGCCAGAAAAGGTTTAGCAGATACAGCACTTAAAACTGCTAATTCAGGTTATTTAACGAGAAGGCTTTGTGATGTTGCTCAAGATCTATCAATTACAAGTGATTTTTGTGGAACAAAAAAATATATAGTTTTATCTGAAGTAATAGAGGGTGGAAATATTTTAGTTAGTTTGTCTGATCGAGCCCTAGGCAGAATAGTTGCTGAAGATGTAAAAAACCCCATCAATGGTAAAGTTTTAATTAAGAAAAAAGATATGATTGATGAAGAAGCTTGTGAAAAAATTGATTCTGCCGGAGTAAAATCTATAAAAGTTTATTCAGTTATTACATGCGAAAACAAAGAAGGTGCTTGTGCAACTTGTTATGGAAGAGATTTGTCGAGAGGAAAAATAGTAGGTTTAGGAGAGGCTATAGGAATGATAGCAGCTCAATCTATTGGCGAACCAGGAACTCAATTAACAATGAGAACTTTTCATGTTGGGGGTACGGCGCAAATAAAACAAGACTCACAAATTATATCTAAATCAGATGGTATTTTAAAAATTATTAATAAAAATTTATTAGAAGATTCAAAAAAAAATCTTGTAGTAATGGGAAGAAATACACAGTTAGCAATTGAAGATGACAAGGGCCAACAAATAGCTCTTTATAAAATACCATATGGAGCAAAACTTTTATGTCAAAACGATGAGAAAATTAAAAAAGGAGTTAAAATTTGTGAGTGGGATCCTTATACTTTGCCTGTGATAGCAGAAAAAAATGGAATTGCTAATTATGTTGATTTAATCGATGGAGTTTCGTTAGCTGAAACAGTTGATGATGCAACTGGTATTTCATCAAAGTCGGTTATTGACTGGAGATCTCAATCTAAAAACACTGATTTAAAACCAAGAATAACTCTAAGAAATGAAAAAGGAAGTGTAATCAAAAAAGCAGATGGTAACGAGGCAAGATATTATTTGGTTGCAGATTCAATTTTATCAGTAAAAGATGGTCAAAATATATTAGCAGGAGATGTAATTGCTAGGTTACCAAAAGAAACTTCTAAAACAAAAGATATCACTGGTGGTTTACCAAGAGTTGCTGAATTGTTTGAAGCTAGGAAGCCTAAAGAGAGTGCAATTATTGCTGAAAATGATGGGGTAGTTGTTTTTGGAAAAGAAGTTAGAGGAAAATTGAAAATTTCAATTCAGCCAAAAAATGGAGAAGCATCAAATTATTTAATTCCAAAGGGAAAAAATATTAATTTTAACCAAGGTGAAAAGATAAGCAAAGGAGAATACTTATTAGATGGCAGTCCAGCACCGCACGATATTTTAAGAATTTTAGGTGTTGAGCAATTGACAGATTATTTTGTCAATGAAGTTCAAGAAGTATATAGATTACAAGGTGTAGTGATTAATGATAAGCACATTGAGGTTATTGTTAAGCAAATGCTTAAAAAGATTGAGATTAAAGAAGTAGGTGATTCAAAATATCTAAGAGGTGAAGTAGTAGATAAAGTCGAATTCGAAGAAGAAAACGAAACTCTTAAAAATAGTAAAAAAACCCCAGCAATAGGAGAGAGAATTTTGTTAGGAATAACTAAAGCTTCTTTGCAAACAAACTCGTTTATCTCAGCAGCTTCATTTCAAGAAACAACTAGAGTTTTAACTGATGCATCAATAAAGGGCAAGGTTGATAAACTAAAAGGGCTTAAAGAAAATGTAATTGTTGGACGTTTAGTTCCAGCTGGCACAGGAACAGTAAAAAATAGATGGAATCATCTAGCAAAAGAAAAAGATCGAATTTTTCTCTCTGAAAAAACACCCGAAAAGGTCAAAGAGCTATAAAAAAGACTAGAATTGGTATCAATTTTTAATACATATTTATTGACAATTTTACATTCAATTAGTAGTTTAGCGAAAAATTTTATGGTTGGAAGTAAGGTTGAATAACCTTAGACGCTGCCAAAAATAGTTGTCTTTTCATACATTATTTTCCAGCCAAAAAATATAAAAATTATGCCAACAGTTAATCAGTTAATTAAAAAACCTAGAGTTAAAGTAAAATTAAGGAACAAGGTTCCCGCTTTAGAAAGATCGCCACAAAAAAGAGGTGTTTGCGTAAAAGTTTATACAACGACACCAAAAAAACCAAATTCAGCATTGAGAAAAGTTGCAAGAGTTAGATTATCTAATGGTCATGAGGTAACTTGTTATATACCTGGAGAAGGTCATAATTTACAAGAGCATTCAGTCGTTTTGATTAGAGGTGGTAGAGTTAAAGATTTACCCGGTGTTAGATACCATATTTTAAGAGGAAACCTAGATACTCAGGGAGTTACAAGCCGTAAACAACAAAGATCTAAATATGGAGCTAAAAGACCAAAATAATTTTAATTTATGTCTAGAAAAAGAAAAACAATAAGAAGAATTTTTTTATCTGACTCAAAATACAAATCAGATTTAATTTTGAAGTTAATGAATTCTATTATGTATGATGGAAAAAAAACAATTGCTGAAAAAATTGTTTATAATGCAATGGATAAGCTAAAATCAAAGTCGAAAGAAGAGCCTATAAAAATTTTTAATACTGCTATAAATAATATCAAACCTACAGTAGAAGTTAGATCAAGAAGAGTAGGTGGCGCTACTTATCAGGTACCTGTTGAAGTAAAACAAAAGAGGTCGCAAGCCCTTGCTATCCGATGGTTAGTTGAGGCTTCAAAAAAAAGAAAAGACAAAATCATGTCAGATAAAATTTGTTTTGAACTTTATGATGCATACCAAGGCAAAGGTTCTGCTATAAAGAAAAAAGAAGATACACATAGAATGGCTGAATCAAACAAAGCTTTTGCGCATTTTAGATGGTAATTATTTATGGCTAGAACACATAACTTAGATAAATATAGAAACATTGGAATTATGGCCCATATAGATGCGGGTAAAACAACAACTACTGAAAGAATATTATATTACACCGGAAAGAGTCATAAAATCGGCGAAGTTCATGATGGTGCAGCAACAATGGATTGGATGGAGCAAGAACAAGAAAGAGGAATAACAATTACTTCAGCGGCAACAACTTGTTATTGGAACAATCATAGAATTAATATCATAGATACACCTGGGCATGTAGATTTTACCATTGAAGTAGAAAGATCATTAAAAGTTTTAGATGGAGCAGTTGCAGTTTTTGATGGGGTGGCAGGTGTTGAGCCACAATCGGAAACTGTTTGGAGACAAGCAGACAAATATAAAGTTCCACGGATTTGTTTTGTGAATAAATTAGATAGAACGGGGGCTGATTTTTTCAGATGTGTAGATATGATTAAAGATAGGTTGGGATCTAAGCCTTTGGTTATGCAAATACCAGTTGGGATCGAAGCTTCATTAAAAGGTGTTATTGATTTAATTAAGATGAAAGCAGTAATCTGGAAAGATGAAACTTTAGGAGCTAAATTTGATTATGTTGAAATTCCTGAAAACTTAAAAAACGAAGCTGAAAAATATAGAAAAGAATTAGTTGAAACTGCTGTAGAACAAGATGAAAAATTAATGGAAGACTATTTAAATGGTAAAACAATATCCGAAAATGATTTAATATCTTGTGTTAGAAAAGGCTGTCTAAAGTTTGATTTTGTTCCAGTTTTAACAGGATCCGCATTTAAAAACAAAGGTGTGCAACCACTACTTGATGCAGTTGTTGATTTTCTTCCAAGTCCACTGGATATAGGAAATATTAGCGGTACCAAACCTGGATCTGACGATAAATTAGAAAGAAAATTTGATGATAAAGAACCTTTTTCAGCATTGGCCTTTAAAGTAGCTAACGATCCATTCGTTGGTTCATTAACATTTATAAGAATTTATTCAGGTACAATTAAATCAGGTACTGGAATGTACAATACCTCAAGAGATAAAGAAGAAAGAATTGGACGGATGCTTTTAATGCATGCAAATTCAAGAGAAGATATAAAAGAAGCTAATGCCGGAGATATTGTTGCACTAGCAGGTCTTAAATACACCATTACAGGACATACTCTTTCGGAAGAAGATAAACCAATATTGTTAGAACCGATGGAATTTCCAGATCCGGTAATTGAAATTGCTGTAGAACCAAAAACCAAGGGAGATCAAGAAAAAATGGGTGAAGCTTTGGGAAGGTTAGCTAAAGAAGACCCATCATTTAGAGTTACTTCAGATGAAGAATCTGGACAAACTATTATCAAAGGAATGGGAGAACTTCACTTGGATATTATAGTAGATAGAATGAAAAGAGAATTTAAGGTTGAGGCAAATATTGGGGCTCCACAAGTAGCATACAGAGAAACCATCTTAGGAAATGCAGAATTTGATTATATTCATAAAAAGCAAAGTGGCGGAGCTGGACAATTTGCGAGAGTTAAACTTTCAATTGAACCTTTAGAACCTGGTAAGGGTAGAGAAGTAGAAAATAAAATAAAAGGGGGAGCAATTCCAAAAGAATTCATTCCAGGAGTAGAAAAAGGCATAGAAAGTGTTTCAGATTCAGGAATTTTAGCTGGCTTCCCAATCATAGATTATAAAGTTACAATTATAGACGGTTTACATCATGACGTTGATTCAAGTGTTCTTGCATTTGAAATAGCATCAAGACATTGTTTTAAACAATTATGTACAAAAGCATCATTGAAACTTTTAGAACCTATAATGAGGGTAGAAATTGTAACGCCGGAAGATTACATGGGAGATGTAATAGGGGATTTAAATAGTAGAAGAGGTCAAGTAGAAGGCACCGAGACAAGGGGTAATGCAACTGTAATCACAGGAATGGTACCGTTAGCAAATATGTTTGGTTATGTAAATAATTTAAGATCAATGTCACAAGGTAGGGCTCAATATTCAATGTTCTTTGATCATTATGAAAAAGTTCCACAAAATGTCCAAGAAGAAGTAACAAAGAAAATGGCATAAATTATGAACAATCAAAATATAAGAATTAAATTAAGAGCCTATGACAACAAAATTTTAGATAAATCTACAATAGAAATAGTTAATACAGTAAAAAGAACTGGAGCAAATATAAAAGGCCCAATACCGCTACCAACAAAAATAGAAAAATATACAGTCTTAAGATCTCCTCATATTGATAAAAAAAGCAGAGAGCAATTTGAAACAAGAACTCATAAAAGATTAATTGATATAATAGAACCTACGCCACAAACGGTCGAAGCTTTAATGAAATTAGATTTAGCTTCGGGAGTTGATGTAGAAATAAAAATATAAGGATATAAATGATAAGTGTCGGATTGATGGGCAGAAAAATAGGAATGAGTAGAGAATTCTTTCCTATGGGTTTATCTGTTCCGGTTACCGTAATACGTATAGAAAAAGGTAGAGTGATTGATTTAATTACAAAAGATAAAAGAGGCTATGATGCTGTAAGAGTTGGTTTTGGAAAAATTAAGTCAACAAAATTAAGTAAGGCGATGAAGGGTTTTTATGCAAAAAAGTCTACCGAAACTAAGAAATACTTAAAAGAATATCGAGTAAAAGATTTAACAAACTACAAAGAAGGAAATGAAATAGGTTTAGAGATCTTTAAAGATATAAAATTTGTTGATGTAACTTCTAAAACTATAGGAAAAGGATTTGCTGGTGTTATGAAAAAATATAATTTTGCTGGTTTAAGAGCTTCACACGGTGTTTCAGTATCACACCGTTCACACGGCTCTACAGGTCAAAGACAAGATCCAGGAAAAGTATTTAAGGGAAAAAAAATGGCAGGTCATATGGGAGATAAATATAGAACTATGTTAAATTTAGAAATTGTAAAATCTGATTTAACTAATGATTTAATTTATTTAAAAGGATCTATTCCTGGTTCAAAAAATTCGTTAGTTTTTTTAAGAAATTCTGTAAAAAAAATTACAAAAAAAACACTTTCTGAAAAATATAAATTAATAATAAAAAATGATGAAAAAAAAGAACCTATTAAAGAAACTAAATGAAAATAGATAGTATAAATATTAACGGTAAAGTGTCAGAATTCGAAATCTCTGAGAAAATTTTTTCATCTAAAATTAATAGCAAGTTAATATCCCAGGTAATTCATGCTCAAATATCGTATTTAAAACCAAGAGTAGCTAAAACTAAGCAGAGAAATGAGATAATTGGATCTACAGCAAAAATTTATGCCCAAAAAGGAACTGGTAACGCTAGGCATGCAAGTAGAAAAGCGCCAATTTTTGTTGGTGGTGGTGTTGCTCATGGACCAAAGGGCAATGTTTATAGGATTAAAAAAATTAATAAAAAGCAAAAAAAGACAAGTTTAATAAGCGCAATATCCCAAAGATACAAAGAAAAAAGTTTAATTATTTTTGACGATATACAAAGCAAGATTAATAAAACAAAAGATTTTTATAAATTTCTTAAAAAAAATAATATTAGCAATGCATTAATAGTAGTAGATGCAAAATCTAAAAAAAATATTGAAATGTCAGCAAGAAATATAGCTAATATAAAGCTTATTGACACCTTATACTTGTCTACTTATGACATTTTAAAGTTTAAAAAGATTGTATTTACGCAGTCTTCAACTAAAGAACTAGAAAAAAAATTTTTAAAACATGAATAAAGTTCATCTATATGATTGCATATTGAGTCCTGTTGTTACTGAAAAATCAACAAATTTGTCTGAAATGAACAAAGTGGTTTTTAAAGTTAATGTTTCAGCAAATAAAAAAAATGTTAAAAAAAATATTGAAAAAATATTTAAAGTTAATGTTGTCAAGGTAAATATAATAAATAAAAAAAATAGATTAAAAACGGTCAGGGGAAAAAAAGTTAAGGTTCAGGGATATAAAAAAGCTATAGTCACTCTTAAAAAGGGAGACAATATAGATTTAACAACAGGAATTTAAATGTCATTAAAAACTTTTAAACCATATACGAAATCAACACGTGGAACAGTTATCTTAACAAGAAATAAACTTTGGAAAGGTAAATCAGTAAAATCACTAACAATAGGAAAAAAATCTTCATCAGGGAGAAATAATTTAGGCAGAATTACTTCACGGAGAAGAGGAGCGGGACATAAAAAAAAATATAGAAAAATAGATTTTTATAGAAATAAAAATGATATCGAAGCAGTAGTTGAAAGAATTGAATATGACCCAAATAGAACTTGCCACATTATGTTAGTAAAATATGAAGATGGTGAAAAATCTTATGTTTTACATCCACAAAATTTGAAAATTGGTGACAAAATTGTTTCTGGAAATAAAAAAGAAATAAAAATAGGAAATTGTATGCCTTTACAAGATATTCCAGCAGGTACCTCTATCCATAATGTTGAAATGGAAGCTGGCGCAGGAGCAAAAATTGCAAGATCGGCAGGTGCTTCAGTTCAAATTAGTGGATCTGATGGTAAATATTCTATAATTAAATTAGCATCCGGAGAAATAAGAAGAGTAATTAGTACAGCAAAGGCAACCATAGGAGTTTTGTCAAATCCTGATCAAAAAAATATAAAAATTGGAAAAGCTGGAAGAAATAGATGGCTCGGAGTAAGACCAAGTGTCCGTGGAGTTGTAATGAATCCAGTTGATCATCCCCACGGAGGCGGTGAAGGAAAAACTTCAGGTGGTAGGCATCCTGTTTCACCATGGGGGCAATCAGCAAAAGGTTTAAAAACGCGTAACAACAAACGAACAAATAAATTCATTATTTCAAGAAGGGGTAAAAAGGTATAATAAATATGTCTAGATCAGTTTGGAAAGGACCTTTTGTTGAACCAAGTTTAATTAAAAAGGTTGAAAAGCATAAAAAACAAAGTGACAAAAAACCAATTAAAACATGGTCAAGAAAATCTACCGTTATCCCTGACTTTATAGGTATTAGTTTTTTAATTTATAACGGAAAAAAATTTATTCCAATAACAATTTCTGAAGATATGGTTGGTCATAAACTGGGCGAATTTTCTCCTACAAGAACATTTGCTGGCCACACTCCAGCAGATAAAAAAGCCGCTCAAGAGAAAGCATTAACCCCTCAAGCAAAAAAAGAAACAACTTCAAATGAAAAAAAATAAACAAAAAAAAGAAAAACAAAATTTAGTTAAAACTACTAACAAAAATGTTAGAAGTAGCACAAGAAAAATTAGTGTTATATTAAAAGGTATTGTTGGAAAAAAAGTTGAACATGCTTTAAGAGATTTAACCTTTGCAAATCAAAGAATATGTAAAGATATTAAAAAAACAATTAACACTGCAGTTGCTGACGCAGAAAATAATTTTCAATATGATATTGATAATTTATTTATAAAGGAAGCTTATTGTGGCAAATCTATTGTTATGAAAAGATTTAGACCAAGAGCAAAAGGAAGAGCCAGTGCTATTAAAAAGCCTTATAGCAATGTAACTATTATATTATCAGATAAAATAAAAAAAGAGGAGAAACATGGGGCAAAAAGTTAATCCAGTAGGTTTTAGATTGGGAATTAATAGAGGTTGGGACTCTATATGGTTTGCTAAAAAAGATCAGTTTGGGAATAATTTAATCGAAGATTTTAATATAAGAAATTATATTAAAAAAAATGTTGTAAATTCTGGAATTTCTAAAGTTATGATTGAAAGAACAACAAAAAAATGTTTTGTAACAATTTATACCTCAAGACCAGGATTTGTTATTGGAAAAAAAGGTAGTGATATAGAGAAAATTAAAAAAAAACTATCAAAATTTAGCAATAATGAAGTTATTTTAAATATTAAAGAGGTAAAAAAACCTGAATTAAATAGTTATTTAGTTGCTGAAAATATTGCTCAACAGCTTGTTAAAAGAATAGCTTACAGAAGAGCTATGAAAAGAGCTATGCAATCAGCTCTTAGATTGGGTGCAAAAGGAATAAAAGTTTGTGTAAGCGGAAGATTGGGTGGAAATGAAATAGCTCGATCTGAATGGCTAAGAGAAGGCAGTGTGCCTTTACATACCTTGAGAGCGGATGTTGATTATGCTGATACAGAAGCTTTAACAACTTATGGTATGATAGGAATTAAAGTTTGGATATATAAAGGGAAAATTTTTAAAAGCGAATTTAATCAGGAAACTAATAAAGGCTAAACATGTTACAACCAGCAAGAACAAAATATAGAAAGTCGCATAAAGGTAGAATTCATGGTAAAGCTCAAAGATGTGACAAGTTAAATTATGGTGCTTTTGGTCTTAAAGCATTGCAGCCTGAAAGAATTGTTTCAAATCAAATAGAAGCAGCAAGAGTTGCTTTAACCAGACACATGAAAAGAACTGGAAAAGTTTGGTCAAGGATATTTCCAAATATTCCAGTCTCAAAAAAACCTACAGAAGTGCGTATGGGAAAAGGCAAAGGATCACCAGAATATTGGGTATGTCGAGTAAAACCAGGAAGAATTTTATTTGAAGTAGATGGAGTTAAAGAAATTGTTGCAAAAGAAGCATTATATAAAGCTTCAGCAAAACTTCCAATAAAAACAAAATTTGTTAAAAGATAATTTATGAAAATAAAAGAAATTAAAAAGCTATCAGAAGATCAATTAAGCCAAAATTTAAATAAATTAAAGAAAGATTTATTTAATTTAAGATTTAAAAAAGTAAATGGTCAACTAACTAATCCATCAAAATTAAATGAAATAAAAAAATCAATAGCAAGGACAAATACATTTCTTAGAAAAAAATAATATGTCAAAAAATATTTTAAAAGGAAAAGTTATTAGTAACAAAAGTGAAAAAACCATAGTTGTTTTGGTTGAGAGAAAATATCAACATCCTTTCCTTAAAAAAGTTGTTAAAACAAAAAAAAAATACCACGCACATGACGAAAAAAATAAATTTAAAATTGGTGATGTTGTTGAAATTGAAGAATCAAGACCATTTTCTAAAAATAAACGATTCAAAGTTTTGGAGAAAAGTACATGATACAAGTTCAAACAGAGTTATTAGTTGCAGACAACACCGGTGCTAAAAGAATAGAGTGCATAAAGGTTTTGGGTGGTTCAAAAAGAAGATATGCATCCGTTGGTGATACAATAGTCGTTAGTGTCAAGGAAGCAATTCCTAAAGGAAAAGTTAAAAAAGGGTCTGTACATAAAGCTATAATAGTAAGGACAAAACAGGGAATTTTTAGAAATGATGGATCAAAGGTAAAATTTGATAATAATGCAGCAGTATTAACTGATGAAAAAGGCGAGCCACTTGGAACAAGAATTTTTGGTCCAGTTACTCGCGAACTAAGATCAAAGGGTCAAATGAAAATAATTTCTTTAGCGCCGGAGGTTTTATAAAAAATGCATTTAAAAAAAGGAAATTTAGTAAAAATACTTACCGGAAAAGATAAAAATAAGTCAGGTGAAATTATTGAATTAATTAAAAAACATAATAAAGCAAAAGTGAAGGGTATAAATTTAGTTAAGAAACATTTAAAAGCAACTAAAGAAAAAAAAGGTGGGATTATTTCTAAGGAAAACTTCATCCATTTGTCTAATCTTGCTTTACAAGAAACAAATAAAAAAATTGAAAAAAAAAAGAAAGTAGCTAAAAAATGAATCCAAGATTAAAAGAGCAATATTTTTCAAAAATACAAATTGATTTAATAAATAAACTTTCATTAAAAAATAAATTAATGGTTCCACGGCTAGAAAAAGTTGTAATTAATATGGGATTGGGTAATGACGGTAATGATAAGAAAATTTTAAAATCATGTACTGAAGACTTAGCATCTATTACTGGTCAAAAACCAGTTGTTACAAAGTTTAAAAAATCTATTTCAAATTTTAAATCAAGAAAGGATAGTTTGTCAGGATTAAAAGTTACTTTAAGAAAAAATAAAATGTATGAATTTATTGATAGATTAGTAAATATTGCACTTCCAAGAATTAAAGACTTTAGAGGTCTAAATCCAAAAAGTTTTGATGCGTTCGGAAATTATACTTTTGGAATTAAAGAGCATATTATTTTTCCAGAGGTAAATTTTGATAAAGTTGAAAAAATAAGAGGAATGGACATAACAATTGTAACAAAAGGATCAAATAAAAATCATGTTTTAGCTTTGCTAAAAGAATTTAACTTTCCTTTTAATACAGAAAAGAAAAATTAAAAGTAGAGGAACTATGGCAAAAAAAAGCACAATAAATAGAAATAAAAAAAGAATTAAAATGAATAAAAAATTCTTAAATAAAAGAAAAAAACTAAAAAATATAGTAATGGACAAAAAAATAAGTTTAGAAGAAAGATTTAAAGCACAGATGAAACTATCTAAATTACCAAGAAATTCAGCCAAGACAAGAATTAAAAATAGATGCGAAATTACAGGAAGATCTCATGGAGTTTATAGAAAATTAAAAGTTTCAAGAATTTATTTAAGAAAGTTATGCCTAGAAGGAAAAATCCCAGGCATGGTTAAATCAAGTTGGTAGGAAAGGAATAAATATATGAGTTTTTCAGATCCCGTTGGAGACATGATAGCAAGAATCCAAAATGGACAAATGAGAGCTAGCAGCAAAATTCAAATGCCCGCTTCAACATTTAAAGGTAAAATTCTAGAAGTTTTAAAAAGAGAGGGCTTTATATCAAATTATTCCTTAGAGGAAGATGAGCAAAAAAAATCTAATTTTTTAATAAATTTAAAATATAATTCTGGTTCACCAGTAATTAGCAATATTGAAAGAATATCTAAGCCTGGAAGAAGATTTTATTCAAGTGCCGAAAGTATCCCAAAAATTCAAAATGGCTTAGGTATAGCAATTGTTTCTACTTCGAAAGGGGTCATGACTGACTCTGAAGCTAGAAAAGCAAATCTAGGTGGTGAAATTATTTGTAAGGTTTTTTAATGTCAAAAATAGGAAAGAAAAAAATAATAATACCTAATGGAGTAAATATTTCAGTTGATGAAAATAATTTAAATATTAAAGGCCCAAATGGAAACAAAAGTATGAGTTTAGATAGAAAAGTTTTTGAAGTAAATCTTATTGAAAATAAAGAAATTTCTATTAAGCCTATAAATAAAGCAACTGATGAAATCAAAAAAGATTGGGGCATGAACAGAAGTCTTCTTAATAATGCAATAATTGGTGTAAATAAGGGTTATGAAAAAATTTTAGAAATGACTGGAGTTGGATATAGAGCTGCTATTAAAGGAAATCATCTAAACTTACAACTAGGTTACAGCCATGATATCAATTTTGAAATACCTAAAGATGTAAAAATTATGGTTGAAAAACAAACTACAATTAAAATTAATGGAACAGATAAGCAGGTGGTCGGCCAAATAGCTTCTAAAATTAAGTCTTACAGACCTCCAGAACCTTATAAAGGAAAAGGAATTAAAGTTAAGGGTGAGTATATTTTACGTAAAGAAGGGAAAAAAAAATAAACTATGAAACTTAATAGGAAAAATAAAAAAAAATTAAGAGTTAGGAATAAATTAAAAAAGACAAATAAAAGTAATAGATTGAGACTTACCATAAATAGGTCTAGTAAAAATATTTCTGCTCAAATAGTGAATGATAACGAAAGTAAAACTCTTGTAGCCGCTTCTTCTGTAGAAAGAGATTTAAAAAATATGAAAAAAACTAAAAAAATGGATTTATCTCTATTTGTAGCTGAAGCTTTAGCTAAAAGAGCAAATGATAAAAAAATTACAAAAGTATTTTTTGATAGAGGATCTTATAAATATCATGGAAGAGTTAAACTATTAGCGGAAACTTTAAGAAAAAAAGGTTTGGATTTTTAGATGGCAAATAATGATTTAAAAGAAAAACTAATTTATATTAACCGAATTACCAAAGTTGTAAAAGGTGGAAGGCGTTTTGCATTTTCAGCCTTAGTTGTAGTAGGAGATCAATTGGGTAAATTAGGTATAGCTCACGCTAAATCTAAACAAGTATCCGACGCTATTAAAAAAGCTACTGAAGTAGCTAAAAGAAAACTTGTCCACATATCTTTAAAAGATGGAAGAACTTTGCATCATGATATTCTTGGTAAAAAAGGATCTGGAAAAGTTCTTTTAAGATCTGCTCCAAAAGGAACAGGTATAATTGCAGGAGGACCCATCAGAGCTGTTTGCGAAGTAGTTGGTATAAAGGATATTGTAGCTAAATCTTTAGGATCGTCTAATCCTCACAATGTAGTTCGAGCTTGTATGAAAGCACTTATGAGTCAAACTTCTCCAAAAAATATATCTTTTTTAAGAGGAAAAAAAATATCAGAAATTGTCGAGAAAAGAGGCTAAATGAATTTAAATACATTAAATTACAAAATTAAAAGTAAAAAAATCCGTGTAGGAAGAGGTATTGGCTCCGGTAAGGGAAAAACTTGTGGGCGCGGAATGAAAGGACAAAAATCTCGATCAGGAGTTGCTATTAAAAGCTTTGAAGGTGGTCAAATGCCTTTGTATAGAAGATTACCCAAAAGAGGATTTAATCCTATTTTTAAAAAAAATGTAGCCATACTAAATTTAAATCAATTGCAAAACTATTTATCAAAAAATCTTATAAGTAATAAAAATACATTAAATTTACTTGAGCTTAAAAAAAGCAAAATATTTAAAAAAAAAACAACTAAACTAAAGTTGCTAGGTAATGGTGAATTAAAAGATAAAATAAATATTGAAGTTGATTTTATTTCAAAATCTGCCAAGGAAAAAATTGAGAAAATTGGTGGTTCAATTAAACTAATAACAAAATAATTTAATTAAATAATATTAATGAGCAATGTTCTATCTCAAACAAATGATTTAAAAAATAGAATCATCTTTACTATTATAGTTTTGTCCATTTATAGGCTTGGCACTTTTATACCTATACCAGGTATAGATCCTCAATCCCTTCAGGAAGTCATGAGTTCTAATCAACGTGGTTTATTAGGTATGTTCAATGTTTTTGCTGGTGGAGCCATAGCTCGAATGGCAATTTTTGCATTAGGTATTATGCCGTATATTTCATCTTCTATTATAGTTCAGTTATTAACAGGTGTTTCTGATTATTTTAAAAATTTAAAAAACCAGGGCGAGCTAGGAAGAAAAAAAATTACACAAATTACTAGATATGGAACTGTTTTATTAGGAACTATACAAGGATATGGATTAGCTGTTGGTTTAGAAACTGCAGAAAATTTAGTTATTAACCCAGGAATTTTTTTCAGAGTAAGTACGGTTATAACTATTGTAGCTAGCACTGTATTTTTAATGTGGTTAGGAGAACAAATAACACAAAGAGGTATTGGAAATGGAATTTCCCTAATAATATTTTCAGGAATAGTAGCCGAAATACCAAGAGCCCTTGTTACAACATTTGAATTAGGAAGAACCGGAGCAATATCAGCTTTAATGATTATATCAATTTTTCTTTTACTTATAGTTACAATTATTTTTATTGTTTTTATGGAGAGAGCTTTAAGAAAAATATTAATAAATTATCCTAAAAGACAAATGGGAAGTAAAGTTTATGGTGGTGAATCGTCTCATTTGCCTTTAAAAATTAATTCTGCAGGTGTAATACCAGCAATTTTTGCGTCAGCCTTACTTTTATTGCCGATTACTTTTTCTAATTTTAGTTTTTCAGAAAATGAATTTTTTTTGAATATTTCTTCATATTTTTCTCAAGGTAAACCTCTTTATATGATTTTATATGGTTCAGGTATTATTTTCTTTACCTTTTTTTATACGTCAATAGTTTTTAATCCCAACGAAACTGCTGAAAATTTAAGAAAGTATGGTGGTTATATTCCAGGAATAAGGCCTGGTGAAAGTACAGCTATTTATATTGATAACATTCTTACTAAGCTTACAACAATGGGAGCTTTATATTTAGCTCTTGTTTGCTTAATGCCAGAAATATTGATTGCAAAATATCCTATACCTTTTTATTTAGGAGGTACTTCAATTTTAATTGTTGTAATTGTTGCTATGGATACAGTTACTCAAGTACAAACTAGACTAATGAGTTCTCAGTATCAATCACTTATTAAAAAAGCAAAATTTGGAAAATAAATTTAATGAATATTATTTTATTTGGACCTCCGGGAGCAGGAAAAGGTACTCAGGCCAAAAAAATAGCTGAAAATTTTAATTTAATCCAGATATCCACTGGAGATTTATTGAGAAAAGAAACAAAAATTAAATCTGAATTAGGAAAAAAAATTGAAAATTTATTAAGCAATGGCCAGTTTATATCAGATGACATTGTTAATAAGTTAATCAAAAAAATTGTTTTTGATAAAAATAATTTTAATAGATTAATTTTTGACGGATACCCAAGAACTTTGACCCAAATACATAACTTAGAAGAGCTAATATCTGAATCAAAGCAGCATATTTCTCTAGTTCTTTGCCTAATTGTAGAAAAAGATATTATTTTAAAAAGAATAAAAGGAAGAATTACGTGCAACAATTGTAATAAAATATTTAATTTTCATTTTGATCCACCAAATAAAGAAAATCATACCTGTGATGAAAAATACTTGATTAAAAGAACCGACGATAATTCAGAGGTAATTTTAGATCGTTACGAGACATATATTGATAAAACTAAGCCGATATTAGAATATTATAAAAATAAGGGTTTATTCAAAGAAATTGATGGTAATAGCAAAATTGACGAAATATACAGTGAAATCAGCGGTATTTTGTCAAATATAAGACATTGACATTATGTTTACTTTTTATATAAGTTTCTTTAAAAATTTTAACCCTCACTAATTTATGGCGCGAATTGCAGGAATTAATATCCCTCAGAACAAAATAGTCAGTATTGGATTGACTTATATTTATGGAATAGGTGATAAATTTTCACAAGACATTTGCAAAAGCTTAAATATACCTTCAGAAAAAAGGATAAGTCAGCTTACAGATGATGAGATATTAAAAATAAGAGAGTATATTGATAAAAATTTTTCAGTTGAGGGGGAATTAAGAAGAGAAACTTCTTTAAATATAAAAAGATTAATTGATCTTGCAACATATCGTGGATCTAGACACAGAAAAAAACTTCCTGTTAGAGGCCAAAGAACTCGATGTAACGCTAGAACTAGAAAAGGTAAAGCAATAGCTATCGCCGGAAAAAAAATCACTCCACTTAAAAAATAATATATGACTGATACAAATGAAAACGAAAAGAAAAAAGAAATTAAGAAAACTCAAGTAAAACCCAGCAGTAAGTTTTTAAAAAAGAAAAAAGTAAAAAGAAATATTTCAACCGGGATAGCATACGTTAAAGCTACATTTAATAATACGATTATAACTATTGCTGATACGAGTGGAAATGTAATAGCTTGGTCTTCAGCTGGGAAAAAGGGTTTTAAGGGTTCTAGAAAATCAACTCCCTATGCTGCCCAAATAGCTGCCGATGAAGTTGCATCTAAAGCCTTAGAAACGGGAATGAAGATTTTATCAGTTGAGATTAAAGGTCCTGGTTCAGGTAGAGAAACTGCTTTAAGAGCATTACAGGCAAAAGGTTTTAAAATTACGTCGATTAAAGACACAACGCCTATGGCGCACAATGGTTCTAGACCACCTAAAAGAAGGAGAGTATAAATGGAAAAAATGGAAAACGTAGCAAATGAAAAAAATTGGAAATCATTAATTAAACCATCAAAGATTGATGTTAAGAGCCATGAAAATAAATCAATAGCTACTATAACAGCGGAACCTTTAGAAAAAGGATATGGCTTAACAATTGGAAACTCATTAAGAAGAATAATGTTGTCTTCAATAAGAGGATCTGCGGTTACGGCAATTCAAATTGATGGTGTTCTTCATGAATTTTCATCCATTAAAGGTGTTAGAGAGGATGTGACTGATATTGTTTTAAATGTAAAATCATTGGCATTGAAATGTAATTCTGATGGAGCAAAAAAACTAATTCTAGATGCAACAGGGCCCGGTGAAATAAGAGCAAAAGATATTGCTGGTAATCCAGATATTGAAATTTTAAATCCAGATTTGATAATCTGCAATCTTGATGAAGCAACAAAATTTCATATGGAATTAACAGTAAATTCCGGTAAAGGTTATGTTTCTGCAAATCTTAATAAAACAGAAGATCAGCCATTAGGATTAATAGCTATAGATTCTTTATTTAGTCCAGTTAAAAAAGTATCTTATTTTGTAAGTACCGCTAGAGAAGGTAAAGCTTTAGATTATGATAAATTAATTTTAGAAATTGAGACTAATGGATCGATCCATGCTGATGATGCATTGGCGTATGCTGCAAGAATTTTTCAAGATCAGTTATCAATGTTCATTAACTTCGAAGAACCAAAAGTAGTTGAAGTTCCACAGCAATCTAGTGAACCAGAATTTAATAAAAATCTATTAAAAAAAGTTGATGAACTTGAGTTGTCGGTTCGATCGATGAATTGCTTAAAGAATGATAATATTACCTATATTGGTGATTTAGTTCAAAAAACAGAAGGAGAAATGTTAAGGACACCAAATTTTGGAAGAAAGTCACTAAATGAAATAAAAGAAGTTCTTAATGGTATGTCATTATATCTTGGTATGGAAATTCCAAATTGGCCACCTGACAATATTGCTGAATTATCAAGAAAGTTAGATGAAAGTATTTAAATTACCATGAGACATTCATTTTCTAATAAAAAACTAAATAGAACTTCCGAACATAGAAAAAGTCTAGTTAAAAATATGTTAAATTCTTTAATTAAATATGAGCAAATAACCACGACGTTGCCTAAAGCAAAAATATTAAAACCTCAAATAGATAAAGTGATTACTTTAGGAAAAAGAAATACTCTAGCAACTAAAAAGAATCTGTTTTCAAAGTTACAAGATAAACCATGTGCTAGAAAAGTTTCAGCGGTTTTATCTAAAAGATATTTAAATAGAAAAGGTGGTTATTCTAGAATAATCAAGGCTGGTTTTAGATACGGAGATAAAGCACCATTAGCTATAATAGAGCTAGTAGATAGAGATATAAACGCAAAGAAAGTTGATATAAAGAAAAAAGTTAAAGAAACCAAACCTGAAACTGATACAACGAAAAAAGACGAGACAAAAAAATAATTTTTTTCTTTTTAAAAAAATTTTTTTTTAAAATTTTAAATGGAAAAGATTATTTTAGTTAATAAAGATTTTGAAAATTCAAGAATTGATAAATGGATCAAAAAAAATATCTGTCAAGTCCCACAATCATTTATTGAGAAAAATTTAAGAAATAAAAAAGTCACTGTTAATAAAAATAAAATTAAGAGCTCTTATAAGCTTAAGTTAAATGATAAAATTTATCTAAATGACTTTTATCCAAAACAAAATATTACTAAACCTAAAAAGAAATTTAATCCTAGTAAAAAAGATATTAAAGATAGTAATTCTTTTATAATAGAAAATAATGAGAACTTTTGTGTAATTAATAAACCTTATGGCTTAGCAGTTCAGGGAGGAAGTAAAATTACAAAAAATTTAGTAGATTTAATTAGTAAAAATCCTATTTTTTTAAATATAAAACCTTTTATCGTGCATAGAATTGATAAGGAAACTTCTGGAATATTGATTATAGCAAAAAATAGAGAATATGCTCAACTACTTACTTCTTTATTTAGAATTAGAAAAATTCATAAATCGTATTTATGTATTTGTTATGGTGAAATAGAAAAAAACAAAGGTTTGTTTGATGGAGATTTAATTCGATATGAAAAGGATAAAAAAATATCGGAAAGGGCTATTACTAAATATAATGTTGTTGATAAAAATTCCAATGCATCATTTCTAATTTTAAACCCGACCACAGGAAGAAAACATCAAATTAGAAAACAGCTATTTTCAATTGGCTTTCCTATTATAGGAGATTCTAAATATAATTTTCCAGAAAATAAAATTAATAAAAATAAAAAACTAATGCTACACGCTTATTCAATTAAATTCATGATTAAAAATACCAAATTTGAATTTGCTGTAAACGTACCTGATTATTTTCAAAAAATGTTGCAAGCAAAAAGGTTAACTTTATTTAAAAATACTTAAAAAATTTTTAATTAATAATTTATCAATATTTTTATAACTTCTCTTTTTAATACTTTTAAGATTTGTTATTTTTTTATTATATAGACCACATGGCACTATTTTTTTATAAACATCAATATTGTTCGAAATATTTATAGCGAAACCATGGAAAGCAATCCACTTTTTTACTCTTATTCCAATTGCAGCTACTTTTTTTACTTCTTTTTTATGGTTTACCCAAATACCAATATTTTTTTTATCGTAATGTGACTTTATATTGAATTCTTTTAGAGTTAAAATTATGCACTTTTCAATATTTCTAATTAGATTTCTTATATCCTTTTTTCGTTTATTCAAATTTAATACAAAATAAACGATTATTTGACCTGGTCCATGATATGTGATTTTACCACCTCTTGATGTCTTTATTATTTCAATACTTTTGTTTAATATCTCATGTTTTTTATAGCTAGTTCCGGCAGTAAATACCGCTTTATGTTGTAAAATCCACAGTAATTCTGGTTTTTTTTCATTAATTACATCATCAACCCTTTCTTCTAGAAATTTAATAGCGTAAGTATAATTAACAAGTTTTGAGCTTTTTTTAATTTCGATTTTCATTTTAGAATTGTAATTACTCAATATATAAATTAATAGTTCAGCAGATTTTTTTAAGGTAAAGATTATGGTTTTAGTAAAGAAAATTAAAGATAAAAAAGTAAATATAGAATTTAATAAAGAGTTTATTCAAGTAATTAATGAAAAAATAAAAAGTCGAGATATTGATTTTTTAGATAAATCTTTAAAAGAACTATTGCCTGCAGATTCTGCCGATATTATAGAAAATTTAACGCCTGAAAATAGGTCAAAATTAATAGAACTTGAAGGCTTTAGTATTAATCCTGAAATATTTGTTGAGCTTAATGAATCAGTACAAACTGAGATTTTTTTACTTTTATCAATTGATTCAATTACAAGTTTATTGAAAAAGCTAGAATCTGATAATGCTCTTAAGATTCTTGAAAATTTAGATAAAGAAAAAAAAAGAATTGTCCTAGACAAGCTCCCACCAAAAGATAGATTTTTATTAGAAGAAGGTTTGAGCTATCCCGAGGATACAGCAGCTAGAATTATGCAAAGAGAATTCACAGCAATTCCTAGCGATTGGTCTGTAGGACATACAATAGATTACTTAAGAGAAAATGAAGATTTGCCAGACGAATTTTTGGAAATTTTTATAGTTGATAGTGATTTTATTCCAATTGGAACAGTGCCATCTTCAAAAGTTCTTAGAACTGCTAGAGAAACTAAAATGAATTCTATTATGAGAAAAATGCAAGTATTAATACCAGTAAATATGGATCAAGAAGAAGTCGGACATACTTTTGAGAATTATAATCTTACATCAGCGGGCGTTGTTGATAAAAATAACAAATTAGTTGGAATGATAACTAGTGATGACATACTTACTGTAATTCAAGAAGAGGCCGAGGAAGATGTTTTAAGGCTTGCTGGAGTAGGGGATGAGGAAATAACTGATAGTATTTTTAAGAAAACTAAAAGAAGATTTAACTGGCTATTATTAAATTTGTTTACCGCTTTGTTGGCTACCTGGGTAATTAGCAAATTTGGTGGAACGATTGAACAAATGGTAGCTTTAGCATTTTTAATGCCGATCGTAGCTTCAATGGGTGGAAATGCTGGAATGCAAACTTTAGCTGTTACTATAAGAGCAATAGCCACTAAAGAATTAACCTCTGAAAATTTAGCAAAAATTGTATCTAAGGAGTTTGTTATAGGAGTATTAAACGGAATAATATTTGCTTTAATTACAGGAATTATTGTTCAACTATGGTTCAATGAAATTAACTTATCTATATTAATTTCTGTTTCAATGATTTTAAACATGATCGTAGCTGGTCTCTTTGGAATTTTAGTTCCAGTCACTTTAAAAAAATTTAATATTGATCCAGCTTTGGCATCAAGTGTTTTTGTAACAACTATTACTGACGTTATAGGGTTTTTATCTTTTCTAGGCTTAGGAGCTTATTTTTTTTATAACTAAATGTTATCTATTATTCTAGTCTTGCCAAGATAGTATGCAAAAAAAATTTTAAATTTCTTTTTTTTTTTATAAGGTTTAAATATTTTATTAGTATTTAAAATTTTTAAATATTCTATTCTTTTTACACCTAGTTTTGATATTTGAAGTTTTAATATTTCAGTATTTTTTTTTTTTTTAATCAATTTTTTTTTTGCACTATAAATTATTTTATAAACTCTTGAAGCGATTTCCTTTTCTTTATTTGATAGCAAAAGGTTTCTTGAGGAATAAGCTATTCCATTTTTTTCTCTAACAGTTTTACATCCTATAACTTTAGTTAAAATCTTGTTTTTTAAAAAAAAAAAATCAATCAATCTAAGTTGTTGATAATCTTTTTGGCCTAAAAAGATTTTTTTAGGTTTGGTGATTCTTATAAATCTATTTACTACATTAACTACAGCTTCAAAATGTCCAGGTCTATTTTTTCCACATAATTGTTTACTGAAAGAATGTATTTTCAATTTTTTAATTTTTTTCTCCGGATAAATTTGCTTCATATTTGGGAGATACAAAAAATCAACTTTATTTTTTTTAAGTATAGCAATATCTTTTCTTAAAATTCTCGGATATTCTTTATAATCATTTCTGCTATTAAATTGTGGTTTATTAATAAAAATTGAAACTAAAGTCTTATCGCAAATTGAGTTACTTTTTTTTATTAATGAAATGTGGCCCTTATGAATTGCTCCCATTGTAGGAACAAAACCTAAATTTTTTTGGTTTTTAATAGATCTAATTAGTTTGTTTTTATTTAAAATTATTTTCATTTGTAAATTTTAAATATTATATGTAAAAGATAACAATGATCAAACAGGCGATTATACCTCTTGCTGGACTAGGGACAAGGCTATTACCTCTTACAAGTGTAATTCCAAAGGAACTCTTGCCCATAAATGGTAGACCTGGTTTGGAGTATATTTTAGACGAAGGAATAAAAGCTGGAATTAAAGAATTTATTTTTATTATTTCAAATAAAAAAAAGGGTATTAAGAATTATTTTTATAATGATTTGTTTTATAAAAAAATAATTAAAAAAAAAAATAAAGATAAAAGGTTAAAACAAGAATATTTAAAAATTAAAAAATATAAAAAAATGATAAAGTTTGTTTATCAAAATAAACCAAATGGCACGGGTGATGCAGTTTTAAAGTGTAAAAATTATATTAAAACTAAATTTTTTTTAATGTTATTGCCTGATGATTTAATAATGCAAGAAAATTGTTCTTTGTCTATGATAAGGCAACATAAAAAATTTCGTTCATCAGTGATAGCTTCAAGAAAAGTTAAAAAAAAAGATGTTTCAAGATGGGGAATTTTTAAATTAAAAAAAATAAATAAAAAAAGTTTTCTTATTGATGATGTTATAGAAAAGCCAAGCGTTTTAAATGCTCCATCGCAACAATCAGTTATTGGGAGATATATTCTTCCAAAAAAAATATTTAAAGTCCTTGAACATCAAAAAGCTGGACAAAATGGTGAAGTGCATATTACTGACGCGATTAGAACGCTCGTTAAAAAAAATGAAAAATTTACAGGATATATTTTCTCTGGAAAATATTTAGATTGCGGTACTATGAAAGGTTATATAAATTCATCAAAAAAAATTTCAAGTTATAATTTATGAAAATTTGTGTCATTGGGAGTGGTTATGTCGGCCTAGTTACTGGAGTTTGTTTTGCAGATCTTGGTAACAAAGTATATTGTGTAGATAATGATATCAAAAAAATCAAAAATTTAAATAGTGGTTATATTCCTATTTTTGAACCGGGATTAGATGAGTTACTTAAAAGAAATTTTATTTCTAAAAGAATATTATTTACAACCAATTTAAAAAAAGCAGTTTTAAGCTCAGACATATTGTTTATTTGCGTTGGAACTCCAATAACAAAAAAAGGTGATGCGGCAAATTTAAACTACGTTTTTCAAGTGGCAAGAAGTATTAGAAAGTTTATTAATAAATTTAAAGTCATTGTAACTAAATCTACTGTTCCAGTCACAACGGGCGATAGAATTGAAAAAATTATTAATTTAAAAGCTAAAAAAAAAAATTTTGAAGTCGTCTCTAATCCCGAGTTTTTAAGAGAAGGAGAGGCTATTCGTGATTTCAGATATCCTGATAGAATTGTTGTTGGAACAAATAATAAAAAAGTTATTAAAATATTAGAAAATCTTTATGCCCCCATTATAAACAAAGGAGCTAAATATTTTACTACATCTAGAAGAGGGGCAGAACTAATTAAATATGCATCAAATGCATTTTTAGCTACTAAAATTTCTTATATTAACGAATTGGCAAATTTATGTGAAAAAATTAAAGTTGATATAACTGATGTTTCTGTAGGAATGGGTCTAGATAAAAGAATTGGAAGTAGATTTTTAAGAGCCGGCCCAGCTTTTGGAGGATCTTGTTTTCCGAAAGATAGTAGAGCTCTTTTAGATACTGGAAAAAAATTTAAAACAGAATTTTCAATAGTTAAATCCGCAGTTGAATCTAATGAAAAAAGAAGAGTTTTATTAACAAAAAGAATTCAAGAAATTATGTCTAAAAAGTTTAAAAATAAAATAATTACCTTTTTAGGTGTTACATTTAAACCTAATACTGATGATATGCGTGAATCTACAAGCTTAACTTTAATACCTTATTTTTTAAAAAAAGGAGCAATAATTCGTTATTATGATCCCTCAGGGAAAAAAGATATTTTTAATAAGTACAAAAAAGTTTTTTATTATTCAAACATATCTGACGTCTGTTTAAAAAGCGATTTAATTGTAATTCACACTGAATGGAATGAATTTAAATCTATAGAGTTTAGAAAAATAGTAAAAAAAAAAAATTTTAAGATATTTGATATGAGAGGTCTTTATTCTCAAAATTTAATGAAAAAAGAAAAAATAAATTATTATTGCATCGGAAAATAAATTATTTTAACTCAAATATAGCATCGATCTCAACTGCCGCACCTAAAGGTAATGAATTAACACTTACAGCAGCTCGTGTATGATTCCCAATTTCCCCAAAAACAGATGATATTATTTCAGATGCACCATTTATAACTTTTGGTTGATCAATAAAATCATCTGTTGAATTTACATATCCTGTAATTTTAACACAATTTGAAATGTTGTCGAGATTACCTTCGCAAGCTTTATTAGCTTGAGCTAATATATTTATTGCACATAATTTAGCAGCTATTTGACCCTGCTCTAACGAAAGGTCTTTTCCTATTTTTCCTTTAGTAATTTTTCCATTACTGTCAATTGATATTTGACCCGAAATATACAATAATTTTGAAACCTTTTTAAATGCTACATATGCGCCAACAGGATCAGGCGCATTAGGTATAGAAATATTTAGCTTTACTAAATTATCTTTAATGGACATTGCGTTCTTTAAAAAATATCACTTATTGTTAAAATCTTTTAATGATTTTGAACCAAACCATTTTCCTAAAAAATTAAGTGATCCATCTTTTTTAGTGGTAATATTTCTTTTAAAGTTACCTCCAGCTTTTTTTACCCCACAAATTATAGCATTAGGAGATATTTTGTAATCTTTGCAGTTTTCTAGTTCGCCTCTATAGCTATTGTCAGTAGAATTAACATTCGAAGTTGATAAAAAAATTAATGTAAAAATAACAATCAAAATTCTCATAAACTGTTTTCCTTTCTAAACTAATTAATTTTGTTTTTTAGATTTATTTTTTAAGTTACCTATCTTATTTTTAAAAGCTTTACCAGCATTTTTTGACTTACACCATGTGTATTGTATCGAATATTTTTTTAAATTTTGACAATTTTTTTCCTCAGCTGAATAAACATTAAGTGTATTGGCTAGAATAAACGATAAAATTAAAATAGTAAATTTCATTGATTTCATTTTTTTTTCCTTTTTTTGTTTTTATCATATTCTCTTCTTTTCTCAATCAATATTAATGCTTCTTCCATATTAATTTCAGTAGGATCTTTTTCCTCAGGTATAGTTGCATTTAAAGATTTGTATTTAATATAAGGACCATATTGACCCTTCATAACTCTAACAGGTTTTTTGTCGTCGGGGTGCTCTCCCAAATCTTTAATTATTTTTGATGATATTCGGCCAGGTTTAGCTTCAGCTATCATTGTAATTGCTCTATTTAAACCTATTGAAAAAATATCTTCAGCATTATCCAAACTTGCAGATTTACTTTCACATTTAAGATAAGGACCAAATCTTCCTGAATTTAAAAAAATTTCCTTTTCATTGCTAGGATTAATCCCAAGATTTTTAGGTAAAGAGCACAAAAACTTTGCCTTATCTAAATTAATTGAATCAATTGGTATACCTTTAGGTATAGAAACATTTTTAATATTCTCATTTTCTTCTTTTTTTCTTTTTTTTCTTTTTGTTTTTTTTTCTTTATCGGTTGTTTCTTTAACAATCTCAAATTGAAGATATGGACCAAATCTTCCGTTTTTTAAAAAAATGTCATTACCATTATCATGTTTTCCAATAAATTTAGGTTCCGCTAGCTGAATTTGTTGTGCTGCTTTAACTTTAGAAAGAGGTCTTGTAAACTTGCACTCAGGATAATTAGAACAGCCAATAAAGGCACCTCCACGAAAACTATTTTTTAAACTTAAATTACCATTCTCGCAAAGCTTACATTTTCTATCTATATTTCCATCTTTATCTCTTTCAAAAATAAGACTTCCCAAACTATCATTTAAAAGATCTAAAACTTCTCTAGTTCTTTTTTCTTTTACTAACGTGACATTTTCATTAAAATCTTTCCAAAATTCACTCAACACTTTTGTCCAAACTTCTTTACCAGACGTTATATTGTCAAGTTGATTTTCTAATCCAGCTGTAAAATTGTAATCAACATATTTAGCAAATAGTTTCTCGAGAAAAGCTGATATTAATTTTCCTCTATCTGTAGGATGAAATCTTTTATTTATTGTTTCGGCATAACCTCTTGTTGTAATTACAGAAATTATACTTGCATAAGTAGATGGTCTACCAATGCCTAATTCTTCTAATTTTTTAACTAATGTTGCTTCAGAATACCTTGGTGGAGGTTGAGTAAAATGTTGTTCATCTAAAAATTCGTTTATATCAATATTGCCTTTTGACATTTCTGGTAAAATATTTTCATTTTCATCTTTTTTAATTTCACTTTTGTATATTTTTAAAAAACCATCAAATTTAATTACTGACCCGCTAGTTTTGCATATTGTTCCTTTATCTTCAGAATGAATTGAAATTGTATTTCTATCAAATTTTGCAGCTTCCATTTGAGACGATAAAGCTCTACTCCAAATTAAATCATAGAGTTTTGATTGATCAGCGCTCAAGTATTTTTTCATTTTAATTGGAGATCTAAGTATATCTGTGGGCCTAATAGCTTCATGTGCTTCCTGTGCATTTTTTGCTTTTTTTCCAGCATAATTAATTGCTTCCTTGGGTAGATAATTATTTCCAAATTCTTTATTAATATAGTTTCTAAACGAAGAGATGGCTTCACTGGATAATTGAGTACCATCTGTTCTCATGTAAGTAATTAATCCTATTGTTTCTCCTTCAATATCTATTCCTTGATACAATCTCTGCGCAATTTGCATTGTTCTTGATGCTCCAAATCCTAATTTACTAGAAGAAACTTGTTGTAATGAGGAAGTAGTAAATGGACCTTGAGGATTTCTGCTTACAGTTTTTGTTGAAATGTCTGAAATTAAAAATTTTTTTGATTTTAATTGATTAATGGCTTCATTGATTTCGTTTTTTTCTTTAAAAGTAAATTTTTCAATTTTATTTGAATTTAACTGAAATAAACTGGCTATAAGATATTTGTTATTTTTATCATTGAATTTAATATTTAAAGTCCAAAATTCTTTAGGATTGAATAGTTCAATTTCATGCTCTCTCTCTGTAATAAGCTTTAGGGCTACCGACTGAACACGTCCAGCAGATTTTGATCCAGGCAACTTAGTCCATAGAATTGGTGAAATATTAAATCCAACTAAATAATCAAGAGCTCTTCTAGCCATGTAAGCATCAACTAATAGAGGTTCAATTTGCCTTGGGTTTTCAATACCATTCGTAACGGCTTTTTTTGTGATTTCATTGAAAACAACTCTTTCTACCTGTTTATCTTTCAAAAGTTTTTTTTCTTTAAGAAATTCTTTTACGTGCCAGGCTATAGCTTCTCCCTCACGATCCGGATCTGTAGCCAGAATAATTTTAGAAGATTCTTTTGCTGCATCAGTAATTTCTTTAAGATATTTTTTTGAAAAACTATCCACTTCCCAAAGCATTTTAAAATCGTTATTGGGGTCTACAGATCCATTTTTTGACGGAAGATCTCTAATGTGGCCATAACTAGCTAATACTTTGTAATTTTCACCAAGATACTTATTTATGGTTTTTGCTTTAGCTGGACTTTCTACAATAACAAGATTCATTTAATATCCTTAAGAAACTTTACTGACAAAAAAAATTTGTTTTGTCAAACTAAGGATTTTATATGTTAAAAAAATGGCTTTTATTCTAGAGTTTTATTTTAGGTTCATTTTTATTTTTTAGATTATGAATATTTTTTTTATGTGTAAACATTATTAAAACGAAAAAAATAAATAGAATAAATGAGCTTGAAAATGTTTCTATTTTAATAGATAAAAAAGGAGAAACAGTTTCTCTTATTAAGGATACAACAAAAATAGTCAACGATGAAAACAAAGAAGATAATGAAGAATATCTAAATATTAAAAAAACAAGAATCCAAGTAAAAATAAATAAAAAACTTAACTGATAAGATAGAGCAAATAAAACACCTAAATAGGTAGCAACACCTTTTCCTCCTTTAAATTTTAACCATATCGGAAAAACATGACCTAAAAAAACTAATAAACATGATAAATAAACTAATTCTGGGAAATAATTTTGAGTAATTATTACTACGAAGTATCCTTTCGTTACATCGAGCACCAATGTTAAAATTGCTAGATATTTATTTCCAGTTCTAAAAACATTTGTTGCCCCTATATTTCCAGATCCTGTTTTTTTTAAATCATGTTTGCTGAAGCTTTTAGTTAAAATCAAGCCAAAAGGGATGGAGCCACCCAAATAGGAGAAAAAAAAAACTAATATAATTTCCATTTATAATTAGATCCTTTCATAAGCAATTTCACCTTTTACAAATGTTTTTAATACCTGACCTTGAAGTTTTCTATTTTCAATGGGTGTATTTTTTGATTTTGATTTCAGTTTATTTTTATTGACAATCCATGGTTTATTAATATCTACAACACATAAATCAGCATCTTTACCTTTTTGAAGAGTGCCTTTTTCTATTTTTAAAATTTTTGCAGGATTAGATGTAATTGCTGCTATTAATTTATCCAGTTTTATCGATTTATTATGGTAAAGTTCTAGAGCAAGAGGCAACAAAGTTTCAACTCCGCTAGCACCGCTAGCGGCCTGTGAAAAAGTTAATCTTTTTGATTCTTCATCTTCTGGTTTATGATCTGATACAATTACATCTATAAATCCTTGATTTAATCCGTTTACTAAAGATAAACGATCATTTTCAGTTCTTAGAGGTGGTGAAAGTTTTAAAAAAGTTTTAAAGTCCCCAATATCATTTTCATTTAAAGATAGGTTATTAATTGAAACTCCAGTGGAAAAAATTTTTCCATCTTTTTTTGCTTTTTTAATAGCCTGAACAGTTTTTTCCGATGAGATTTGAGAAATATGGTATCTACAAAAATATTCTTCAAGAAAAGACAAATCTCTTTCAACTATAATTTTTTCTGCCAGTGAAGGGATGCCTTTTAGTCCCAGTCTAGTTGATATCTCACCTTCATTAATTACACCATTTTCAGACAAAATATTATCCTCTGCATGTTGCATAATCAAAGCATTAGATTGACTGGCTAAACTCATAATTCTTGACATTAACAAAGGATTTTGAACCGTTTTGATGCCATCAGTAAAAGCAACTATTCCTTTTCTTTTCAAAAGACCAAATTCCGTCATTTGTTTTCCATCGGTATTTTTTGTTAAACTAGCTGAAGGAAAAATATTAATTTTAGATTTATCTCTTCCTCTTCTTTTTAAAAAATCTACCATCGATACATTGTCAATTATTGGAGAAGTATTAGGCATAGAAACAGCTGAGGTAACTCCACCAGCTAATGCTGAATTACTAAAGGTTCTAAAATTTTCTTTGTATTCAAAACCTGGCTCACCAACAAAAACTCTCATATCAACTATACCGGGCATTAAAACTTGTTTTTTTAAATCTATTTTTTGCGCTTTTGAAGGCAAATTTCCATTAGCAACTTTTTTTCCAACTGCTTTAATAAGACCTTTAGAATCTATTATTAATCCACCAATTTCATCAATTTGATTTTTAGGATCAATAATCCTTGCATTAATTAAATATTTGTCTTTCATTAATTTTTCTTACAATAAATTTTTAAACAAGCCATTCTTACAGCAACTCCTAATTCAACTTGTTCTCTTATTAAACTTTTATTAATGTCGTCAGCTAAATTAGTATCTATCTCAACACCGCGATTCATTGGACCTGGATGCATAATCAAAGCATTTTTTTTAGCCATTTTTAATTTTTCAGGTGTTAAACCAAAGTATTCATAATATTCTCTAGCTGAAGGTAAAAATGCTCCATGCATTCTTTCATTTTGTAATCTAAGCATCATAACTATATCGCAATTTTCTAAACCTTTTTTCATGTTATTAAAAGATTTTACCCCCAATCTTTCTATTGAATGAGGTAATAAAGTTTTTGGGGCCACAACATTAACTTCTGCTCCCAACATGTTCATCAAATAAATATTTGATCTAGCTACTCTTGAGTGAAGAATGTCTCCACAAATAGCAATTTTTAATCCTTCGACTTTACCTTTTCTATTAATTATTGTTAAAGCATCCAACAAAGCTTGCGTAGGATGTTCACGCCTACCATCTCCTGCGTTTATAACTGCGCAATTAACTTTTCTTGATAATAAGTTTGGAGCTCCTGAATCTTGATGTCTAATTACAATTATATCAGGATGCATTGCATTTAATGTCATAGCAGTATCTATTAATGTTTCACCTTTTTTAATAGCAGAATTAGTTATATTCATTGACATTACATCTGCTCCCAATCTTTTACCTGCCAATTCAAAAGAGCTTTGAGTTCTTGTAGAAGGTTCAAAAAAAAGGTTAATTTGAGTTTTTCCTCTTAATATATCTATTTTTTTTGAAGAACTTTTGTTTAGAGTAATAAAAGTTTTTGCTTGCTTTAATATGTTTTCTATTTCAGAAAAAGAAAGGCCTTGTATACCTAGTAGGTGATTTTGCTTTTTCTTAACAGCTCTAAATTTTTTAATTACAGCCATTAAAAACAACTCTATAGCCCTTTGCGTTTACTATTGCAAGCTATTTTATTGATTGTTTAAAAAATCAATTGCGCCTTGGAGTATAAATGCAGCTGAATTTTTGTCTAATTTTTTAATTTTACTAGAAGTATTAGTATTGAGTTGCTTAGATAAATTAAAAGCTGCCTCACTCGACAGTCTTTCGTCCCAAAAAGTGATAGGAATGGTAATATTTTTTGATATGTTTTTAGAAAAATCTAAAACTGATTGTGCAGATTTACCCAATGATCCATCCATGTTAATAGGCATGCCTACAACTATACCCTTTATTTCATTTTCATTAATAATTTTATTTACTTCAACTAATACAGATTCTAACTTGTTTTTTTTAATTGTTGTTAGCGGAGTAGCAACTACTGCATTTTCATCACAAATGGCTAATCCAATATTTTTTTTGCCAGGGTCGATACCCAGTAATCTGGAATTTTTACCTATTTTTTTTTTAAAATCAATTATACTCAGTATATTGTATGTTTTCATCTTAGGTGATAATTTCATTAGTTATTTGCCAATATTCTCAAATGTCAATAGATAAAGATATAGTAAAACACATATCAAAATTAGCTAGAATCTCACTAGATGATAAAAAGACAGATGGCCTTGTTAAGGACCTTTCTTCAATAATTTTATTTATTGAAAAACTTAACAAATTAAACACTGACAATGTTGTTCCATTAACATCTATAATTAATGCTTCTTTAAAATCGAGGGCAGACGAAGTTAAAAATGAAAAAATAAGAGATCAAATACTTAAAAATTCTCCTGAAAAAAACGAAGAGTTTTTTGTTGTTCCAAAGGTTATTGAATAAAATGATTGATCTAACAAAAATATCTTTATGTGATTTAGTGAAAGGTATTAAAAAAAAAGATTTTACCTCAGAAGAAGTTACTAAATCATTTATTGATAATGAAAAAAAATCAAAAAAACTTAATTCTTTTATTACAACAAATTTTGATGAGGCAATAATCAAATCTCAAACTTTTGATAAAAAAAAAAATTATAGCGGTCTTTTAGCCGGTGTTCCTCTTGCTGTAAAAGATTTATTTTGCACAAAAAATATAAAAACTACAGCGGGTAGTAAAATATTAAATAATTTTTTTCCCACTTATGAATCAACAGTCACTGCTAATTTGTGGTCTGAGGGTGCTTTTTTATTGGGTAAGTTAAATTGTGACGAATTCGCTATGGGATCGTCTAATGAAACAAGTTTTTTTGGTAATGTAATAAACCCTTATGGAGATAAATTGGTTCCAGGAGGATCCTCTGGAGGTTCTGCTGCTGCTTTAGCATCAAATCTTACTCCAGCTACTATAGGAACCGATACCGGTGGGTCTATAAGACAGCCAGCTTCTTTTACTGGTACAGTTGGACTTAAACCTACCTATGGCAGATGTTCACGTTGGGGTATTGTTGCTTTTGCATCTTCATTAGATCAGGCTGGTCCTATGACTCAAAATGTTGAGGATTGTGCATTATTATTGCAGGCAATTTCTAGTTATGATCCTAAAGACTCAACCTCAGTTAATGTTAAAGTAGATAATTACAGTGAAAATTTAACGGATAATATAAAAGGATTAAAAATTGGAATTCCAAAAGAGTATAGAGTTGAAAATATGCCAGACGAAATTGATATACTATGGAAAAAAGGAGTTGAATATTTAAAAGATGCCGGAGCGATAATAAAGGATATTACTTTACCTCATACAATGTATGCTCTTCCGGCTTATTATATTGTTGCCCCTGCCGAAGCTTCATCCAATTTGGCTCGTTATGATGGAGTTAAATATGGTCATAGAGCCAAAGGTAAAAATTTAATTGAAATGTATGAAAATACTAGATCTGAAGGTTTTGGAGATGAGGTTAAAAGAAGAATTTTGATAGGCACTTATGTTTTATCTTCTGGTTATTACGACGCGTATTATATAAAAGCTCAAAAAGTTAGGCAATTGATAAAGAAAGATTTTGATGAATCTTTTAATGAAATTGATGCTGTTTTAACACCATCAACTCCAAGTTCAGCTTTTAAAGTTGGTGATAAAAAAGACGATCCTATTTCAATGTACTTAAATGATGTGTTTACTGTTCCCGTAAATTTAGCTGGATTGCCCGCAATTTCAGTTCCTGCAGGACTAGATAAAAAAAACCTACCATTGGGTCTACAGCTTATAGGAAAACCTTTTCAAGAACAAACAATACTAAACTTATCTTTAGCTATACAAAAAAGAGCTGGATTTAAAAAATCTATTAAAGAATGGTGGAAATAATGGATCAAAAAAAATTTAATTATTATATTCAAGGTGAAAAAAATAAATGGGAAGTTATAATAGGTTTGGAAGTTCATGCTCAAGTATTGTCAAAATCTAAACTTTTTTCATCTTCATCAACAAAATTTGGAGCAGATCCCAATACACAAGTAAGTTTAGTAGATTCTGCTTTTCCAGGAATGCTTCCTGTTATTAATCAATATTGTGTAGAGCAGAGCATAAAAACAGGACTTGGTTTAAAAGCTAAAATTAATCTTCATTCAGTTTTTGATCGAAAAAATTATTTTTATGCTGATTTACCACAAGGATATCAAATTTCACAATACAAAAATCCTATAGTTGGAGAGGGAAAAATTATTTTGGATATGCCCTATGGAAGTAAAACAGTTGGAATTGAAAGACTGCATTTAGAACAAGATGCAGGAAAAAGCATTCATGATCTTGATCCAGAAAATACATATGTTGATCTTAATAGATCTGGAGTTGCGCTTATGGAAATAGTTAGCAAACCTGATCTTAGATCACCAGATGAAGTAAGTGCTTATGTTAAAAAACTAAGATCTATAATGAGATATTTAAATACATGCGATGGAAATATGCAAGAAGGATCATTGAGAGCTGATGTAAATGTATCAGTAAGAAAAGTTGGAAGTAAAGAATTTGGTACCAGATGTGAAATAAAAAATGTTAATTCAATTAAATTTATGCAAATGGCCATCCAATATGAAGCAAAAAGGCAAATTGATTTATTAGAAGATAATAAAACGATTGATCAAGAAACTAGATTGTTCGATACCAAAAAAAATGAAACCCGATCTATGAGATCCAAAGAAGATGCTCACGATTACAGATATTTTCCAGATCCAGATTTACTTCCATTGAAGATTGAAAAAAAATTAGTTGACACTATTAAAAAAAATTTACCAGAATTGCCAGATGAAAAAAAAGAAAGATTCATTAAAGAGCACAATTTATCTTTATATGAAGCAACTATTTTAGTCTCGGAAAAAGAAATTTCTCACTATTATGAAGAAGTAGTTAAAAATTGTGATAAAAAACTTGCTGCCAATTGGATCACAGGAGATTTATTTGCAGTTTTAAATAAAAAAAATTTATCTATTTCTAAATCTCCAATTAGTGCAACAAATCTTTCTTCAATGATAAAAATGATTTCTACAGGAAAAATTTCTGGAAAAATAGCAAAAGAAGTATTTGAAAAAATGCAATCTAACAATGTTGATCCACATGAAATCGTAGAAAAAGAAGGATTGCTACAACAAAGCGATCCAAAGGCGTTAGAAAAAATAGTTCAGGAGGTAATTTCAAAAAACCTAGATAAAGTTTCAGAGTATAAATCTGGAAAAATTAAACTCTTTGGTTTTTTTGTTGGTCAAGTAATGAAAGTTTCGGGAGGTAAGGCTAATCCTCAATTGGTTAACAATATTTTAAAAGAAAAACTTAAATAAATCGTAAAATCTTAGATACTAAATGGGAAAAAATTTGGAAATTAATGAAAAATTAGAGAAATACATTGAGAAGTATAGTCATAAACTACACCCCGTTCAGAAGGAAATAATTTCTTATAACGAAACACTAGGTGATATTAAGAGAATGCAGATAGCAGTATCACAATGTTTTTTTTTAGAATTAATAATAAAAACTTCTAATGCTAAAAATATCCTTGAAATAGGAACCTTTACTGGTTTAAGTGCTTTATCAATGGCCTTAGCTTTACCAAAAAATGGTTCTCTTGTTTCATTAGATAAAAACTTTAATACTAATAAAACTGCTACAGATTTTTTTAAAAAAGCCAAACTGGATAAAAAAATTAATACCATAACAAAACCAGCTTTAGAAACTCTTGCTGAATTAAAAAAAAATAAAAGAACTTTTGATTTAGTTCTGATTGATGCAGATAAAGAAAATTATAAGAAATATTATGATAACTCTCTTGAACTAATTAAAAAAAATGGGTTAATTATTATTGATAATGTTTTATGGCATGGTGATGTTGCAGATAAAAAAAAAAATGATAAGTTCACAAGAATTATAAGAGATTTTAACGTATATGTTAATGAAGATAAAAAAACCGAACAAGTAATTTTACCTCTTGGTGATGGATTTACTGTTAGTAGAAAATTATAATGTTTAATATATTTGGATTTTATAAGTTCAAAAAAATTCTTTTTTTAAAGAAAAAAAAAAAAATTCTTAAAGATTTTTTTTTAAACAACAATATAAGAGGAACTATTATAATTTCGCCAGAAGGCATAAACGGTACAATTTCTGGTAAACCTAAAGATATAACGAAATCAAAAAATAAAATTAAAAAATTTTTAAAAAATTCTCATTTTGATAGTGAAAATATTTCAAAAAGTAAATTTCAACCATTTCATAGAGTAAAAGTAAAAATTAAAAAAGAAGTAGTTCCAATAGGCATAAACATTATGTCCAAAATTAAGAAAAATAATTATATTCACCCTTTAAAATGGAATAATTTAATCAAAGATAAAAATACTTATGTTTTGGATTCTAGAAAGCCTTTTGAATATGAAGTTGGAACTTTTAAAAAAGCCATAAAACCAAAAATAGATAATTTTAGAGAATTTCCTAAATATTTAAATACACTAAATAAAAAAAAAACTGTAGCAATGTTTTGTACAGGAGGAATTAGATGTGAAAAGGCATCTGCATACCTAGAGCAAAGAGGTTTTAAGAATGTGTATCAATTAAAAGGGGGCATATTAAATTATTTAAAAAAAATTAAAAAAAAAGACAGTTTATGGAAAGGTGAGTGTTTTGTATTTGATAATAGAGTCTCAGTAAAGCATGATTTGATTGTTGGATCTTATTCAATGTGCAGTGGTTGTAGAAAGCCTATTTCTTCTAAAGATAAAAAATCTATTAAGTATGAGGAGGGTGTTTCTTGTCCCAGGTGTCACAGCAAACTTAGCTCTTCACAAAAGGTTAGGTTTAGAATGAGACAAAAACAAGTTAACTTTGCTAAAAAAACTGGTAAAAGACATATCTTTCAAAAAGAATATTATTAAATTCAATATTAAAAATTATGAATCTTCTAAAAGATAATATACCCGATCTAGTAAAAAATCTTGCTATCCCAGCAAGTGTTGGAACACTTTTTCAAACACTCTATAATATTGTAGATACATTTTATGCTGGAAAAATTTCGCCAGAAGCACTTTCAGCTTTAAGCAAATCATTTCCAATTTATTTTATTATAATTGCAACATCAATAGGGGTTACGGTGGCCGGAACTTCTTTGATTGGCAATAGCATTGGTGAAAATAATAAAAATAAAGTTTTATATTATTTTACTCATATAATTATTTATGGATTAATAATTTCATTAATTATTACTTTCCTTGGATTAATTTTTTCTGAGAAAGTTTTTAACGTTATGGGCTCAACCAAAGAAGTAACTAAATTTGGACTTGAGTATACCAATATAATTTTTTATGGATCTATAATATTTATTTTTGTTGTAGCTTTAAATTCATTGCTTCATGCTGAAGGGGATACCAAAACATATCGAAATGCATTAATTTTATCTTTTTTTCTCAATGTTATTTTAAATCCTATATTAATATTTGGTTTTTTATTTATCCCACCTTTAGGTGTTACCGGCATAGGTTTATCAACATTAATTGCTCAATCCGTATCTTTGATAATTATTTTAATGAAAGTTATGACCAATCAAAGAATAAAAAATTTAACAAAAGAATTTTTTATACCCAAATTTTATTATTTAAAAAATATTTTTTTTCAATCAATGCCAATCACTATTGCAATTTCTGGTTATTCTATTGCAGCATCCATAATTTTCACTTACGTAGGTTCATCTGGTGAATACGCAGTAGCAGGATATGGGGCAGCTACCAGAATTGAACAAGTTGTTCTTCTTCCGGTTTTAGGTATTAATACTGCTATTATTTCTATAATAGCTCAAAATTTTGGTGCTAATTATTTAGATAGAGTAAAGCAAACATATTTTACATCAATTAAATATGGACTTTTTATAATGATTATTTCTGGAATATTAGTTTTTGTGACAGCGGGTATAGTTCCTAATTTTTTTTCAAAAAATCCTGAAGTTTTAGATTTTGGAACAAGATATTTAAAAATTTCAGCCTTTATTTTGCCAGCTTACCCAATCTTTTTCCTTTCAAACGGTTTTTTTATGGCTTTAAAAAAATCTGAGAATGCCATGATAAATAACCTTTTAAGAAACGTGTTAGTGCCAATCTTAGTATTTCAATTGGCTAAATATTTAAGTGCAGACTTCAATAGCTTTTTTTGGTTGTGGGCAATATTTCAATGGTCTTTATCACTATTATTATTGTTTTTTGTTATTTATTATATGAAATATAGATTAGATAAATCTAGCGCTGTCGCACATCCATGACCAAAGATGAATTGAAAAAGATCTTCTTACTAAAAGGTCAACATTTTCATCGTCTTTTTTAAAAATTGTAACATCAATGCTGTTTATTAAAGTTTGAACAGAAGAATTATTTGACAATGTATCAAAATCAAATGGAGAGGATTTTGATAAAATTTCAAATATATTTGTTCCTTTTAAAGTAAATATAGTAAATTGATCACTCACATTAGTTACAGATCCTAAATTCGTTTTAGAAATATTTTCAAATAAAACATTTTCTAATTCTAAACTGTTATTATCTTTCTTAACTTTGTTGTTTGTAATTATTAACCATTCATTCGGACCGGTAGTAATAATTGATATTTCTTCATTAACAACTACGTTTCCAACCTCTACAGGAAGTATTATGCCAAGTATCTTGCCAACTTTGCTGGTAAAATCTTTTTGATTTGGATTACCCCTTAGGTTTATTTTTTCAACAGGTGTTTTTTCTTCCATAGAAAAATTATCAAAGTGTTTGCTTTCATTTATTGTTGAAGTTGCTTCAAGCATTTAATTTATTACCTTCTTTATCTAAGAAAACGGAGTCAGAAACAATAACTTCAATAATTTTATTTTGCATAGGAACATACAACTTTTTACCTTTTAAATTTTTTCCATTCTTAACAAGAGCGAGAGCTATAGATTTTTTCAAATTTGGACTGTAATAGCTCGAAGTTACATGGCCTAGCATATTCATAGGTGGTTTTTTTTTAACTTCAGCTACTATTTGAGCGCCTTCCTCTAAAATTTCATTAGGATCGGTAGTTAAAAGTCCTACCATCTGTTTTCGCCCATCTTTCATTGTATCTGACCTATATAGAGATCTTTTTCCTATAAAATCATATTTTTTCTTACTAACAATCCAATCCATTTGTAAATCAACCGGTGTAATGGTTCCGTCGGTTTCTTGACCAACAATTACAAATCCTTTCTCAGCTCTTAATAAATGCATTGCTTCAGTACCATATGGTGTAATTTTAAATTCTTTACCCGCATCCATGCATTTTTCCCACACAGCTTTTCCATAATTAGCTTGTATATTGATTTCGTAACTTAACTCCCCTGTAAAACTTATCCTCATAACTCGGCATTTAATATTATCAATTATACCATCTTTAAAACTCATATGAGGAAATTTTTGATCTTCGAAATTAATATTTTTTACAATTTTTTCTAATATTTTTTTACTATTGGGACCACAAACGCTGACAGTAGCAAAATGATCAGTAACAGAAGTTAAAAAAACTTTCAATTCGGGCCATTCAGTTTGTAAATAATCTTCAAGTTTATTCATTACTGTGGCAGCTCCGCCCGTTGTAGTGGTCATTATATAATGATTTTCGCCTAATCTTGTTGTAACACCATCATCATAAACCATTCCATCTTCATTTAGCATAAGACCATACCTGCATTTACCAATATCTAATTTGCTCCAAGCATTAGTATAAATTCGGTTTAAAAATTCATTTGCATCTCTACCTTGGATATCAATTTTTCCTAATGTCGAAGCATCGAGGATACCAGCGTTATTTCTTGCTGCTTTAGATTCTCTTTGCACCGCATCATGCATATTTTCATTATTAACAGGGTAGTACCAAGCTCTTTTCCATTGACCAACATCTTCAAATTTAGCTCCTTTTTTTTTATGCCATGAATGCATCGGAGTTTCTCTAGTGATATCAAAAAATTGTTTAACATTTCTTCCAACTAAAGCACCAAAAGTGAGAGGAGTATAAGGTGGTCGAAAGGTAGTGGTACCTAGTTCACCCATCTTAGTTTTAGTAATTTCAGATATAATTCCTAAAGCATGCATATTAGAAATCTTTCCTTGGTCAGTAGCCATACCTGTGGTGGTATATCTTTTTACATGTTCAATAGATTTAAAACCTTCTCTTAAAGCTAACTTAATATCGTTTGCTGTTGAATCATTTTGAAAATCAACAAAAGATTTTGTTTTACCAGTAACTTTATCTGAGGGTAAAAGCCAAATATTTTTAAAATTTCCTGAATTATAATCAGATACTATAATTTCATTTTTAATTTCTGTTTTTAAAAAATCATTTACTTTTAAATTTGAATCTTGAATTATTTTTTTAAGATTAAATATACCAGAACAAGATCCAATAGAAATTTGGTTCAAGGTCGTTTTTACTGGATAAAAATAAAATTTTTTTTCATCAAATGACAATTTGCCACCAGATTGAGTGAATAAATGTACTGCTGGTGTGTAACCTCCAGAAACGCACAATAAATCACAATTAATTTTAATTTTATCTCCAACAACAGAATTGTTATCAGCAGAAAGCTTCATGACAAAAACCTTGTCAATTTTTTTGTGACCACCGGTAGAAACAACCGAATGTTTCCACATAATTTTTAAACCAAGATCAGTACATTTTTTTACAAGATCTCCATTTGATTCTTCTCTAATATCTATAATAGCCTTTATTTTTACTCCTTTGCTATGGAGGCTTAATGCTGTTTCGTAGGCGTCATCATTATTTGCAAAAATAATTGCATTATTTCCACATTTAACTGCATAATGATTTAAGTATTTTCTTACAGCTGAAGACAGCATAATTCCAGGTCTATCATTGCAATCAAAAATCATAGTTCTTTCAATAGACCCTGTTGCTAGGATAACTTTTTTAGCTCTGACTTTCCATAAACGTTGTCTTATTTTATTTTTTTTATCATTTTCATTAAGATGGTCAGTCAAATTTTGAACCATAATGAGGTAGTTATAATTATGGTAAGACGCAACACTAGTTCTATTTAAAATTTGGACATTTTTATTTTTTAATAATTCCAAATAGGTTTTTTTAATCCAATCTTTAGGAGTGTCATTGTTGATGCGAATTACATTATCATTTGAACCAATTAAACTACCTCCAATCTCAGGTTTTTCATCCACTAAAAGAACTTTTTTTTCAGTTTTTGCAGCTATTAAAGCAGCAGCCAAGCCTGCTGGTCCACTTCCAACTATTAATACTTCGCAATGATAATATTTATGATCATATAAATCAGGGTCCCGTTGAGTGGCCGAAATTCCCAGTCCAGCAGACTTTCTAATAAAGTATTCATACTTTTTCCAAAATTTAGCAGGCCACATAAAAGTTTTATAATAAAAACCTGCTGGAATAATAGGGGAGAATAAATTGTTTATTTCACCAAAATCAAAATTTACACTTGGCCAGCAATTTTGACTTTTAGCTTCTAAACCTTCAAAAATTTCAATTTCAGTAGCTCTAACATTGGGTTCTTTCTTAGCTTCATCTTTATAAACTTGAACAATAGCATTAGGTTCTTCTGATCCTGATCCCAAGAATCCTCTTGGTCTATGATATTTAAAACTTCTTCCAACTAAATGAATACCATTAGCAAGTAAAGCTGAAGCTAAAGTATCTCCCTTATAACCAAAAAAAGTTTTTCCATTAAATTTAAAAGAAATTGCTTCAGATCTGTTAATTTCTCCACCTGATTGTAATCTAAATTTGCTTGACATTATTTAGGGGGATTTTCTCCCATTTTATAAATTAAATGAATTTTATCGTTTGATGTATCTCTTGCTACATTAAACCATTGTCTGCAACCATGAGAATGATTCCACCTTTCGTATTGTAGACCCTTAATATTTTTTCTCATAAAAAGGTACTCTGCCCACTGATCATCGCTTAGTTCTGTTGGTTGTTTAGGCCTAACAATGTGAGCTTCTCCACCATAGCTAAATTCAGTATGATCTCTTTCACCACAATAGGGACATTTAATTATAAACATACTAATGTGCTACAGCTGCTGCTCCATGTTCATCTACCAAATCACCACTAATAAATCTATTTATATTAAAAGCTGCATTTAGCTTATGTGGTTCATTTTTTGCTATTGTATAAGCAAATAAATTTCCAGAACCAGGAGTAGCTTTAAATCCACCCGTACCCCAACCACAGTTAAAATAGAGTCCATTAATAGAAGTTTTACTAATTATTGGACTTGCGTCAGGACAAATATCAACTATTCCACCCCATTGTCTCAACATTTTTAATCTACTAAATATTGGATAAAGTTCTAAAATTGCTTTTAATGTTCCTTCAATTACTTCATGAGTTCCTTTTTGGGTATAAGAAATATAAGCATCGGTTCCTGCGCCAATTACAAGCTCACCTTTATCTGATTGGCTTACGTAAGCATGCACAGCATTAGACATAACCACTGTATCTATAATAGGTTTAATCGGTTCAGATACTAGTGCTTGTAAAGGTTTGCTTTCAAGTGGCAATCTTATACCAGCCATATTAGCTAAAACACTTGAATGACCTGCAGCAACAATTCCAACTTTTGTAGTTTTTATAAAACCTTTTGTTGTTTCAACTCCTTCTATATTATTTCCTTTTCTTTTAATTCCTGTAACTTCACAATTTTGAATGATATCAACACCAAATGAGTCAGCGCCCCTAGCATAACCCCAAGCAACAGCGTCATGTCTTGCTGTACCAGCTCTTTTTTGTAGCGTACTACCCATAACAGGATATCTAATGTCTGGAGAACAATTTATAATTGGACAAAATTCTTTAACTTGCTTTGTATCAAGCCAATCACAGTCAATTCCATTTAACCTGTTTGCATGAGTTCTTCTTTTTAATTCTCTTACATCATGTAAGTTGTGAGCTAAATTCATAACACCTCTTTGGCTAAACATTACGTTATAGTTTAACTCTTGAGATAAACCTTCCCAAAGTTTTAATGCGTGATCATATAAACCGGCGCTGGCATCCCATAAGTAGTTAGATCTTATAATAGTAGTATTTCTTCCAGTGTTACCTCCGCCTATCCAACCTTTTTCTAAAACAGCGATGTTTTTTAAATTATGTTCTTTTGCTAGATAATAAGCCGTAGCTAAACCATGACCTCCACCTCCAACTATTATTACATCATAATTTTTTTTAGGCTCTGGGTCTCTCCAAGCTCTTTGCCAATTTTCGTGATAGGTAAAAGAGTTTTTTATTAAGGAAAAGATAGAATATTTATTTTTCATATTTTTTAAAAATTACTGCAATAAGCTTGAATATTCAATATAATGAATATAAACCAATTGACACGGAGAGATGGGTGAGTTGGTTTAAACCAGTCGTTTGCTAAATGACCGTGCGTGGAAACATGTACCGAGGGTTCGAATCCCTCTCTCTCCGCCAATAATCCAATGCCAAAGGGTGAAAAAATTTTTTAATAGGTTAATATTTTGCAATGAAGACAAAATGTATATTACAAGCAAGAATTTCAAGCTCAAGATTATGGGGAAAAGTATTATTACCAGGTTATGATAAACCTTTACTTCTACATATTGTAGAAAGATTAAAAAAATCTAAATTACTAGATGATGTTATAGTTGCCACCTCTTTCGAGAAAATTGACGATATAATTTATAATATTTGTAAAAAGCATAAAATTTCTGTTTTTAGGGGGCATCATACTAATTTGTTAAATAGATATTATCAGTGTGCTAAAAAATTCAAAATTGATACAGTTGTAAGAATTACCTCTGATTGTCCCTTAATAGACTCTAGATTAATTGATAAAATTATTGTCTTTTTTAACACTAAAAAAGGGATAGATTATGTAAGTAATATTCATCCAGCAACTTTTCCTGATGGATATGATGTTGAGGTTTTTAATTTTAAATCTTTAAAAAAATCTTTTTTTGAAGCAAAAAAAAATTTTGAAAGAGAACATGTCACACCCTATATTTGGGAAAATTCAGATAAATTTGTTATTAAAAATTATAGTAATTTGAGAGATATTAACTTACACAAAAAATATAGACTTACTTTAGATTATATAGAAGATTACTATGTTATTTTTAAAATTTACCAAAAAATTTATCCAAAAAAAAAAAATTTTGATTTAAAAGATGTGTTGAATTATCTAAAATCAAATCCTAAAATATTAGTTAATAAAAAATATCTTGGTGTAAATTGGTATAGGCATCATTTAACTAAATTAAAAACAATTAAAAAAAGTGATACAAATCTTAAATATTTTTAAATTTTAAAATGTATAAAAAATACAAGAAAAATCCAAAAAAACTTCAGACTTACGCAAGAAAATTAATACCAGGCTTATCACAGCTTTTTGGAAAAAGGCCAGAAATATATTTACCCGGAGGAAATTGGCCCACTTATTATTCTAAAGCAAAAGGAGTTTATCTTTGGGGAATAGATAAAAAAAAGTTTCTTGACTTTACAATGGTTGGTGTGGGGTCTGCTGTTTTAGGTTATTCAGACACGGATATAAATAAAGCTGCTAATAAAGCTTTGAAATCAGGATCAATGACAACTTTAAACGTTCCTCAAGAAGTTGAATTAGCTGAGGTTCTTACAAAGATTCATCCGTGGGCAAATAGCGTTAGATATGCAAGAACTGGTGGCGAAAGCATGTCTATAGCTATAAGAATAGCTAGAGCTTACTCAAAAAAGGAAAAAATTCTATTTTGTGGTTATCATGGATGGCATGATTGGTATTTATCTGCAAATCTTAAATCAAAGAAAGTTTTAAACACTCACTTGTTGAAAGGACTTAATCCGTTGGGCGTACCTAGCAATTTAAAAAATACATTAATTCCTTTTAAATTTAATGATTGGAAGGATATAGAAAAAATTGTCAAAAAAAATGCTAAGTATTGTGCCGCTATAGTTCTTGAGCCATGTAGAGATTTTTTACCTGACAAAAACTATCTTCAAGAACTAAGAATTATAGCAAATAAAAATAATTGCGTTTTAATATTTGATGAAATTACAAGTGGATGGAGGCTTGGTACTAGTGGCGCTCATAAAAACTTTAAAGTGAACCCTGATATAGCTATTTTTGGAAAAACAATAGCTAATGGTATACCAATGGGTGCGATTATAGGAAGAAAAAACATAATGAAATTTGCTACAAAAACTTTTATAAGCAGCGCTCTTTGGACTGAAAAAATAGGTCCAACTTGTGCTTTAGAATTTATTAAAAAACATAAAAAACTTAATCTTGGAAACAAATTAATACATATTGGGAAAAAGATTAAAAAAATATGGTTTGATGCAGCAAAAAATTCAAATTTAAACATTCATATTCAAGGAATTGATCCTATGGCAAATTTTAGACTAGAAAACATTAATTGGCCTGTTGCATCCACTTTTTTTACGCAAGAAATGCTTAAACATAAAATTTTAGCATCAGAAAAATGCTATGCTAATTATAAGCATACTCCAAAATTACTAGAAAAGTATAAAAAAGCCTGTTTTAATGTTTTTGAAAAAATTTCTAAATTAGAAAAATCAAATAGTTTGAAAAAAAAATTAGAAGGACCAGTTAAGCAGATGGGTTTTAAGAGATTAACTGAATAAATGAATATTATTTACATTAAGGCTCAACAATTATATCTTTATAAAACTTTTTAATAAGAGTATTTTATTAACAATTATATGTACGATATTGATTTTTTCAAAAATTCAAACACAATTAAAAACAAAATAACAAAAGGTTTTCTTAAAAAATCTGACATTGATGATATTACCGTTGAGTTGAATTCTTTAAAGAAAGAATCTCCATACATATACAATATAGAAACAACCAATTACTGTAATATGAAATGTGTTATGTGCCCAAGAACCATGTATATGACTAGAAAAAATATTTGGATTGATGATGATCTTTTTGAAAAGTTACTAAATAACGTTAAAACACATGAAAAAGATAAACTTGAAAATTTTTGGAATTGGATTGAAAATGAATATAATCAAAAAATTGATGAAGTTTCAGAAAATGGTTTTTATTTTTCAGTAATTTCAAAACATCTTGTTTTGCATGGATTTGGTGAACCTTTTTTAGATAAAAAATTAATTAAACGTATATCAATGTGCACAAAAAAAAATATTCCAACTTATTTTTCATGTACCCCAGCTACAATGACTGTTGAAAAAGCCGAAAAAGCAATGGAGGCAGGCTTAGGAGTTCTTAAATTTTCTCTTGATGCAATGGATGAAAGAAAAATTCAAAAAATTAGAGGCAAGAGAGCTAATTTTGAAGATTCAGTTGAAAAAATTATTAAATTATTAGAAATAAAAAAGAAACGAAATTTTAAAACTATTCTTGTCCCTTGCATGATAGATTTAGGATTTGATAATACTGATATAACTATGCACAAAGAATTTTTAAAATTTTGGAGTGATAAAAAAGTTTTTGCTTATATAAAGAGTCAAGACAACAGATGGTTATACGAAAATGACAAGGATATAAAAAGTAAATCTCATTATAGTCAGCAATATTGTGAATATCCTTGGCTATCAGTATCTATTATGGCCGACGGAAATGTAGTTCCTTGTACACAAATATCTAACAGTGAATTAGTTTTAGGTAATATTAATGATAATTCTTTAGAAGAAATCTGGAATGGAAAAAAATATCAAGAACTTAGAAAAATGCATGTTTCAGGAAATTTTCCTAAAGGCCATAAATGCAATGATAAATGTGACATGAAAAAGCTTTATCAGTATCTAAGTTAGTCATAATGGAAATGTAAAAAGATTTCATGAACTTAAAAAAAAGAAAAATACTAAAATTTAAAAACTACAAACCAATAATTATTTTCTTAAAAAAATTTAATTTAAATAGTTTTAATGATAATGTTAAAGTCAAAATTTATTTAAAATTTTTTGAATTATCTTACTTAATAAAAGAAATCTCAGAAGACACCAAAACGACAAGGTACCCAACATTTTTAAGAACTGTAAAGGCTGGAGAAAAAAAACCTTTTACTTATGAGCTAAGTGATCTTTGCAGGTTGCATTGGATAATTCTTTCTAGAAAAGCTTTAAATACATTGGAATATGGTTCTGGCTTTTCAACTATTTTTATGGCTGATGCATGCTATATTTTGTCTCATTTTTTTAATAATACATTAAGTGAAATTAGAGTTGAAAATAAATTTCATGTTTATGCTTTGGAAGAAAGTTTAGAATATTTAAAAATTACCAAGAAACGAGTTCCACAATTTTTATCTAAATTTGTTTCTTTAATTCATAGTAAAATTAATCTTACCCAGTACGATGGAAGGTTTGTTACAACATATTCAACAATACCTGATATATCGCCAGATTTTATTTATTTAGATGGACCTTCAACTTTTGTGAAGAAACGTTTAAAAGGTTTCAGCATTAACAATATTTCAAGATTTCCGATGTCATCAGACCTTTTAACTTTTGAATACTTTTTAGAACCTGGAACTTTTATAATTGTTGACGGAAGAACTGCTAATTCAAGATTTTTAAAAGATTATTTTAAAAGAAAATGGAAATATTATCATGACATAAAAGGTGATTGTCATTATTTCGAATTAAACGAAACACCACTTGGCCCTTATAATAAAATTAAACTGAAGTTTTGTCTTGGTGATAAAATTAAATTTTTTTAAATTAATAAGCAAACCTAATACAAAATATGCATTATTTTTAAAACCAAATGTTTAAAATAGGAAATAGAAAAATTGGAAATAAATATAAGCCATTAATTATTTGTGAACTTGGAATTAACCATTTTGGCAATTTATCAATTGCAAAAAAAATGGTTGATCTAGCTTACAAAAATGGTGCCGAAGCTATTAAAAACCAAACACATATCTTAAACGCTGAAATGATAGATAAAGCAAAAGAAGTCATACCCCCAAATTCAAATAAATCAATTTTTGAAGTTATTAAAGAAAATCATATGTCTTTTGAAAATGAAATTAAATTAAAAAAATATGTTGAAAAAAAAAAATTGATATATTTGAGTACTCCTTTTTCAAGAGAAGCAGCTCACAAATTATACAAATTAGGAGTAAAATTATTTAAAATTGGATCAGGTGAATGTAATAATTTACCTTTAATTGAAGAAATTTGTAAATTTAAAAAACCAATAATTATGAGTACAGGAATGAACGATCTTAAATCCATTAAAGAAAGCGTTAAAATAATTGAAAAATATAAAATTAACTATGCTCTTTTGCATTGCGTCAGCGAGTACCCAGTAAATTATAAAAATATTAAACTTGATTACATTCAAACTTTAAAAAAAAACTTTCCACGTGCAATAGTGGGTTATTCAGACCATTCAATAGGAATAACACCTTGCATTGCTGCAATGGCAAAAGGAGCATGTATTATTGAAAAACATTTTACTGATAATAAAAAAAGAAAAGGTCCTGATATAATATGTTCTATGGACCCATTAGAACTATCTGCTTTAAAAAAATGCTCTGAGATAATTTTTTTATCTAATGGATCCAAAAAAAAAATAACTATCACAGAAAAAAAAACCTCAAATTTTGCATTTTCTTCAGTAGTCTCAATAAAAAATATCCTTAAAAATGAAAAATTATCAAATAAAAATGTTTGGATTAAGAGGCCTGGTACAGGAGATTTTCCAGCAAAGGATTATAAAAAACTATTAGGTAAAAAGGCTAAAAAATTTATATTTAAAAATAAATTTATTAAGAAAAAAGATGTCTAAACAAAACAAAAAAAAGATTTTGTTTTTAACTGGTTCCAGGGCCGATTACGGAAAAATGAAATCTTTAATCATCGAAACCAAAAAAAGTAAAAAATTTCAACCATTAATTGCTGTTACCGGTATGCATTTACAAAAAATTCATGGATATACTTTTAATGAAATTAAAAATGATTTTAAAGATATTAAAATTTATAAATTTTTTAATCAAAGTTATAAAGATTCAATGGATATTATTTTATCCAAAACCATCACTCTTTTTAATAAAACTTTAAAATCAATTAAACCTGATTTAGTTGTTATCCATGGGGATAGATCGGAAACATTAGCAGCATCTATTCATTGCAATCTTAACAATATATTAATAGCACATATAGAGGGTGGTGAAGTCTCTGGAACGGTTGACGAATCTATTAGGCATGCAACAACTAAACTTTCGCATATACATTTTGTTTCTAATAAAAAAGCTAAAAATGTTTTAATTAAAATGGGTGAGATTAAGAAAAACATTTATATAATTGGTTCACCTGAAGTTGATATAATGATAAAAAAAGATCTCCCTTCTTTTGAAAACTTAATGTTAAGATATAATTTAAAATTTAATGAATATGGAATTTTTCTATTCCACCCAGTGACAACTTTAAAAAAAAAGGAAGTCATTAAGCAATGCCAAATTCTATTTAATGTTTTGAAAAAATCTTTAAAAAATTACGTAATTATTTACCCAAACAATGACACTTTTTCTGATATAATTTTTAAATATATTAAAAAACTCAAATTTTCTACCAGGTTTAAAATCCTTCCGAGCCTAAGATTCGAATATTATCTCACTTTATTAAAAAATTCTGAATTTATAATTGGAAACTCAAGCTCAGGAATAAGAGAAGCTCCAATTTATGGAATTAAAACAATTAACTTAGGAAATAGACAAAAAAACAGGTCAGGCAACAAATTTATCTTTAATTTAAAATTTAAAGAATCTCAACTTTTAAAAAAAATTAAATATATAAAAAAAGAAAAAAATAAAAAATTTTTTGGTTTTGGAAGAGGTGATTCTGCAAAAAAATTTATTAAAACTTTAAACAAAGAAATTTTCTGGAAAACAGATAAACAGAAGTATTTTTCGTAAATTTAATTAATTATTAAGTTCATTTTGTATTTTTAAAATAAATTCTTTAATAATCTTTTTATCATTTGGATTAAATATTTGATCTTTAGAATTTGCTTTAATTAATTCATTTCTTAATTTATTTCTTATTATTTCTCTACCTTGATCGTTAGTTAAGTAATTAAGTTTATTCTCGTATTTATTTACAGTCATGCCTATAGTTAGTTGATATAAAATATATACTCCAATTAGTATAAAAAGACTTTTATAGATAAATATTTTCATAAACTTTCAATACTTTATTTTATCAATTAATTTAATTTATAAACACTATTAATTATCATTTCTTCAACTTTAAATTCTTTTAATAATTGATATTTTTCTTTTAACTCATTATTAATATCAATAGGTTTTCCTTTTTGATAATAATGATTTGTTACAAGATAATTAGCTTTGTTTAATTCGTTAACAAATTTAATTCTTTTTTTATCTTTCTCGCTAAATAGAAGTAAACTAAAATAATATGGCGAATTACTTAAAACATAGATCTTAATTTCTTCATTTTCATTGTTATTTAAAATAAAGGATATCGCTTTTTTGTTACTTACTCCCCAATAGTCTAATTCAAAAAATTTTTCTACTTCTTTGCCTGCTAATTTGTTAAAAAAAACATACTGAAATGGGTGGTTTGTATACATCCACAAAAAAATCAAAATTAAAAAAGGAGCTGTAATAACTATTAAATATTTTTTAATGTAATTTTTAGATAAAAACTCAAAGCCTCTAATGGAAATAAAAATCAAACATGGGTAAATAAAGTATAAGTGTCTCCATCCGTTATATAGGGTTGAGTTGAGTTCTATTACAAGGAATAAAGTAAAATAAAAAATTGAAAAAAAAATTACATCCATTCTTTCTTTGTTGCCCATCCATAAATCATTAAATTTTTTTTTTTTAGATAAGTTGATGAATCTAAAGGAAATTCTAATTAATATTAAATATGAGCCTATAAAAAAGAAAATTAAATAAATAATAGGAGTAGATATCAAAATCCAAATAATTGGATAGTGCCAAGGGAGATTCATTGCGCTAATGTACTGATCAAAATAAAAAATAGCTCCTGTCCAGGGGTGTGAGCTAAAAGTTTTTAATGCATGTAAAAAATTACTTAATGGACTGTTCCATAAATATGGCCAAAAAATAATTGTAAAAATAAAAAGTGAAAAAAAGAAATTAATTAATTTTAAAATATTTTTTTTTATATTATTTTTATCATCTATAGATTTAAGTACAAAAAAAACAAAAATTATAAAAGGAATAATAATTCCAATAACTTTGGTTGCAATTAAGATTGAAGATGATAATGAAGCTAATATTAAATTTTTATATGAATTTTTATTTAAAAATTTTATTGCATAATAAATGCTAATAATGAATATTGATAGAAACAATATATCTTTGTTGTTGTAAAAGCTTTCTGCGAAAATTCTTGGACTTAATATGAAAAAAACTATTCCTATTATAGATAATTTCTTTGAAAATCTTTTTTTTAAAAGTAAATAAAAGTAAATACTTGATATAAAAAAAATAATAAAACTGGCTAAATGTCTTAGTAAGAAAAAACTTTTTGAATTTTCTATTTTAAATTTGTATTCAATAAAAGCTGTTGGTAAATCAAAAATTACGCCATATATCTTTGCTGTTTCAGCAAAACTTTTAGTATCATGTGTTAAATTAGGAAATATTTCATTAAACAAAAAAAATTTTCTAATAAAATTTAGTGAAACAAAACCATTTATTCTTTGATAATATTCATCCCAGGAAATTCCATAATCATCGTAAATTATAATTCCGGTAATTAGGAATCCTATAAATAAGCTTATTATGAGTAAATTTGAATATTTTTTATATTCTTTTTGCATATAAATTTTAATTATTTACAATTTTTTAAGTTAATAAAAATTTAAAATTAAGTCTAAAATATTTAGTTAAACAAAACCCTTAACAAGCGCTTTAAAGCCTTTAAAATATCTTTTTATATCTTCTAGACTTCTTATATTGAGGATTGCTTTCATTATGTATCTAGGTCTCATGTAAAATGTTTTAAAAGCTTTACGACTCATTTTTAATACTTCTTCTTTATTCTTATATCCCTCAGGCAAAAATACCACATTCCATCCTTGATATTCGGTAAAATCATTGGTTGTAAGTTTTCCCCACTTGCCTTTTTTAATTTCATCATACAAAGCAGTTCCAGGATAAGGTGTAGCAACACTGAATTGAGCATATTCTGGATCTAATCTTAAAGCATCTTTAATGGTTTGTTCTGCTAGTTCAGGAGTTTCTCCTGGCAGTGCAATCATAAAAGATCCTCTTACTTCAATACCAGCTTTTTTAGTCCATTTAGCTACTTCCATCATATGTTCCATTGATTTATTTTTTCTATTAGTTTTTATGTTTTCGGCTAATTGTTGAACACCAGTTTCGTAACCATAGAAAATATTCCAACAACCAGCTTTTTTCATTAAATATAATATTTCTTGATTAACAGTGTTAACAGCAGCGTAGCATGACCATATAACATCGAGATTAGCTTCTATGAGTAGAGTGCAAAATTCCTTCATCCATTTTTTGTGATAACTCATTGTGTCATCCCAAAAGGAAATTTCTTTTACTCCGTATTTTTTAACCACATCTTTTATCTCTTCCACAACTTTTTGAGGACTTCTTCTTCGAGCAGTAGTAGCTGCTTGATCACAAAATGTGCAAACATATGGGCAACCTCTAATAACAACCATATTTGTCATTGGTAATTTTTTGTATTGATTTGGTAACGGAACATATCTTTCCATAGGAAACAATTCCCTTGCTGGTAAAGGTAAAAAATCTAAGTCTTTGATAATTTCTCCTGGTAAATTTTTTATAATTTCATCATGATTCCTAAAAATAATTCCTTTAATACTTTTCATTAATTCTAGGTTTTTTAAAAATTTTTCACGATTAAAATCACTTTCCGAAAACTTTTTAAGAATATCATGAATTACAGTTTCACCTTCGGGATGATAAGAGACTATATCAATTGGTTTAATGTTTTTTGCCGCATCTGTACCCGCAACATTTGCATGTGCACCTCCCAATATAATTAACAAATTAGGAAATTCTTTTCGCAATCTTTCAGCTAACGTTGTTGATGCTGGTAGAGCATAAGTTGTTGCTGAAATTCCGATAGATCTTGGTTTTTTTTTTCTCACAATTTCAACAATCTCATCATGACTTAATTCGAGAGCTATACAATCTAAAGCGGCTATTCCAAAACCAAATTTTCTTAAATATGCAGCTAATGACGCTATACCAAGTGGAATTAAATCTCCTTTTAAATCACCCAAATCTTTTTTACCATATCTGTGAGCATAATTTATTCCTATTGATGTTGGAGGAAATAAAAGCATTATATCAATAGCCTCATTTTTAGGTTCAAAAGCTCTATCTATAAGATCATTCCGAGAAACTTTTTTTTTGGCTTTATAAAACATATATTTTGAACCTTTTGGTATAATTATTATTATTAATATCTATTTCAAAAAAGGAAAGTATAAAAAAACATAATAGAACTTATACTTATTGAATTAACAATTTTTCTATAGATTAAATTTAATAACTATTTCATCTTTTATGATATAACCTTTTTAACTTATTGAGTATATATGACAAAAATATCAGTAGTAGTTCCTGTCCGTAACGAAAATGAGAATATTAAACCATTCTTAAAAAGAACTGAGCTTATTTTGAGCAAAATAGGCAAAGAATATGAAATTATTTTTGCTTTAGATCCCTCAACTGACGGTACAGAAGAAATTATACTAGAGGAAATTAAAAGAAATAAAAGCATTAAACTTATGGTTTTTTCAAGAAGATTTGGACAACCTGCAGCAACAATTGCTGGGATAGTTAATTGTACAGGCTCATACTGCGTAATTATAGATGTTGATTTGCAAGATCCTCCAGAAATAATTGAACAATTACATAAAAAAATTATTACTGGATACGAAGTTGTTTACGCTAAAAGAGTTACAAGAAAAGGTGAAACTTTAGTTAAAAAAATAATCTCTTCCATAGGTTACTATTTAATTAATAAACTGAGCGATGTCAGTATCCCAAAAGATGCTGGAGATTATAGAATAATTTCTAGAAGAGTAATTGACCATTTAAAAAATTTAAATGAAAGTCATGGTTTTCTCAGAGGCATGATTGCTTTTGTTGGATTTAAACAATCTTTTATAGAATATGATCGTGTTGAAAGATTTGCAGGAAAAAGTAAATATAATAAATTTCTAGGATCTTTGAAAATAGGTTTCAATGGACTGGTTGGGTTTAGTTCTCGACCATTGTTTTTTATGTCAGTTGTGGGTTTTGTCATTGCTTTTTTAAGTTTTGTTTTAGGAATCTGGTACTTTTTTCAAAAAATTTTAGGAATAAATTTAACATTAGGGCTAACCACCACGGTTATACTGATTAGTTTTTTTGCTGGTGTCCAACTATTAGGATTGGGTTTGTTGGGAGAGTATGTTGGTCGCATATATGATGAAGTTAAAAAAAGGCCACAATTTATAGTAGATAAAAAAGTTAATTTTGATGATTAATAAGAATATAAATAAACAAGATCTTTTTCCAAAGGAAGTTCCAAAACTAACAGAAAAACAAAAAATTATTAAAGATAATTTTATGGAATATTGGCTTAAAGTTTTAAGAAAAAATTACGGTATTGTAGATAGATTTAATCATGGCATTGTAGCAAAAAACAAACCAAACAATTTTCTTAAAACTTTAGAAATAGGAGCGGGTATAGGTGAGCATTTAAATTATGAAAAATTGTCAGATAATCAAAAAAAGAATTATTTTGCAATGGATAAGAGAGAAAATTTATTAAAGATTATTTCTGAAGAGCATCCATTTGTGCAAACAGTTTTAGGTGACTGCGAAAAGAAGTTTAATTTTGAAAACAATACTTTTGACAGAGTTATTGCAATACATATTTTGGAACATTTGCCAAATTTACCAAATACAATAAATGAAGTATCTAGAGTTTTAAAAAAAAATGGCCTTTTTCAAATCGTAATACCTTGTGAAGGAAGTTTAGCTTATACAATTGCTAGAAAAATCTCAGCTGAAAGAATTTTTAAAAAGAAATATAAAACAAATTATGATTGGTTTATAAAAAGTGAACATCTAAATTTACCACATGAAATTATTAATGAGTTGAAAAAAAAATTTTTAATAATTAAAAAAAATTATTTCCCAATTCCCCTATCATTTGAATTCTGCAATCTTTGTATTTCAATAAATTTAAAATTATTAACTTAATTACTGGCCAAATATTGATCTCAAATATTAATAAAAAAAAAATTATTGTAACTGGTTGTGCTGGTTTTATAGGTAGCCATTTGGTTGATAAATTGCTTGCTATTAATCTTCATGTTATTGGTATTGACAATTATAGCACTGGAAACAAAAAATTTTTAAATAAGGCTTTCAAAAATAATAAATTTAAATTTTTTAAGTCAGATTTAAAAAATTTAGTTAAACTTAAAAAAATATTTAAGGGTTCGAGTATGGTTTTCCATTTTTCTGCAAACGCAGATGTTAGATTTGGAATCAAGCACCCTCGAAAAGACTTAGAAGAAAACACAATAGTTACATATAATGTGTTAGAGGCAATGAGAAAAAATAGGATTAGCAAGATTGTTTTTTGTTCAACAGGATCTGTTTATGGTGAACCAAATAAATTTCCTACTCCTGAAAATTATTCATTTCCAATACAAACTTCTTTTTATGCAGCTTCAAAATTAGCAGGAGAGTCTCTTATCCAAGCTTATTGTGAAGCCTATGGTTTTAAAACATGGATTTTTCGTTTTGTTTCTATTCTAGGGAATAGATATTCACATGGACACGTTTATGATTTTTATAAGCAATTAATGAAACACCCAAATTATCTAAATTGTTTAGGTGATGGTAATCAAAGAAAATCGTACCTTAATGTTAATGATTGTATTAACGCAATTATCTTAGCTATTAAAAGAAGTAAAAAAAAAGTTAATATTTTTAACATTGGAACTAATGAATATGTCAATGTGAAACAATCAATTAATGTGATTTGCAAATATTTAAAATTGAAACCAAAAATTATATTTACTGGAGGTAAAAGAGGTTGGGTTGGAGATAGTCCGTTTATTTTTTTAAGTACAAAAAAAATAAGATTATTGGGATGGAAACCAAAATTTACAATTAAAGAGAGTATAATACAAACTATTATTTATTTAAAAAATAATAAATGGATTTTTAAAAAAAGAAAATGATTATTTTTGTTCAAGGTCTATGGCATTGTGGTTCGGTAGTGTCTGCCTGCTTAGCTTCTTTAAACTTTGATGTTATCGCTTACGATGAAAATAAAAAATTAGTTAATAACTTAAAAAAAAATATTCCACCTATTTTTGAACCAAATTTAAAAAAACTTATTAAAAAATCAAATAAAAATGGTCAACTATCATTTGTTAATAACTCAAAAAAAATAAATTTAGCAGATGTAATCTGGTTTACTTATGATACCCCTGTAGATGAATACGATCGTGCTAATAAAAAATATGTTTTAGATAAAATTAAAAAAACTTTGAAAAAAGTTAATTCAGGTAAATTTATAATTATATCATCCCAATTACCAGTTGGTTCAATAAGAGTATTAGAAATATTTGCAAAAAAAGAATTAAAAAAAAAATTTCATTTTTTTTGTTGTCCAGAAAATTTGAGGCTTGGTAAATCTATAAAATCTTTTCTAAACGCTGAAAGGATGATTGTAGGTTATAGAGATATTTCTTCTAGAAAAAAAATCAAAAATCTTTTTGAAATAATAACAGACAATATTGTGTGGATGAAAATAGAGTCTGCAGAAATTACTAAGCATGCAATAAATACATTCTTAGCAACATCAATTTCTTTTATTAATGAAATGTCCTTAATCTGCGAAAGTTTTGGAGCTGATGCTAAAGAAGTAGAGGAAGGTTTAAAATCAGAATCAAGAATTGGAAAAAAAGCTTTTTTATCACCCGGCGTTCCCTTTGGTGGTGGTACCTTAGGCAGAGATGTTAATTATTTAAATGAAATTTCAGTTTCAAAAAATTTAAATACTAAACTTTTATCATCAATAAAGATCAGCAATGATAACCATAAACAATGGATTTATCGTCACTTAAAAAATTTAATAATAAATAAAAAAATTAAAAAAGTGTCAATATGGGGCTTAACCTATACTGAAAACACTGATACTTTAAGAAGATCTTTTGCGATTGAAATCTCTAATTGGTTAATGAAATTTAATATTAAAATCATTGGTTTTGATAGTAATGTTAAAAAACTACCCACTCATGTAAGTAGAGTAGTTAAAAAAGTATCTTCACCAATTTCAGAAATTAACACAGTAGATGCTTTAATCATATTAGGAAAATCGAAAGATTTTTTAAATATTTCACCCAATTCAATAAATAAGATAAATAATAGATTGACAATTATTGATCCGAACAATTTTTGCAACCATTTTGAAAAAATTTATAAAAATAGATATATTTATGTAGGTAAAGGAATTAATTTGTTATCTTCACCTGTACCTAAGAAAGAACATAAATATAATTTAAAAAATCAAGTTGTAATTGTAACAGGAGCTAGTAAAGGCTTAGGTTTTGAAATTGCTAAACATTTCTTAATTTCAGGAGCAAATTTAGTTATTTGTTCAAGAAATTATTTTCAGATTAAAAAAGCTTATAAGAAATTAAAAAAATTTAAGAATAAAGACCAAAAAATATTATATTCTGCAACCGATATTTCTTCTTATGAACAAATAACGAAATTGGTAAATTTAACAATTAATAAATTAAAAAGAATTGATGTGTTAATTAATAATGCTGGTATTTATGGACCCAAAGGAAATATTGAAAAAATAAACTGGGACGAATGGATTAAAACTATTCAAATTAATTTGTTTGGATCTATATATTTTAGTAGAGCTGTATTACCTTATTTTAAGAAAAAAAATAAAGGCAAAATTATTCAATTATCTGGTGGAGGAGCTACTAGCCCTTTGCCACTTATTAGTGGTTATGCCGTCTCTAAAGCTGCTGTGGTAAGATTTGTTGAAAACTTATCAGAAGAAGTTAAGAAATATAATATTGATATTAATGCAGTAGCTCCTGGTCCTTTAAATACTGATATGTTGCAGGAAATATTAAAAGCTGGACCAAAAAAAGTTGGAAAAGAATTTTATAATAAATCAATAAAGCAAAAAAAAAATGGAGGAACATCACTAGGAAAAGTTTGTGAACTAATTTTATTTTTAGGATCAAAATACAGCGATGGTATTACTGGCAAACTAGTAAGTGCCGTGTGGGATGATTGGAAAAATTGGGCTTATAATAAAAGTTTATTGCAAAATAGTGATGTTTACACATTAAGAAGAATTACTGGTAAAGAAAGAGGATATGAATGGGGAGACAAGTAAAGTTCAAAATTGCTATTATCGGCTGTGGGTTAATTGGTTTAAAAAGATCTAAATCTTTAGGATCAAAAGGTATTCTTGTTGCTTGTGCTGATATTAATATTAATAGAGCAAAAAAATTAGCAATCAATAAAAATGTTAAATTTTTTTCAGATTGGAGAAAATTATTAAATTTAAAAGATATTGATATTGTAATAATTTCCACTCCACACAATCAACTGTCGAAAATTCTTTTCCAAGCATATAAAAGAAAAAAACATGTTTTAGTTGAGAAACCAGGATCAAAAAATTTTAGGGAAATATCAAGCATTATTTCTAAGTTAAATAATAGTAAAATTAAAATTAGAGTAGCCTTTAATCATCGATATCACCCATCTATTATTAAAGCTCAGGAAATAATTAAGTCTGGGATAATAGGCAAACCTATGTACCTAAGAGGAAGATATGGTCATGGCGGGAGAAAAGGTTATGAAAAAGAATGGAGAGCTAAAGCTTCCATATCAGGTGGTGGTGAGTTAATAGACCAAGGTTCACATCTAATAGACCTCTCCAGACTCTTTCTAGGGGAGTTTACAAATGTAAAAGGCACTATAAATACTTTTTTTTACAAAATGGCAGTTGAAGATAATGTTTTTTTAACTTTAAAAACTTCAAAGAATAAAGTTGCTTTTCTTCATGCTTCATGGACTGAATGGAAAAACATGTTTTCTTTTGAAATTTTTTGTACATTGGGAAAAATTGATATTAATGGATTGGGTGGCAGTTATGGTAGGGAACAATTAACATTATATAAAATGTCAAAAAAAATGGGTATTCCAAAACAAAAAAGCTGGAAATTCAAATTAAAGGATATATCCTGGAAAAACGAAATCAATGAATTTTATGATGATATTACTTTTAATAGAAAACCAAAAGCAAATTTAAAAGATGCTTATCAAGTGCTTAAAATAATTAATAAAATTTATAAAGATTCAAAATATGCTTATAAGTCGTAGTCCTTTAAGAATAACTCTTGGTGGTGGTGGAACAGATTTACCATCATATTATAAAAAAAAAGGTGGTTTTTTAATTTCTGCATCAATTAATAAATATGTTTATGTTACTGTTACAAGGCCATTTATCAAGGGGATTTTTCTAAAGTACTCAAAAATAGAGAATGTGAAAAAAATCTTAAAAATACATCATCCAATTATCCGTGAGGTCCTTAAATTACTAAAATTAAAAAATCCACAAATTGAGATAACGACTCTAACAGATATTCCTACTGGTACAGGCCTAGGTTCTTCCGGAAGTTTTACTACAGCATTAATTAAATCTTTATATGCTCATCAAAAAAAAAACATACACCCAAAAGATTTGGCTGAACTTGCGTGCACCATTGAAATTGATCGCCTTAAAGAACCAATAGGTAAACAAGATCAATATATCGCAGCATATGGTGGTATTACATGTTTTAATTTTAAAAAAAATGGTCAAGTAATAACTGAACCGTTAAAAATTTCACACAATAATATAACTAAACTAGAAGATAATTTGCTTCTTTTTTTTACCGGGTATTCCAGAAATGCAAGTGATATTTTAAAAGAACAAGATAAAAAAACAAAAAAAAATGAAAATAAAATGATAGATAATTTAAACTACGTAAAAGAATTAGGTATAAAAAGTAAAAAATATTTAGAATCAGGAAAATTAATTCAGTTTGCTGAACTCTTGAACGAACATTGGGAATTTAAACAATCAAGGTCAAAGAAAATGTCCAATAAAAATATTTCTAAGTGGTATTACGATGGTTTAAAAAATGGTGCAATTGGTGGAAAATTAGTTGGAGCTGGTGGGGGTGGTTTTTTAATTTTTTATGCTGACAATAAAGAAAAACTAAGAAAAAAAATGTCTCAAAATAATTTAGAAGAAGTGAGATTTAATTTCGATTTTCAAGGAACCCAAACAATACTATCATGACTTTGCCTGTGGCTTTACTAACGGGAGGTTTAGGAACTAGACTAGGAAAAAAAACTGTAAAAAAAGCGAAAGCCTTAGTAGACGTTGCTGGTCAGCCTTTTATTTCAAGACAATTTAAATATCTTAAAGATCAAGGAATTAAAGAAGTGATTATTTGTATCGCTCATTTTGGAGATCAAATAAGAGAATATATTGGGAATGGTTCAAAATATAATCTTAAAATTTCTTATTCAGAAGATGGTAGCCACTTGCTCGGAACAGGTGGATCAATTAAAAAAGCTAGTAAAATTTTAGGGGAGAACTTTTTTATTTTATATGGAGATTCTTTTTTACCAATAGATTTTTCAAAAGTTGAGAAATCTTTTTTTGAGGAAAAAAAACCTGCTTTAATGACCGTCTTAAAAAATGCTAATCAGTGGGATAGAAGCAATGCCTCTTTAAAGAATAAATCAGTTATATATAATAAAAAAAATCCTACAAAAAGTATGAACTATATTGATTATGGTTTAAACGTAGTTAAAAGTTCAATTTTTAATAATTATCCATCAAATAAAGCTTTTGATTTAGCCGATGTTTTTGAAGATCTTTCTAATAAAAGTTTGTTAGCTGGATTAGAAATTTATGATAGATTTTATGAAATAGGCTCTGTAAACGGATTAAATGATACAATTAATTTTTTTAAAAAAAAAGAAAGTAAATTATGATTTATAGTGATGTCCATCTATCTGAAACAATTGAAATTACAAAAAAAATTGATACAAAAAAAATAGAAGAGATGGTTGATCTAATTTTATCTATTAGAAATTTAAAGGGAAGAATATTCTTTTTAGGAGTTGGAGGAAGTGCTGGAAATTGTTCGCATGCAGTTAATGACTTTAGAAAAATTATTGGTGTTGAGTCTTATGCTCCAACAGATAACGTTTCTGAGCTGACATCAAGAACAAATGATGACGGATGGTCTACTATTTTTAGCGAGTGGTTAAAAGTTAGTAACTTGAATAATAATGATCTTATATTTGTTTTTTCTGTTGGTGGAGGAAATATTGAAAAAAATATAAGCCCAAACCTTGTGGAGGCAATAAAATATGGAAAATCCAAAGGATGTAAATTAGTAGGAGTTGTAGGCAGAGATGGAGGATATACTTCTAAAGTAGCTGACGTTTGTGTAATAATACCAACAATAAACGAAAAAACTATCACTCCCCATACAGAAGCCTTCCAAGCTGTTGTTTGGCATTTAATAGTTTCACACCCAAAACTAAAATTAAACGAAACAAAGTGGGAATCTGTTTTAAAAAAGTAATTTAATAAATGAAAAAAGCAGTATTTTTAGACAGAGATGGTGTAATTAATAAAGCCCCTTTAAAAAGAGGACTTCCAACATCGCCTAATACCTTAGATGAACTTGAAATTTTGCCGGGCGTAAAAAAATCAATTAAAAAGTTAAAAAAACTAAATTTTATTTGCTTAGTTGTTACTAATCAACCAGATGTACAAAGAGGAAAGGTTAATAAAGATACCGTAATAAAAATTAATAACATTTTAAAAAAGGAAACTGAATTTGATGATATTTTTGTTTGTTATCATGACGATAAAGATAAATGCGATTGTCGTAAACCAAAGCCAGGTTTATTATTCCAGGCAAAAAAAAAATGGAACATAGATTTTACAAAAAGTTTTATGATAGGTGATAGATGGAAAGATATTGAAGCTGGCGAAAAGGCTGGATGTAAAACTATTTTTTTGGATTACAAGTACGATGATATAAAACCAAAAAAACCAAGTTTTGTTACTGACAGTTTGCTTAATGCGGTATATATAATAGAAAAAAGTTAAAATGAAAAAAATAGAAGATTTAAAAGTAAAAATTTTTGCTGATGGTGCAGATAAAAATGATATGCTAGATATGAATAGCAATAGTATTATTAAAGGTTTAACTACAAATCCTAGTTTAATGAAAAAAGCTGGCATCAAAGATTATAAATTTTTTGCCAAAGACATTCTTTCTGAAATTAAAAACAAACCCATATCTTTTGAGGTTTTTTCTGATGATTTTAACGAAATGGAAAGACAAGCAATGGAAATTGCAAGTTGGTCTGAAAATGTTTATGTAAAAATTCCTATAACAAATACTAAAAAAGAAAGCTCAGCAGATTTAATTAAAAAATTATCGGAAAATAAAGTAAAATTAAATATAACAGCTTTATTAACCTTACAACAAGTTAAAACTGTTATGAGTGTTATAAATAAAAAAGTTCCAAATATCATTTCTGTATTTGCTGGCAGAGTAGCTGATACAGGCCAAGACCCATTACCTTTAATGATTAACTCTTTAGAAGAAGTTAAAAGTCACCCTAAATCTGAATTACTTTGGGCTAGCACCAGGGAGTTACTTAATATTATTCAAGCTGATAATATAGGCTGTCACATAATCACGGTTACCAAAGATATAATTAAAAAATTAGAGTTATATAATTATGACCTAAATGAATATTCGCTTGATACTGTAAAAACCTTCCACAAAGACGCTAAAGAAGCTAATTATAAACTATAAAAATATAAAGTTTAATAGTGTGGCTCATCAACAAAATAGTTACGTATTTTAATTGGTTTTTTGGCTAGCATATATTTATAAACATTTACATTTTCTAATACTCTTTGAACATAATTTCTTGTTTCTCTAAACTTTATTAATTCAATCCAGTCAATATAATCGATTTTTCCTTTTTGAGGATCTCCATTAATTTTTTTCCAGTAAGAAACTCTTTTTGGACCCGCATTATAAGCTGCAACAGAAAAAGGGTAGGATCCCTCATACTGTTCAAGAAGTCCCGCTATGTAATATGAGCCTAATTTAATATTATAGTTAGGGTCTGTTGTTAGTTTTTTTTTGTTGTAACCTAATTTAGCCTGTTTAGCGACTATTTTTGCAGTATATGTCATTAACTGCATCATCCCTTTTGCTCCTACATAAGAATTTGCGCTTGTGTCAAATTCACTTTCTTGTCTAATGATTGCTAGTATAAGATCTTGTGATGGCATTTTTTTGTTATTAACAATTTCAGGAACCTTAATTATTGGGAAGTTTAAATTATTATGAAATCTTTTTTCATAGGAAGCTTTTTTTGCTATTTGTATTGCAAAGTCGTACCTTCCTATACTGGTAGCTAATTTTCCTGCAAGAATTTCACTTCCTTGATTAATATTAATAGTTGCTAAATGTTTCAGAAGATCTTTAGTATATTTGGTTTTATTTATTTCATGAAGTAATACAATTAACTTTGAAAATTCGTTATTATTAAATTTTTTTTCAGATTCGCTCGAAATATTTGCGTCTCGATCTAAAGAAAATTCTTTATTGGGATATAATTTAATAAAAGCAAGTTGCCCATAGTAAGTAGTTAAATATTTTGATGCTTCCTTAAACCATTTCTTTGATTTTTCGGTATTATTTAATTTTTCATAACTTCTACCTAGCCAATAAGAGCCTCTAGATAAACTAATTGGATATCCAACATTATCATAAAAATTATGAAAATGTTGAGTAGCTAATATTGGGTCATCTAAAAAACTTAAAGCTATCCACCCAGAAATCCATTCAGCTTCAGCAAATTCAGGTCCTTCATTCATTGAGTGGTTGCTAGCCACCTTGTAAGCTAATTCATATTTTTTTTTATAGATTAAAGACCTTGATATAATTTCTCTCTCAGTCCACCATTTTTCAGGTCTTACTAGAGACTTTTTATCATTTTTAATATTTAATAATATCTCTAATGAGGATTCTAATCTGCCTCTTTTTCTTCTCCATTTTAATCTGTCGTATTGTAAACCTGGGTCTTTTTTAAATTTATTAGGAACTTTGTTAATTGCATTATCAACACCATATGATTTGCTCATTAATAATTGCCTCGCTCTATATAATGCTTGATAATCTTTAGGTAAATATTTAAGCATTCTCTGTAAATCCCAATATTTATTTTCCCAAGCTAACCAATCAGCTCTTTTTACATGATCAGTAGTATCTAAATATTTTTTAAATTTTTTCCTCAGATATGCTAAATCTTTTTTTGACAATCTTGCTGTTGTCCATCCTTCTTTAATTAGTGATATTCCTTTTTCTTTATTACCTGATGTTATGTAACTTTGACCAAGCATTAATTTCCCATATCCACTAAATGGCTCCTTCTCGTTAAACAATTTTATTATTCTTTTTTCTGTAACAATACTGATGTTAATTTTATGTTCAGCTAAATATCTTAGTCTATCTAATCTTGGAAAATTTTGATTTAAATTAATAAAATTCATGTAATCAAAAAAACTTGCTTGATTGTGTGGTTCCAATAAATACAACCATCTAACAAATTTATAAATTGACCTGTCTTTAATGTCTTTTGATAAACTTAAGGCTTTTTTCCATTGCTTTTTATCTATTTGATTAAATACTTTTTTTGTTAATTTTAAATCATTTTTTGAAAAGTATTTTGATTTACTAGCAGTTTTTAATTTAGGTTTTTTATATGTTATGGGTTTTTTTTTCGGATAAATTGTTTTTTTCCCTTTGATTAAATTTGCAATCTTTTTTTCTTTTTGTATTTCTGTTTTATATTTATCTATTGGTTTTTTTTGTGGAAGTAAAAAAGTGCTTTTTTTAATTTTAGTTAAAGTTGATGAATCAATAAAGGGTTTTTTTTTAGGAATTATAATATTTTGTAATGATAATTTGTTATTTGTTGAAACATTTGTTTTAATTATTTCTTCATCTTCTTTTGCTTGATTTTTTATTTCTGCATTTATTTTTTCACTTTTTTCTATTTTGTTAATTATTGATTTTGATTTAGGCAAAATCATCAATTCTTTCAAGATTTCATCTTTTTTTGTTAGAGATTTTGGTATAATCATTTCTTCAGCCATTAAATCTTTAGGTAAAAGTAATATAATTATAAAAATAAGGGTTTTTTTTATAAAATTTTTTTTCATATTAATTTTGATGATTTGAATCAACAAACTATGTTATAAAGATTTATGTTAAAAGGTTCAATTGTTGCAATAATTACACCATTCAAGAATGGTAAGCTAGATGAAGAAGCATATATTTCTCTTATTCATTATCATTTAAAAAATGGCACTTCAGGCATAGTTCCTGCTGGTACTACCGGTGAATCGCCGACCTTAACCCATGAAGAGCATAAAAAAGTTATAGAGCTTTGTGTTAAAGAGTGTAACGGAAAAATTCCTGTTATTGCTGGAACAGGGTCTAATTCAACGGAAGAAGCTATATCTTTAACTAAGTTTGCAGAGCAGGCAGGTGCAAATGCTGCTTTGGTTGTTACACCTTATTATAACAAACCTACCCAAGAAGGGTTGTATCAACATTACAAATCAATAAATGATAAAACCAATATACCTATAATCATTTATAATATTCCACCACGATCAGTTGTTGATATGTCCATCGATACTATGGCAAGACTTTTTGAATTACAAAACATAGTTGGTGTTAAAGATGCTACAGCAGATTTAAATAGAGTTATAGAACAAAAAAAAAAAATGGGAGAAGAATTTATTCAGCTTTCCGGAGAAGATGGAACAGCTCTTGAGTTTAATTTAAAAGGTGGTAAAGGATGTATTTCTGTAACGGCAAATGTCGCACCTAAACTTTGTGCAGAATTTCAGGAGGCATCGTTAGCAAAAAATAATGATAATTTACTGTCTAAAGCAAAAGAAATTAACAATAAACTAATGCCACTTCATAACTCTCTTTTTATTGAGAGTAGCCCAAGCCCAGTAAAATATGCTGCGAGTTTATTAAAATTATGTTTGGATGAAGTTAGATTACCTTTAGTTACAGTAACTGAAAGCACAAAAGAAAAAGTTAAATCCGCTATGAAACAAGCTGATCTAATTTAATGAATGAAAAAAAAAACCAACAAAGGTTTAAAAATAATTTGTCTAAATAGAAAAGGAAGTTTTAATTATTTTTTTCATGACATTATAGAAGCTGGCATTGTATTAAAAGGTTCTGAAGTTAAATCTGTAAGAAATGGTAAAGTCAACATATCAGATTCCTACGGAGTTGAAAAAAATGGTGAAATTTATTTAATTAATTCTCATATAGCATCATATAAAGAATCTAGTTATAATGATCATAATCCTACAAATGAAAGAAAGTTACTTTTTAACAAAAGAGAAGTTAATAAACTTATCGGTAAAATTAATAGGGATGGTTTTACTATTGTACCTACCAAAATGTACTTTAAAAAAGGTAAAGTTAAAGTTGAAGTTGCTATAGCTAAAGGTAAAAAACATTTTGATAAGAGGCAAGTTAAAAAAACAAGAGATTGGAATAGGGAAAAAGCTAGATATTTTAGAAAAACAAGCTAATTAAAAATGATTTTTCTTGGATTGGGATCAAATTTACATTCAAACTTTGGTGATAGATTTAAGAATTTAAATTTAGCTATTTCTCTACTTGATTCTTATGGAATAAAAATATTAAGAAAATCTAGCTTTTATGAAACCCCATCGTATCCAGATGAATCAAAACCAAAATATATTAATATAGTTGTTTTAATTGAAACTAAATTACCTTTAATTGATTTAATGTCAGTTTTAATTTTTATTGAAGAAAAGTTAGAAAGAAAGAGAAATAAAAAAAATGATCCCCGTACTTGTGATATCGATATCTTGGACTATTTTAAAAAAGTAATGAATTTTGAATATAACAATATGAACTTTGTAATACCTCACCAGAAAATGAATTTAAGAAATTTTGTTCTTTTTCCACTAAAGGAAATATGTCCTGATTGGATACATCCTGTTTCTAATAAAAAAATTGATGTTTTAATTGATGAACTTAAAGATCAAGAAAAAAT
>QCRZ01000002.1 GCA_003209225.1 Pelagibacteraceae bacterium AG-464-B04
AAGGTCATAACCAAGACAAAAGGAATTATTGATTTGTATATATCCATTAAAGTAATTTCTTTTGGAGCCATAGCTCTCATTAAAAATAAATTATACCCAAATGGTGGGGTCATATATGCTATTTGACAGGTAATTGTATAAAGAACACCATACCAAATTGGATCAAATCCTAATGAGATTATTAAAGGAACATATAACGGAGCAACAATTACCAACATCGCAGTATCATCCAAAAACATTCCCATCAAAATATAAGATAACTGCATCATTATAAGAACTCCCCAAGGGGTTAAGTGCCATTTTTCAATAAAGAGATATTCAATTGCCTTTACAGCACCTATTCCGTCAAAAACAGCTCCAAAGCAAAGAGCAGCTAATATGATCCACATAAACATACAAGAAACACCAAGAGTTTTTCTAAGTGTCGCTTCCAAAACATTTTTATTTAATTTTCTTTTGTACATTGCTGCTAATGTAGCCATTAAAGCTCCTACGGCAGAACACTCAACTAAACTTGCTATACCCATTAAAAACAAACCTGTCATAGAAAAAAATATCACGAAAGGAATAATCCCTGCTCTTAAAAGTTTGATTTTTTCGTTAAATGGGATGTCTCGATCTTTTTTTGGTAACACCGGACCTAGTTCTGGCTGTAATCGACAACGTATATAAATATACAATATAAACAATGTAGCCATGAAGAGGCCTGGTAAAATACCTGCTAGCCATAGTTTGCTTACTGGTTGACGAGCTATCATTCCATATAGGACAAGAACAACACTAGGAGGTATTAAAATTCCTAAAGAACTACCTGCTTGAACTACACCGGTAATCATTCTTTTATCATAATTTCTTCTTAGCATCTCGGGTAAGGCAATCGTTGCACCTATTGCCATTCCTGCAACACTTAAACCGTTCATTGCTGATATGGCAACCATCATGCCCATTGTACCAATTGCTAAGCCACCTTTGATTCCTCCAAAATATACATGGAACATTTTATATAAATCATTTGCTATGCCAGACTCTGAAATCATAAAGCCCATATAAATAAATAATGGCAAAGTAAGCATTGGATACCATTTAAAGAGTTTCCAGGCTGCTGTGTAAGGCATTTCAATAGCTCCATCTCCCCATAATAACAATGCTGCAGCAGCTGATACAAATCCTATAGCACCAAATACACGTTGACCAGTGAACATCATGACCAACATTGTTGAGAACATAAATATGGCGATAAATTCGTAACTAAAATATTCTGCTATCAATTTATTTTTACCTTTCTGATTTTTGCTACGTCTTTAAAAAACATTGAAATTGACTGAAGTAACATCAGCAATATCCCAAACAACATAATAACTTTAATTGGCCAAACATAAGGTGCCCACGCTGTAAAGAGCTTTTGATTTGTTTCAAGCGTATATATCAAACTTGTAATAGATCCTATTAACAAGGTAATCAGATAAAAAACTAAAAAGAAGCTTGTAAAAACGTCCATTTTTGCCTTACCATTTTCAGAAAGCCTCCCATAAAATAAATCCATTCGAACATGATCATCTGTTAACATGGAATATCCGCCACCAAGAAGGTAGTAAGCAGTAATAGTAAACTGTGCCATCTCTATGATCCACATTAAAGGGAAATTAATTATATTTCTTGTAACAAAAGAAAGTACCAAAATTCCCATCATTAAAAATACGCCGTACATGATAAACCTTCCCACTTTGGTGCAGATGAAATCCACAAACTTTACATATTGAATTATTATTTTCGGCATGTATTTATCTTCTTTCTAAGACCATTCAAAAATAAATTTTTTGTTATTGCAAATAGTTTCTATCACGCCCATCATTAACGACAATTTTTTTTTATCAAACTCTTTTAATATCTTGGGTCCAACTTCTAGGGCTAATTCAGCGCCTTCAATAGTTTCTTTTGGCATAAATTTTTTTTTTGCAGCTAAATAATCATAACCTTCACCAAGATATTGTCCCATTTTACTATTTCTTCCTCCTGCTGAACTAACATATAAATCCCCAAGACCAGCTAATCCATAAACAGTTTCTTCTTTGCCGTGCAGAGCCTTAGTAAAATACACCATCTCAGATATTGATTTGTACATCAGTGAAGCAGCAGTATTTAAATGATTTTCTTTCTTAATTTCTTTATCTGCTTTACTACTACAAAGACCTTCTGATGCACCAATAACCATAGAATAAATATTTTTCGTTGCTGCACAAACCTCTACACCTAATAAATCATCAGAACATTCAACTGAATAATATTCTGTTGCAATAATATTTCTTATTGATTTTACAATATTTAAATTTGAATTTGCTAAAACAACACTGCTTCTTATTCTATTAGCTAATCCCTTTGCAAGGCATGGTCCACCAACTGCAGAAATGTTAGTTTTTTTTATTCCATTTTTTTCAAGAATAAGTTTTAATTTTTCTGCAAGTGTTGCAAATTTATTTTCAATTAAAGTAAGACCTTTTGTGAGTAAAAGTATTGGAATATCTGTTTTATAATATTTTGATAGTTCTTTTCCTACCCACTCAATACCTTTTGAATTAACAGCAATGACTATCAGGTCTGGGCTTGTTGAAAATACCTTTGACAATTCATCAAATTTTATAACCTGCAATTTGTCGGATAATTTGCAATTTAAAATTTTATGAAAATTTTTTTGACTTTTAATTTGTTCAATTGAATCATCTTCCAAATGAGTTCCCGTAAGAACGACATTATTATTATTATCTGTGCAAGGAACTGTGAAAGCTGAACCCATTGCTCCCGCACCAAGAATTAAAATTTTTTTCATAAAGTTTAAAAATATTTAAATACAAATATTGCAAATACAATAGAAATTATAGTCCCAATCCAAAGCAAACTGCCAACAATTCCCAACCAAGCCAGGTGGATAAATGCAGCACTTAGTAGAGATATAAACAATCTATCGCCCCTTGTTGTATCCAATGCAAGAATGCCTCTGCGAGGACTACCTCCAGGAACTTTCTTTTCCCATAAGACCATGGCTGCTATACATAAAGCAATAAAGATAAAAAAAGCTGCAGTTTGCCAGGTCCATGCCATCCAGGTAATAAAATCAAAATCAAAAAAACCTTTTTCCTTCGCTTGGCCTACTTTTTCCCAACCAGCGGCATATAATTTTGTAAACATTATACCCTACCCATCGCAAATCCTTTTGCTATATAGTTTCTTACAAAGTAGATAACTATTGCTCCTGGTATAATAGTTAAACTTCCTGCTGCAGCAAGTAAACCAAGTTCATACCCTGAGGTACTTGCAGTTCTAGTCATTGTAGCCGCAATAGGCTTAGCAACAGTTGCTGTTAAAGTTTTTGCAAGCAGCAATTCAACCCAAGAAAACATAAAGCAAAAAAACATCGTGATTCCTATTCCTGCAGCAATTGTCGGTATAAATATTTTAAAAAAGAATCTACCAAATGAATAACCATCAACGTAAGCTGTTTCATCTAATTCTTTTGGTACGGAGGACATAAAACCTTCCAAGATCCATACAGCTAAAGGAATATTAAATAAGCAATGTGAAAGTGCAACAGCGATATGTGTATCAAATAAATTTACTGAAGAATAAAATTGAAAAAATGGTAAAGCAAAAACTGCCGGTGGGGCCATTCTGTTTGTAAGCAACCAAAAAAACAAATGTTTGTCTCCAACAAACTTATATCTAGAAAAAGCATACGCGGCAGGTAGTGCCGCTGATACAGAGATAATAGTATTAAAAACGGTATAAGTAATTGAATTCACATAACCCATATACCAAGTGCTATCTGTAAATATTTTAACATAATTTTCAGTAGTAAATTCTCTTGGCCAAAGTGAGTAAGTATTAATAATTTCAGTAGTTGTTTTAAATGACATATTTATTAACCAATAAATAGGTAGCATTAAAAATAATATGTAAATAGTTGGCACAAGCCATTTGTATTTTTTCATGACTTTTCCTCATTTCTCATCATCAAACTGTAAAAAACCCAGCATAATAGTAAAACAATAAAAAAATATATTAGTGACATTGCTGCTGCTGGTCCTAAATCAAATTGGCCTAAAGCCATTTTAACTAAATCAATTGACAAAAATGCAGTTGTATTACCAGGACCACCACCTGTTAAGACAAATGGCTCAGTATAAATCATAAAACTATCCATAAATCTTAGAAGTATCGCTAAGGTTAATACTTTTTTCATTTTTGGAAGTTCAATATATCTAAATATAGCCCACCTACTTGCACCATCAATTTCTGCGGCTTGATAATAAGCTGGTTGAATAGAGTTCAGTCCGGCATAAGATAAAAGAACAACTAATGAAGTCCAATGCCATACATCCATTAATATTGTAGTAAACCAAGCATCACCTGGTTGTTGGGTAAAATTATAATCAAAACCAATAGCATTTAAAGTGTGACCTAAGAAACCAATGTCTGGTAGAGCAAATATATTCCACATAGCTCCAACTACATTCCAGGGAATTAAAAGTGGCATTGACATTAAAATTAAGCATACTGGAACGCCCCATCCTTTTTTTGGCATTGTTAAAGCGATACCAATACCAAGGGGTATTTGGATTAATAATATAATGGATGTAAACATTGCTTGTCTACCTAGGGCAGCATGAAATCTATCTGATTGTAAAATCTGTTTAAACCATCTAGTTCCTTCCCAAGTAAAAACGTTATTTCCAAAAGTTTCTTGAAATGAATAATTAACTACAGTCATTAACGGAACGGCAGCATTAAAAGCTACTAGAACAAATACAGGAATTACAAAATACCAAGCTTTTTGATTTATAGTTTTATTCATTATTCAATTATCCAATCATCTCCATAAACGTATGTATATTTTTGATTAAAAGTAATGTGAGCTGATCCACTTGGTATTTCGCTAGATGCTTTTAGCAATATTTTAATATTTCCACTGCTACAGTTTGTGTCTACAATTTTATGTCTACCAGTATTACTAACTCTATTAATTTTTACAGGAATTCCATCTTTTGAAAAATTAATAAACTCAGGTCTAATGCCTATTTGTGTTTTATTAAAACTTGTTTTTTTAATGCTTATGTTGCTTGAAAGTGTTTTACCTTCAAAATTAATTTCACCATTTTTAATCCTGCAAGGAAGTATGTTCATTCCAGGAGAGCCAATGAAATGACCTACGAAAGTATGTTTTGGTTTTTCAAAAAGTTCAACTGGAGTTCCAGTCTGAACAATTTGACCTTCGTGCATCACAACAACTTGGTCTGCAAAAGTTAGAGCTTCTGTTTGATCGTGAGTTACATAAATCATAGTACGATTAATTTTTTGATGAAGCTCTTTCAGCTTAGATCTTAAAACCCATTTTAAGTGTGGATCAATCACCGTCAAAGGTTCGTCAAACATAATTACATTTACATCTGACCTAACTAATCCCCTTCCTAGTGAAATTTTTTGTTTACCATCTGCTGTTAATCCAGAAGCCCTGTTATTAAGTGTTGAAGTGAGTTCTAGCATTTCTGCTATTTCTTTTACTTTAGTAACTATGTCTATTTCTGAAAGACCTCTGTTTTTTAATGGAAAAGCTAAGTTATCATACACAGTCATCGTGTCATAGATGACTGGAAATTGAAATATTTGCGCAATATCTCTTTCAACAGGGTTTAGCTTTGTCACATCTTTATCATTGAATAAGATGTCGCCACTTGTTGGTTTTAATAATCCTGAAATAATGTTTAAGAGAGTAGTTTTACCACATCCCGATGGTCCTAACAAAGCATATGCCCCACCATCTTTCCAATCTATATTAACACCTCTTAATGCCCAATCAGCATTGTTATATTGTTTGGCTAAATAGCTATGACTTAAATCTTTTAAAGTAATTTTAGCCATTATTTACCAGTCTATTGTTTTGATCAAAATATAAAAACTCATCTACATTCATGAATAACTTTGTTTCATCGCCAATATTCTTTTGTTGAATGCCATTAGATAAAGAAACCCAATTCAAATTTCCATTGGTAAAATGTATTAAACTTTCTGAACCACTTAATTCAGAGATTAATACTTTTCCATTAATTTCAATTGAGTTGTTGCCTTCTTTATATGTGGTAATATTATGAGGTCTTATTCCTATTTTGTATGTTCCGTCTTTTATTTTTATAGATGACTTCCACTGCACATTATTGTCGATTAGTTTACATATATCTCCATTTTTTTTAATTTCAGCTATATTCATTGGTGGGTCACTAAATACCTTTGCTGAGACTAAATTTTCAGGTTTGCTATATACATCTAAAGTTTTACCATACTGAATAACCTTGCCTTTTAGTAGCGTGGCTGTATTTCCACCGATCATTAATGCATCTGATGGTTCTGTAGTAGCATATACAACAATACAATCTCTATTTTCAAATAATTTTGGCAGTTCTTCTCTTAACTCCTCTCTAAGTTTAAAATCTAAGTTTGCTAAAGGTTCATCTAATAAAATTAAATCTGAATCTTTTACTAAAGCTCTAGCTAAAGCTGTTCTTTGTTGTTGACCACCTGATAATTCATCTGGTTTTTTATTTAGCATCGCAGATAATTTTAAAAGTTCTGCTACTTTTCCTACTCTTTGTTTAACTTCGGCTGAACTAACACCTGTAATTTTTAGTGGAGAGGCAATATTTTCAAATACAGTAAAATTTGGATAATTAATAAATTGTTGATAAACCATTGAGCAGTTTCTTTTTTGAACTTTCATATTTGTAACATTCTGACCATTAAACCATATCTCGCCAGAAGTTGGTTTGTCCAAACCAGCCATTATTTGCATCAAAGTAGTTTTACCAGCTAGCGTTGATCCCAATAAAACATTAATAGTATTTTTTTCTAATTTAAGACTTGTTGGATAAATATGAGTATCTAATCCTGCTTTTTTTTCTACGTTTTTTAATTCTAGACTCATTGTTTAAAATTTATTTTAAAAAAAGGGGGCAACTAGGCTAGTGCCCCCTTTTCAATTTAGATTAACCTAAATTAATTCCAAGCTTTTGCGAATGGAACCGTTTTGCCTTTAGGTTTTTCATCACGCTTAGCTTTAGGTGAACCTTTTTTATTTAACCAATAAGAAGCTTCTCTTGGTTTATTAAGTCTAGGTCCACATCCACCGTATGCATTACTACCTTTGTCAGCAGCTTCCATACGAGACATAACTAAGTCCATCTCTTCTGCAAGACGATCCATAGCTTGTTGTGGAGTAAACGCACCTGAGTTTACATCTCCAATTTGTTGCCACCAGATTTGTGCAAGTTTCGGATAATCCGGAACGTTAATACCTGTTGGTGACCATATATTTCGGTTGTCTGATCTGTAGAATTCTACAAGCCCACCTAAATCACCCGATCTCTCAGTAAATGATTTATGATCGATTGAACTATCTCTAATGATAGTTAACCCAACGTGACTTTTCTTAAGATCTACAGTTTTTGATACTACGAATTGAGCGTACAACCATGCAGCTTTTCTTCTGTCAACTGGTGTAGACTTAAATAAAGTCCATGAACCAGCATCTTGATATCCAAGTTTCATGCCTTCTTCCCAATAAGGTCCTTTTGGTGATGGACCCATTCTCCATAACGGTTTACCGTTAGCATCAACTACTTTATTGTTAGGATCTTTTCCAACTAAAGAAGCAGTAAACGCTGTGTACCAGAAAATTTGCTGAGCAACGTTTCCAGAAGATAGTGAAGGTAAAGACTGATAGAAGTCCATAGCTGCAGCGCCCGGAGGTGCATAAGCTCTTAGCCACTCATCCCATTTTCTAATTGCGTATACAGCAGCAGGACCGTTAGCAGCTCCACCTCTTGTTACAGAAGCTCCAACTGGGTTACAAGAACCTTTTTCCATTCTAATTCCCCATTCGTCCACTGGTATTCCATTAGGTTTTCCAACATCACCTGCTCCGGCCATTGATAACCACGCATCAGTCATTCTCCAACCTAAGTCAGGAGCTCTTTTACCGTAGTCCATGTGACCATAAATTCTAACACCGTCAATATTCTTCACATCATCTGTAAAGTATTGAGCGATATCTTCATAAGCAGACCAATTTAAAGGAACACCTAAATCATATCCGTATTTAGCTTTAAATCCTTTTTTAATTTCAGGTCTGTCAAACCAATCTTTTCTAAACCAATAAAGGTTAGCAAATTGTTGGTCTGGCATTTGATATAAGTCGCCATCGGGTCCTGTAGTAAACTGTTTACCAATGAAATCATCTAGGTCTAAAGTTGGTAAAGTAACATCTTTACCTTCTCCAGCCATCCATTTCGTTAAGTTAACAGCTTGTTGCATTCTTGCGTGCGTACCAATCAAATCTGAATCATTGATATACGCATCGTAAATGCTAACGTTAGTTTGCATTTGAGTTTGCACGGCCATTACTACGTCACCTTCTCCAAGCAATTGATGAGTTACTTTAATTCCAGTAATTTCTTCAAAAGCTTTTGTAAGAACTTCAGACTCATATACGTGAGTAGGAATAGTTTCAGACAATACTTTGATAGACATTCCTTTGAACGGCTTCGCAGCATCTTGGAACCATTTTAATTCTTTCATTCTTTCTTTTTCTGAAATTGTTGAAAGATTAAATTCCCCTTTCGCCCATTTACTTATTGCGTCTGAATAAGCAGATGGCGTTACTAAAGTGAAAGCAACAGCAACAGCTAAAATAGTCTTAAATGTTTTAAACATTATTCCCCCATTTTTATTGTTATTGTTATCGCGAATCTTTTATTAAACTAGAAGATTATTTTTATGTCTACCTATAATTGAAAGAAAACTATTTTTAATCTTAAAATTTGTAATTAAAATGTAAATATTTCAATTATGGATTGTATTATTTCACTTAGCCAAAGTTTTTTTTACAGCTAGAGACCAGCCTTGTAATGATTCTAATCTATTTCTACTTTTCATTTTTGGAACAAAAGCTTTATCAACTTTCCACTTTTTGGAAATATCTTTCAAAGATTTGTAAACACCAATTTTTAGTCCAGCCATATAAGCTGCTCCTAGGGCAGTTGTTTCATCAACTTTAGGTCTTAAAACTTTTACATTTACAATGTCCGATAAAAATTGCGAAAACCAGTTATTTTTAACCATTCCTCCATCTACTTTTACTATTTTAGGTCGTAGCCCATCATTTTTCATTGCTTCGAATAAATCATACGTTTGATAAGCAACTGACTCTACAGTCGCTCTTACGATCTCTTTAGGGCCTGTATCCCTAGTCAACCCTGATAAAACTCCTCTTGCATTAACAGCCCAATAGGGCGCTCCAAGGCCAGTAAAAGCAGGAACTAAATAAATTCCTTTATTTGATTTTAGTGATCTAATAATTTTTTCAGTATCTGAAGCTTTTCTAATAAATTTAATTTTATCTCTTAACCACTGAACCCCAGCTCCTGCAATAAAAATAGACCCTTCTAATGCATAAGTTGTTTTGCCATTAACTCTGTAACCAATTGTTGTGAGCAATCTATTCTTTGAATAAATTTTTTTGGTACCAGTATTTAATAAAACAAAAGCACCAGTTCCATAAGTACTTTTTAATGAGCCAGGCTCAAAACAGCACTGGCCTATACTTGCTGATTGCTGATCTCCCACCATTCCAGTTATGGGATAAGATGTTCCAGTTATGGAAGGATCTGTGTGACCAAAATCTGCTGAACAATCTTTTACTATGGGCAATATACTTTTTGGAATATTTAGCATTTTTAAAATTTGCTCATCCCATTGATTTGTTGAAATATTAAATAGCATAGTTCTGCTTGCATTTGTTGCGTCTGTTGCGTGTTCAACTCCATTGGTTAATTTCCATAAAAGAAAACTATCCACTGTTCCAAATAATAATCTTTTATTTTTAATTAACTTTTTTGCTTTAGGAACATTATCAATAATCCATTTTATTTTTGTCGCTGAAAAGTACGCATCAATAAGAAGGCCAGTTTTATTATAAATTATAGTTTCCTTTTTTTGTTTAATAAGCTTTTTACAATAATCTGAAGCTCTTCTGTCTTGCCATACAATTGCATTATAGACTGGCCTTCCAGTTATTTTATCCCACAAAATTGTTGTTTCTCTTTGGTTGGTAATTCCTATTGTAAGAATTTTACCCTTTTTTTTTTTACTTTTTTTAATTACGTCCCTTAAAACCTTTAAAGTTGTTTTCCAAATCTCATTAGGATCATGTTCTACCCATCCATCCTTTGGAAAATATTGTGTAAATTCTGTTTGAGATACATAAACAGGTGTTCCTTTTAAATCAAACAAGATTGCTCTACTAGAGGTCGTTCCCTGATCTATAGCAACAATAAACTTTTTCACTAATTTAATATTCTTCTAATCCTAATAATTTTTTTCGTTTGTTTGCCCAAGTACGAATCAAATTATCAACAGCTAAACCAATAAATGCAACGCAGAGTCCAAGGATTAGTCCTTTACCGCCACCTTTATTATCAGATAAAGCTTTTAAAATATATTGTCCCAAATCTTCTGTTCCAATGAAAGCTCCTATAATTACCATAAACAATGCAAAAGCAACTGTTTGATTAATTCCAAGCATGATATGGGGAAACGCTAAAGGAAATTCAATCTTAAACAATCTTTGTAAACGCGTTACACCCGACATCGAAGCTGCATCGTGTAAAGCTGGTGGAACACTGCGAAGCCCTTCAATGGTATAACGAGTTGCGGGAATAGTCGCATAAATAATCACAGCAATTAATACAGATGTATCAGTTATGCCAAAAAGCATCATAACAGGAATTAAATAAACAAAGGATGGAAATGTTTGGAGAGTATCACAAATCCCTAAAGTAATTTTTGTACTAGTAGTGTTTTGTGCGGCCAAAGAACCAGTGATTATTCCGATTATACCTGATGCAATTACACCACAAGTCGCCATGTAAGCTGTGACTAAAGCTCTATCCCACCATGGGGTTAGAGCAATAAAAAGTGTAAAGCCACCGACTACAAGCGCTGATCGGATACCACCGATTATATAACCGGTACCCATAACCAAAACAAACGTTGCAACAACTGGCATCCTTAGATAAGCAGCTCTCATTGGTTGTAATACGTCTACAATCAGCCATGTATTAAAAATTTTTAATTGGTAAAAAAAAGTATCCCATATCCAATCAACCCCTGCATTCCAAAAAGGTTCGCCTGATATTCCTTTATTATGTGGAACCTCATACAGGTAGTTAAAACCTTCTTTAAAAACAAAAGATCCAACTGAGGCAAATATTAGTCCAACTATTACTGCCCCAACAAAAAATAATCCATATTTATGACGCTGGAAAAAAGTAAGATTGGCAAAATAATCTGTTTGTTTATGAGCCCAAGCTAAAGACATTTTGTCTAAAAGTACTGCAATTAGACTAATGCAAATACCGGCTTCTAAAGCTAAACCAATTCTAAGTTGATTTAAAGCTAGCAATAGATTCCAACCTAATCCCTTAGCGCCTATAAAGGATGCAATAACTGCCATGGCCAAACACTGCATGATAACTTGGTTCACTCCAATTAAAATGTCTCGTCTCGCGGTTGGAATTAATACTCTAAATAAAAGTTGAAATTCGTTACAGCCGCTCATCTTCCCCGCATGGACGACGTCTGGTGATACTTTTCTAAGCCCCAACAAAGTTAAACGCACCATGGGTGGTGTTGCAAAAATTATTGTTGCTATTGCCCCGGCATGATCTCCAACTCCAAAGAGTACCATTATCGGAACTAGATAAGCATAGTGCGGCATGGTCTGCATTACATTGAGTATAGGATTTAATGCTGCTTCAACCCTCTTGCTTTTATATGACCAAATCCCTAAGGCCAAACCAAGGAGAAAAGAAATTGGTGCAGCAACCAACACAAATGAAAGCGTCTGCATTGAAGGTTTCCACTGACCAAATACAGAAATATAAATCATGGTAATACCTGCAAATATTGCAAGGCCTTTTCCATTAAGTTTATAACCCAATATAACTGCTCCAGCGGTAACTATAGTCCAAGGAAGTCCAGGTAATTCCGCCCATGGATTTGCATCAATCCAATCCCAGCTTGTAAATGCAACGACAGTCTTAATTCCTCCAATTAAAATTTCACGAATAAATTCAATTAAAAAAAGCATGGAAGCTGAAATCACTCTGGTAATTTGCAGAACCAGTGGTCGCGTTTGATACTCTTGAATATCAGCATTCCAAAACTCTAGTGGCATCCAATCGTTTAATAAAAAAAACAATGAATTGTGTACCCAAACTGGAAGCCATCCAAGAAATGGTGGCAACCTCCAAAGAGTTTCATACCCATAATATCTAACTTCTATACCAAAAAAATTATAAGAACTTAGATTTGGATCTTTTGTAAATTCAGCTACAGACCTTATAAATTTATAACCCTCCGGAACATCTATTGCAAAACACAAGCCAAAGAAAACAATTAATAAAAAAATCCATTGGAATATTTTTGGGTATTTTTTTAAAATTTCCATAAACTATGAATTGTCTTTTCGTCCGCCAAATACAGTGTGAATTATTTTGGAAGGCTTTACGATTCCAATAACTTTTTTATTAGAATCAATAACAGCTACAGGTTTTTCTTGACTTAAAATTTTTTCAGCAACAGTTTCTATAATTACATCTTTTGAAACTTTTAAATCACTTAAATTTTTATTATCAATCATTGGTTCCATCACGCTCTCAATTTTTAAAACTTTTTCTCTAGGAACTTCTTCTGTAAATTTTCTAACGTATTCTGTGGCTGGACTTAAAACAATGTTGGCTGGAGTATCCAATTGCTCAATGATACCGTCCTTCATTATCGCAATCCGATCTGCAAGTCTAAGCGCTTCGTCAAAATCATGCGTAATAAACATAATTGTTTTTTTTAAAACACCTTGCAGTCTTAAAAATTCATCTTGCATTTCTTTTCTAATTAACGGGTCTAGAGCAGAAAAAGGTTCGTCTAAAAACCAAATATCTGGCTCAACCGCTAAAGATCTGGCAATTCCTACTCTTTGCTGTTGTCCTCCAGATAATTCTCTTGGAAAATAATTTTCCCTTCCCTCAAGACCTACAAGCTTAACCATATCCATGGCCTTTTTAATACTGTCTTGAGTTTTGAGACCTTTAATTTGTAAAGGGAAAGCAATATTTTCTAGAACAGTTTTGTGAGGAAGGAGGGCAAAGCTTTGAAAAACCATTCCCATTTTATTTCGTCTTAACTCAATGAGCTCTTTATTTTTCAAAGATAATAAATCTTGACCTTCAATAAAAATTTTGCCTGCCGTAGCATCTGTCAATCTTGATATACATCGAAGTAAAGTTGATTTTCCAGAACCAGATAATCCCATCACAACCAACATTTCTCCTTTTGAAACCTCAAAAGAAGCATTATTAACACCTACGATGCAACCAGCCTCTTGGAAAGTTTTGGCATCAACATTTCCACTGACATCTTGAAGCATTTTTTTCGCATTTGCTCCAAAAATCTTATAAACGCCTTCACATATAATTACTTTATCAGACATAAATTTTATTCAACAAATTACACTAAAATTAAAAAAAAATCCCCTCCCATTTATTTTATAAGCACTCTAATAATTTTTTATAAAATATACTCTAGTATCTATACTAGTTTTAAAAAAACCTTTGGCTTCACCTGAAACTGTAATTGTATCACTCACTCCCTCTATGGCCCTTATCGTATATCCTGCAAAACATTTATTTAAAGAGCTGTCCCATTTTACAGAATATTTATCAATTTTATTTCCATTATCAAAATACAATTGCGTTGCACTGACGTTTACAATGTTTGCTCCCATTACTGAACGTTGGGTTACAATTTTAGTATTTTTGCACACCGCTTCATATTCGCTCAGTGATAATTGGTAACCCTCAGTACTTTCATAGAAATTTAATCTGCCTCTAGGAAGTGAAGTAATGACTTTATTAATCTCTTCAGTCTTCACGTTCTCTGCGATCTTGTCGCTCTCTTTAATCTCTCCAAAAAAAATGTTCAAAATGATAAATGTAAAAATTATTATTGCTGTTAAACCAACAAGGCCTACTATTTGTTTAATGCCTTCCGGAGCTTCTTTGTATTTTTTTAAATTATTTTCTAACAACATTGTTCTATCTAATTCGGCTCAACTAATGCACCATCTTTCCAGGTGCCTTTTTTAACTGTTCCGTCTGCCATGGTAAAAGTTCCTTGTCCATTCATGAAACCATCACGCCACTCACCCATGTATGTGGCTCCATCTGGAAAAGTCAAAGTTCCTTGTCCATGCCATTTGCTTTCTTTAAATTCTCCCTTGTATATGTATCCATTTGGCCAAGTCACAATCCCTTGTCCATGCTTTTTACCAACACTCCACTCACCTACGTATGTGGTTTTGTCCGTATAAGTCCAAGTCCCGAATCCGTCTTCACAGTTACCATCAGTACATCCAGTTGTACGTGCAAACCCTGTATTGCAAAGGATCAAACCTAAAAATATATATAGAAACAGTTTTTTCATATTCGCCACTTTACAAATTACACTAAAACTAAAAAAAAATCCCCCCTAGTTATAAAAACCAGGAGAGATTTTCAAAAGCTTAAGTTTTACAAATAATTATTTTGTAAATGCTTTCCAAACTTTTTTGTTTTTCTTTAACCATGCTTTTGCAGCATCTTCGTGAGTCATTTTATCAAGATCTACTAAAGAAGCCATTGCTCCAATCTGACCTGTAGTAAATGACAGTTTTTTAAACATAGCTGCAGCATCTGGATGACTTTTTACCCAGTTCTCGTTAACTGCTTTTTTCAGATAACCATCAGGTGAACCACATTTTCCATCACCTCCATCAGCTGGTCTACAACCGTCTGTGTATGGAGGGAAATCAATAAATGTAAATCCAGCGCCATCTGTAAAGTTTGGCGTCCAGTTAAAAATTATTGTTCCTCTTCCTTCTTTTTCAGCAGCTGCTACTTCTGCCCATAGTGCATCAGCACTACCAGCAAATTTAACTACCCAAAGATCTCCTAAACCTAAAGCATCAATTCTTTGAGGTATTAAATCTCCGTGCCAACTTTGTGGACCTTCTAACATTCTTCCTTTTCCACCAGAGTCTGGTGTTACAAAGTTTTTAGCACAGTCAGCAGATTTTAAAGCTTCCCAATTTGGTAAACCTGGACATAAACCTTTGTCCATTACCCAGTTTGGAAAACCCATATCTTCTAAAGTTCTAGCTTCATGGTCACCCCAGTCAAGTAAGCCACCAGCATCACGTGCTGTATCAAATGATTTACCGAACGCAGATTGCCAAACTTCATGTGATATATCGACATCACCAATACGAATTGACTCGTAAACTGCATTTGAATCTGCGGGAACATATTCCACGTTACCACCCATACTTTCCAAGATTCCACCAATTACGTGGGCCATAACAATTTGGCTTGACCAATTGTGCACTGGAATTCTTGTAGGTTTCTTACTATCTGCAGACAAAGCAATTCCTGTAAAACTAACAAAAGAAATTACTATTGCAGATATAAGAGATATTATTTTTTTCATACTTAGCCTCCAATAATATTAATATTATTAGGTAAAATTGTATGGTCTTAGAAATGAGGAGTCAAACCGAATTGAAACATAATTAATCATTGATATACTATGTTTCACATGGAAAATTTGTTAACCAGCCTAAATATTAGAAATCCTGGATTAAGAACTTTGCCACCTGGAGTTGAAAGATACTTTATTCAGGGAGGGGGTTTATCAGTTATTGAAATCTCAGCAGAAGATAAGTTAGAAATAATTAATGATGAAGGAAAACAAACATGCGAGGTGATAGTTTTTAATTCAAAAGGTAAATGTGATTTATCAATATTAAACTTAAAAGAAAATGCTAATGCTAATTTTTCAAAAAAAACAATTTCACAAGATGAAAAAATTTCAAAATTATTTAAACACAAAAATATTGATTTTGATAAAGCAAAATCATCAATAATATTTAATAAAGATTGCCTAGTTGGTGAAAAAATAACTTTAACATCAAAAGACAAATGTATTGTAATCCTTGCTGCGCCCGGAGAAGCTATGAACGTACATAATCAAAATCCTCCAACTGACCTAACAATTTTCTTAAATAAATCTAAATTTAAAAAAAGTGAAGAACAATTCCTTCTGCCTGAACCTCTTGGTGATCCAACATACGAAAAATTAGTTAAAAGACGTACAGCAGAAATTTATGAAGTAAAAAAAGGAGAATATATTCAAATTATAGATCCTGCTGGAAGACAGTGTTCAGATTTTTTAACTTTTGATAAAGTAAAACTAGAAAAAGGAATTGAAAGCATTATTGATCCGACAGCAACTCGTACTTTCATGGGCGCTGCTTATCCTAGCCCTGGTTTGTTTTCAAAATTTTATGACGCATATCATGATCCAATGATCGAAGTTGTTCGAGATACTGTAGGTAGACATGATACTTTCAATTATGCTTGCACCTCAAAATACTATGAAGATATGGGTTACTTTGGTCACATAAACTGTTCAGACAATTTTAGTAAGGCTTTTAAAAAATATGAAGTAAAACCAAGAAAAGGCTGGACTGCTATTAATCTTTTTTTTAATACTAGTATTAATCAATTAAATGTTGCTTCTTTTGACGAACCTTGGTCTAGACCAGGTGATTATGTATTGTTCAGAGCTACAAAAGATTTAATTTGCGCATCTTCAGCTTGTCCTTGCGATGTTGATCCAGCAAATGGATGGAATCCAACTGATATTTTTGTTAGAACTTATCCTAAAGAACGAAAATATTCGAAAGCAATAGCATTTAGAATGAAAGAAGATTCAGAACCAAAACTAACAAAAGAAACTGGATTTCATAAAAATACTTCTAAGCTCACTAGAAATTTTATTGATTATAACGGTTATTGGTTAGCAAACAATTATACAAACCTTGGAACAATAAAAGAATATACCGCTTGTAGAGAAAAGGCTATTGCGATTGATTTATCTCCTTTAAGAAAATTTGAAATAGTTGGACCAGACTCAGAAAATTTAATGCAATATGCCTTAACACGTAATGTAAAAAAAATTGCTATTGGACAAGTCAGTTATTCAGCAATGTGCTATGAAAATGGCGGAATGATTGATGATGGAACAATTTTTCGTTTAGCTAAAGATAATTTTAGATGGATTGGTGGTCAAGAATATGGAGGCACATGGTTAAGAGAACTTGCTAAAAAAAAGAATTATAAAGTTTGGGTAAAATCATCAACAGATCAAATACATAATATTTCTGTGCAGGGGCCAAATAGTAGAAAAATTTTAGAAAAATTTGTTTGGACTGCACCTACCCAACCAACAATAAATGAACTTCAATGGTTCAGGTTTGCTATTGCTAGAATTGATGATCATGTTGGAATACCAATTATTGTTTCTAGAACCGGATATACTGGTGAGTTAGGTTTTGAAATTTGGTGCCACCCTAATGATGCATCTAAAGTTTGGGAGAAAGTATTTGAACATGGAGAAGATTTAGGAATAACGCCAATGGGTTTAGAAGGTTTAGATATGGTAAGAATTGAAGCTGGTCTTATTTTTTATGGCTATGAATTCAGCGATCAAACAGACCCCTTTGAAGCTGGAATTGGATTTTCTGTGGCTCTAAAAACAAAAGAAGATGACTTTGTTGGTAAAGAAGCGTTAGTAAAAAGAAAAGCTTCTCCACAGAAAAAACTGGTTGGTTTAGAGCTGATTGGTAAAGAGCAGGCCATTAATGGTGATGGGGTACACGTAGGAAGAGCTACAATCGGTGTTATAACTAGTGGGATGATTTCGCCCACATTAAACAAAAACATTGCTCTTTGTAGAATGGATGTTAAATATTCTGATATAGGAACAGAGGTAGAAGTGGGCAAAATCGATGGTCATCAAAAAAGAATTGGAGCTAAAGTTGTTAAATTTCCTTTTTATGATCCTGAAAAATTGAGAGTAAAAGCATAAAAAAAATATGGCATTTCCTAAAAAAGCAAAATTTGTTGTAATTGGAGCTGGAATACACGGGCTAAGCACAGCTTGGCATTTAGCGGAAAAAATTAAAAAAAAAAACGGTAACGGAACAAATAACGATATTGTTGTTATTGATAAAAATGGAATTGCGTCAGGAGCAAGTGGAGTTGCTTGTGGTGTTGTTAGAAATAATTATTTTCAACCAGCTATGAGAGAGCTTATGATGCATAGTGTTAAGATTTGGGAAAGTGATCTAAAAAACTTTAGTTATCATCCCGTTGGTTATATGCAAATAAGCCCCGAAAGTATGCACAAAGATGTTGCAAGTATTTTTGAACAACAAAAAGCTATTGGATATGAATCAGAATTTGTTGAAGGAAAAGAAGACTCTATGAAATATATGAAAAATATATTTCATGATTGGCAAGCTAGAGGAATCACTTCTGTATTACATGAAAAAAGAGGTGGATATGCAAATAATACTGCTGCTATTTATGGGCTAGCAAACAAGGCTGAAAGCTTTGGTGTTAAAGTTATAACAGGAACTGAAGTTACTGGATTTAAAAGAGGAAGCAACAGTAAAGCTGTAACAGGTGTTGTTACTTCAAAAGGAACTATTGATTGTGAGCAAGTAATTGTAGGTGCTGGTCCATGGGTTAAAAGTTTTTGGGATATGCTTGAGTTACCTAAAAAAATTTCTATTAAAGATGACCAAGGAAAAATACATAAAGATTATCCAATGTGGATATATTGGATGTTAACAGAAGGTGTTCTGGGTGTTGATCCCAATATGCAAAAAACTGACGATGGAAAAATGCCTCCAGTTATACACGTAGATAGTGATGCACATTTATTCTCAGATGTTGATGGTTCTCTTATTACTGATAAAATGTGGGGAATATATTATAAGCCAGATTTTAATTTTAAAGGAGTTCAGGGCGGATCAGCGCCTTACAAGGTTATGAGGCCTGTAGATGAAGTAAAAGTAGATCCTTATGGACCAGATTCACCAGAATTTCAAACTACTGCTGAATTTGCTCACATGTGGTGTTCTGCTTTAGCTCATTGCCAAAAAAGATTTAAAGGAAAAATTAAAGTTTATCACAAAGGACCATCAGGAGGGCTTGGATGTTTTACTCCAGATTCTTTCCCTGTTTTTGATAAATTTTGTGAAAATGTTTATATAATCGCAGATTCAAACCATGGATATAAAATGATTGGGGTTGGGGATCTAGTTTCAGATGAGGTTTTAGGAAAAGAAAGCTCTCTTCTTAAACCATTTAGATTTAATCGATATGCGAAAGGTGAATTGCACCCTGTATCCAGTAGTCCTTTTCCTTGGAGCTAAATTTTTATAAATTAATTAAGATCAAAATAATTCCAAAATATCTTTTAAAAATAAAAAAAAATTGAATTATTAAAACTATTTATTTCAATCAAAACGCGAAAGGTGAATTCCAACCCATATCTAGTGGTCCATTTTCTTTGGAGCTAAATCTAGACGAGTATTTGTTTTTCAGCTAACATATTTCAAATTTTAAGAAGTTGTAAATCTAAATCTTAAATCTTTGAGGGGGATTAGTTAAATGACAGATCTAGAAAAGCACGTTAACAGACCAGGGCGTGATAAAATTGTAAAAAAAGTTAGAGAAAAAATTAATGAACTAGGAATTACTTATATATATTTTCAATTTATATCAGTAACAGGAAGAGTAGTGGGAAAAGGTATACCCGCTGATCACTGGGAAAGAATTGCAGAAAAAGGTTTCCAGTTAGTTTATGGAGCTACCGCAAACTTATTTGTTGATCGTCATAAAAATTATATAGGTTATGGGCCAGAAGCAAAAGAATTAGTTGGAATACCAGATCCAGAAACTTTTGTTCAAGTGCCTTGGGATAAAAGAGTTGGAAGAGTTTATTGTACTTGTTTTAGAAATAGAGAAGAAAGAGATAATCCGGGTGGACATTTAACTTCTGATTGTAGAGGTAATTTAAGAATACATCACGAAGAATTTACAAAGAAACACAAAGGTTTGAAATTAAGAATTGGAACTGAACCAGAAATGATGTGGTTAACCAGAAATCAAGATGGTACGCCAACTGGTAAAGGTTTTTCGAAACCATATTGTTATCACATTGACCAATTTGAATCCTTAAGGCCAGTATTTATGAAAGTGATTGAATACTCAAACGCAATGGGATTAGACATGATTCAAGGAGATCATGAGGATGCGCCTGGTCAATTAGAATTAAATTGGATGTTTGATGACGTATTAAGAAACGCAGATAGACTTTCAACATATAGACAAATTTGCGCACAAGTTGCTAGAGAACATGGAATAATTGCATGTTTCATGACAAAACCTTTTATGGGAGTTTCAGCCAGTGGATGTCATACAAACATGTCACTATGGACAGGTGGAAATGATAAAGTGAATAAATTACATCATAAAACATTACCAGGAGTAGAAGAAGTTTTTACTTATGTTCAAGGTGGAAAAAACACATTTATGCCAGATACAAAAGATGTTCAGCTGCCAGGAAAAATTGGTTTAAAATGTATTGGTGGTGTTATGAAACACTTAGGTGCTTTAACTGCTATTGGCTCATCAACTGTAAACTCGTATAGAAGATTATGGGATCAAGGTTTCTGGGCGCCAGTTTATGCAGACTGGGGTTATCAAAATAGAACTTGCGGATTAAGAGTTTCTGCTCCAGGAAGATTTGAATACCGTTCAGTTGACTCGATGCATAACCCTTATTTAATGGGCTCAGCATTATTAAAATCTTTTGACGATGGCCTGACAAATAATATTGATCCAGGAAAACCTGAATCAAGAAACATCTACGAAGCTCAAAAAGCAGGTAAAGATGTTAAAAAATTACCATTAAGCCTTGGTGAAGCCTTGGATCGTTTAAAAGAAGATAAAGTTATTCAATCAGCTATGCCAGATGAAATGTATAAAATATTTCATTGGTACAAAAACGATGAATGGGAAAAATTTTTAGGAGCAACAACTCAGTGGGATCTTGACACCTACCTGGATTGTTTACCTTAGTTCGAAAGGAAATAATTATTATGTGTGGAATAGCAGGATTAATTCATAAAGGAAAGACTGTAAATATAGGCAAGGAATTACAAGATATGTTGCAGGCCCTTAAACATAGAGGACCTGATTCTACAGGTTTTGCACTCTACGGCGAGGGAAGTAAAGGGGATTATATTATGCGTTTTAAAGTAGGAGAAAACGTTAAAGAAGGAAGCTCAGCTGTAAACGAAGATAAATCAATCTACGATATTAGAAAAAAACAAGTAGACAAACATTTAATAGATTTAGGTGCGGATATTTATCAAGAAGAACGTTTAACCCCTTATTCGTTTAGATATGTAATTAAATATGACAAAGATTTAATGGAGTTTTCAAAAAAAATTGAAAGTGTTGAGATGACCGAAATATTATCTCTTGGTAAAACCTTGGAGTTAGTTAAAGATATTGGTGATGCCGAAGAAGTTTCGAAACAATATGGATTATATAAAGTAAAAGGGACTCATGCTATTGGCCACTCGAGAATGGCTACGGAATCAGGAGTAGATATAAGATCTGCACATCCTTTTTGGGGCTATCCTTTTAGCGATGTTTCGGTAGTGCACAATGGACAATTAACTAATTATTGGAATAATAGAAGGACACTTGAAAATAAAGGAATGCGCTTTATGTCAGAGTGTGATTCAGAGCTTATTGCAGTTTACTTAGCTCAAAAAATGAGAAGTGGAGCATCATTGCGAGACGGAATGAACGACTCTCTTAAGGAATTAGATGGAGTTTTTACATATTTGGTAGCGACAAAAGATTCTTTGGGTATGGCAAAAGATACAATGGCTGCTAAACCTTTAGTCCTATATGAATCAGATGATTTAGTAGCAATGGGTTCTGAAGAAATAGCTATTAGAACTTTACTGCCGCAAGAAATAGATACTTATGACCCTTATGATGGAGAAGTAAAAGTATGGGAAATTTAAAAAATTCAAAATCACAATCTATGGGACTTCATAAAGAAGTTCTTACAGGAAGAACCCAGCAAGTCTTTTTCAATCCAGAGGAAGCAGAAAATTTCTTTTATTATGGGGCTTATGATGTTGATTTTAATAAAAGAACAGAAATAGATGCAAAAAACTTAACTTGCGCAACACTTAACCACAAACTGCATGATTTGATGAAAGAAGGTTATGGAACGATTGCTGTTAAAAACCCTCAAGGGAAACATAGTTTGGGTGTAGGAATTTTAAATAAATTAAACTTAATTTTTGAAGGTTCAATTGGATATTTTGGAGTAGGCTCCATTGATGGTCCTGTAGTTAGAATTACTGGAAGAGTTGGTTGGTCTTGTGCAGAAAATATGATGGCAGGAAAAGTTGTTATTGAAAAAAATGCAGGGTCTTGCTTCGGAGCTGCAATCCGAGGTGGAGATTTAATTTGTAAAGGGAGTGTTGGAGCAAGAACTGGAATTGATATGAAAGGTGGAACTATAATTGTAGGTGGTGATGCTGGAGCTTTTACAGGTTTTATGATGCAAAGAGGAAGAATAATTGTCCTAGGGGATGCAGGTATAAACTTAGGTGACTCTATGTATGATGGTACAATTTTTATTGGAGGAAAAATTAAATCTTATGGAAGCGATGCTGTAAAATCTAAAATCACATCAGATGATATAGCTTGGTTAAAAAGAAAACTTAAAGTAGCAGAAATAGGATCTGATTTTGATTTAAGTAAAATGACTAAAATAGTTGCTGGTAAAAAACTTTGGAATTATGATGCACTAGAACCATCTGAAAAAAAAGGAGCTATATAAAATGGCAAAAAAAAAGAAAAAATCTAAAAGTAAAACAAATGGTGTTTCTGAAGATAGAAACAAAAGTCTTTTAGGACAAAATTCAATTTTTACACCTGAAGTTATTGACGACATCCATATAAAAGCACAATTAGGTCGTTACAGAATGCGTGGTATGGCCTTGATGAAAAAGATACCAACATTTGATGATCTAGTATTTTTGCCAGGCACATTAACAAGATTTGTTATTGAGGGTTATAGAGAAAAATGTGAAACAAAAACAATTATTGGCCCACGTTGCAAAAACCCCATCGAATTAGATATTCCAGTTTACATTACTGGAATGAGTTTTGGTGCTCTTTCGTATGAAGCAAAAACTGCATTAGCTAGAGGAGCTACAATGGCTGGAAGTGCAACATGTTCTGGTGAAGGTGGAATGATTCCAGATGAAAGACGATATTCGGAAAAATGGTTTTATCAATGTATACAATCTCGATATGGTTTTAATCCACACCATGCCCAGCTAGCAGATGGTATAGAAGTTTTTATAGGTCAGGGACAAAAAGTTGGAATGGGTGGTCATTTAATGGGACAAAAAGTAACTGATCAAGTTGCTGAGATGAGATCGTTACCTTCTGGTATTGATCAACGTTCTCCAGCAAGACACCCTGATTGGTTAGGTCCAGATGATCTAGCTTTAAAAGTTCAAGAATTAAGAGAACTCACAAACAACCAAGTTCCAATACAATTAAAATTAGGTGCTGCTAAAGTTTATGATGATGTTCGTATGGCAGCAAAATGCGACCCTGACTCAATTTATTTAGATGGAATGGAAGGATCTACTGGAGCAGGTCCTCACATTGCGGCGGCTAACACAGGCATTCCTGGAATAGCTGCAATCCGAGAGGCACGAAGAGCTTTAGATGACATTGGTCAATCTGGAAAAGTAACATTAATTTATGCTGGTGGTGTTAGAGATGGAGCTGACTTAGCAAAAGCTTTGGCATTAGGTGCAGATGCTGTTGCAATTGGAACTGGCTCTATGATTGCACTAAACTGTAATAAAGAAATTCCAGGAGTTAATTTTGAAAAAGAGATGGGAGTTAAAGCTGGGCATTGCTATCACTGTCATACGGGTCGTTGTCCAGTCGGAGTTGCAACACAAAATCCAAAACTTAGAAAAAGATTAAATCCAGATGATGCGGCATTAAGAGTTTATAATTATCTTCATTCAATGGCTTTAGAATTACAGCTATTAGCTAGAGCCTGTGGCAAGACCAATGTTCACTCTTTAGAACCAGAAGACCTAGCAGCTTTAACAATGGAAGCTTCTGCTTTGGCAAAAGTTCCACTAACTGGGACAAACCATACTGTTGGAGTGGATGATTTCCATAAAATTTAAATAATATGAAAAAAAAAAAAATTAAAAAAAATACCTCTAAGATGAAAAAAAAAAAAATTAAAAAAAATACCTCTAAGATGAAAGAAAAAGAAAGCGCTAGAGAAAAAATGATTGGCCAACATATCGGTTATCGATATGATGTGAATTTACTCCCAGACTATAAAAAAGTTACTCCGTTTCTTAAAAAATACATTGAACATATGGGTTGGGACGACCTGAATTGGTTAGAAGATGTTCATATGGGTTACGAAGAAGGACGACCTGCTGTTTTTTGCAGAAATGCAAATGGGTGGGTTACTATCCCAAAAAAAATTAAATTGCCGGACAGCCAACAAGATAGAGATATGATTGCTAGAGAACTGTTAGTCAAATTTCAAATGTCTCCAAAACATCCGCTTGTCGATTTAAAAAAAGCTTATAAAAAAGGCTAAATAATAAAATATCGTTATTTATTAAAAATGTTTAACCATTGATTGCATTGGTCAATAAAAAAATCAGATGGATAATAAATTTGTTCCCTTCCATCCTTAAAATTTTTTCTTTTTAAAAGGTACTCTTCTTCAACTGCTTCTTTAAATATTTGAAAAATTTTACTTCTACTGCCAAATTTATCAGGCATTGATCTTAAAATTGTTTCAAATTTAATTGGTTGATGATCGATTACATGTTCCAATATAGTCAAAAGTAAAAAATAATGTCCTGGAGATTTTCTAAAAAAACCAATAACTTTGTACTTGTCATTATTATCTAAAAAATCTTGCTTCAATAATCGGACTATATCAGTATTATCTCCATGAATTCCTTTTGATACATGTTTATCATGCATTTCGATGCTTTTGCTGATTGAATGTAATTTTCCCATATCTTTTTTACTTAAAAAATTTTTATAATCACAACTTATAGGGTGCGACAACTTGTTCAACAAAATAAAAATTAAAAATTACAACTCCAAATTGTACATCCTTTATAATTAAACTTATTCTTTACCCTTTACTTATTTTTTAAAAAATCATTATAATTTTAATATTAATAAATAATGGAGAAAAAAATGATAAATAAAGCTATATCTTTTATTTTATCAATATTCTTTGCCACTTTTTTGATGCTTACCCAAGCTCAAGCAGGTGACACTATTAAGCTAGGAATATTGGAAGATGAAACAGGAAATTTTTCTATTGCCGTGATTCCTAAAATTCATGCTTATGAACTTGCTGTTAAGGAAATTAATGAAGCAGGTGGAGTTTTAGGTAAGCAATTAGAAATTGTGAGATATGATACTCAGTCTGACAATACTCGTTTCCAAGAGTTCGCAAGACGTTTAATAAAAAAAGATAAGGTTGATGTAATTTTTGGTGGTTTTTCTAGTGCTTCTAGAGAGGCTATTAGACCAATTATGGATAAAAACAATCAACTTTATTTTTACAATAATCAATACGAAGGCGGCGTGTGTGACTCAAACGTATTTGTAACAGGAGCAGTACCAGAACAACAATTTAGTACTTTGGTTACTTGGATGATGGAAAAATATGGAAAAAATGTTTACACAATTGCAGCAGACTACAACTTTGGGCAAATTTCTGCTGAATGGGTGAGACAAATTGTTAAAGAAAATGGTGGAACTATGGTTGGGGAAGAATTTATTCCTCTATCTGTTTCACAGTACAGCCAAACTATTCAAAAAATCCAAAAAGCAAAACCTGATGTTTTGATGACATTGTTGGTAGGTGCAAAACAAGCTTCTTTTTATGAACAACAAGCAGCTGCAGGATTAGGAATACCGATGGCCACTTCAGTAAACGTTGGTCAGGCGTATGAGCACAGAAGATTCCAGCCACCAGCTCTTGAAAATATGTACGTAACTGTAAACTATATTGAAGAAGTTCATGAAGTAATAAAATCTGGAAAATTTCACGACAAGAGTAAAGATTTTGTTGCACGTTTTCGCGCTCTATATCCAAACGAACCATATATAAACATGGAATCTGCAAATGCCTATAATGCTATAAATTTATATGTAAAAGCTGTTAAAAAGGCAGGAAGCGTTGATATGGTAAAAGTACGTAGAGCTCTAGAAACTGGTATAAGTTTTGATGGACCTTCTGGTGTAGTAAAAATTGATCCAAAAAGTCACCATGGAAGCCATACTATTTTCTTAGTACATGTTGATAAAGGCCATGAGGTTAAAATTCCAAAAATTTGGGAAAATATTGAACCTTACTGGTTAGGTGAAGCAGGTTGCGATTTGTCAAAAAAGGACGACTATTCACAGTATACTCCTTCAAATCCACCTAAACAATAAAAGTTCTTAAAATTTTAGGCCCCAACTTAATTTCCCCTGGGGCCTAAAAACTTTTTGCTATATAATAAAATAATAAATTAGGACTAATATGGTACTACTTTTCAATATTATTTTTCAGGTAAGCGATGCTATTTCGTTCTTACTTCTCTCGGCTATTGGATTAGCAGTAATCTTTGGAATGATGAGAATAATCAATTTAGCCCATGGAGAATTTATTACTGTTGGCGCTTATGGAACGGTAGTAACAGCTAAAATGGGATTGCCTTTACCCATGGCTATGGCCTGTGGTGTATTAGTTACAATAATTTTTGGATTCATTTTAGAAAGACTGATAATTCGTTATATTTATGGACGACCACTTGACTCTGTAGTGGCAACATGGGGAATAAGTTTAATAGTATCACAATCTTTCTTAATTATATTTGGGCCTTCAATTGAAGGACTAAAAAGCCCTCTAGGATCATTTCAAATGGGCGATTATTCATTTTCTGAATATAGAATATTATTAATTTTTATTTCATTTTTAATTTTAGTTCTGTTGTATTTTTTATTTATGAAAAGCAGATTTGGAACTCTAGCAAGGGCCACAATAGAAAAACCCATTACTTCTTCTGCTTTAGGTGTTGATGTTCAAAAAGTTTATACAATAACTTTTTGTATTGGGGCTGGCTTAGCTGGACTTACTGGAGCATTGTACATTCCAACTATGACTTGTGTTCCTAGTTTAGGACAAGCTTTTATTGTAAGCGCGTTTGTTTCTGTAGTTACAGCTGGAGCAAGTCCGTTTATAGGCTTGGTTCCTGCTGCTGCATTTTTAGGAAGTTTTCAAACAGGTATAACTTTCTTTTACCATGCAACAATTGGTTTAATAGGACTCTTATTTGCTGTAATTATGATAATTAGATTTTTACCATCGGGTTTTAGTGGTTTAATTAAAAAAGGGAAATGAAAAATTCATATTTTATAAAAAACAAATTTCAAACTATGACTTTTTTAGTTTTGGCCATGATACCATTGTTTGTTGACAGCTATTATGTAAACAATATTAGTTTTTTTATGTTGTGGACTTTCATTGCTTTAAGTCTATCTCTAATTTGGGGTAAGGGTGGAATACTTAGTTTTGGTCAAGCCGCTTTTTTTGGATTAGCAGGTTACAGTTTTGGTGTTATTGGAATTAATTTTTCTGGTGTTTTTGGTGTTGGTATCTGGTCTGTTTTAATTGCATTAATTATCACAGGTATATTTGGTCTAATTGTTGGGTATTTTTTATTTTATGGTGGAATATACGATGTTTTTGTTGGCATAGTAACTTTGTCAATTACACTCGTTTTTGAAACTTTCATGTCGCAAACTGCAGGGCCCGAGTGGACAGTTGGAATTGCTAGATTAAATGGTTTTAACGGGATGCAAGGCATGCCATCAATTGGGGTAAATTTGTTTGGATATAATTTTGAAGCTTTAGATAACAAAGGATACTATGTGATTCTTGCTCTGGCTGTTTTTGTAATTTATTTTTTAGATAAATTAGCAAATTCTAAATTTGGACTAGTTCTTTCTGCATCAAAAGAAGACAGACTTAGAGTTGAAAGTCTTGGTTACAATGTAAAAAGAGTTCACATGATAACTTTTGCTATATCGGCAGTTTTAGCTGGCTTATCTGGCATTCTCTACACTAATTGGGGTGGTTTTATAACTCCAGAATCAATGGGATTGGTTTCAGCTGCCTTACCTGTAGTTTATTGCGCTGCTAGCGGTAAAAATAATTTTTTTGCAGTATTTTTAGGAACAATATTGCTCGTGTGGATTTCACAAGAGCTTGCTATTAATGGAAGACAATTTGCTTTAGTCTTTATGGGTCTTTTACTTGTAGTTGCTACACGCTATTTTCCAGATGGAATGTTTTTATATTTTATAAATCAAATATCAAAATTTAGCAAAAAATTAAGCAGGAATTAAAATGAGTGAAGTTATATTAAATATAAACAAGATTAAAAAAACATTTGGTGGTTTTACAGCAGTAAAAGATGTTGATTTAAAAGTTAATAAAGGTGAAATCAGATTTATAATTGGTCCAAACGGTGCTGGAAAAAGTACATTATTTAAACTTATTATTGGATATTTAAAAGCTGATTATGGAGATGTGATATTTAAAGAAGAAAACTTAAACAAGTTTGAATTACATCAAAGAATTAAAAAAGGAATTGGATTAAAATTTCAAGCTCCTTCTGTTTTTAATGAAATGACTGTTTTGCAAAATTTAGAAATAGCAGCAAATCAAACAAACTTGAACGATTACAATGATTTCATTGATCGTTTTGGTATTTTGGAGGAAAAAAATATTTTAGCCGGTGACTTATCCCATGGTAAAAAACAATGGCTCGATATAGCATTGGCTTCAATTTCTAATCCTGATTTAGTTTTGCTTGATGAACCTACGGCAGGTTTATCGTTTGATGAAACAAAAAAGACAGGTGAAATAATTAAATATCTAAATAAACAGGGAACTACATTTTTAATTGTAGAACATGATATGGAAATTTTAAAACAAATTGCTACTGCAGTTTCTGTACTTCACTTGGGTGCATTGTTTGTTGAAGGATCACCACAATCAGTATTAAAAAATAAAGATGTTGCGAAAATATATCTGGGGGCTTCATAATGGGACTAAATAATATTTTAGAAATTAAAAATATAATATCCGGTTACGGAACTACTAATGTTATCAATAATATCAGTTTTGGTATCAACGAATCTTCTATTTTAGCAATTAGTGGTAGAAATGGCGTGGGTAAAAGCACTTTGTTAAAAACTATAATCGGTATTGTTGAATCTAAATCAGGTAACATATTTTTTATGAATAAAAATATAACAAAAAATCGTCCAACAGAAAGATCTATTCTTGGGATTGGTTACGTTCCACAAGGTAGGGATATTTTTAATTCTTTAACAGTTGAAGAAAATATCTCACTACCAGCTATATCAAGGAGGATGAAAAATTTAAAAAATGAATTGGAAAAAATTTATTCTGTTTTTCCAATTTTAAAAGAAAAAAGAAATGACCTAGGTGGTTCATTGAGCGGAGGTCAACAACAACAGCTAGCAATAGCTAGATCATTAATTTTTAATCCAAAAGTACTTCTGCTAGATGAGCCATCGGAAGGAATACAACCTTCCATAGTAAGTTCTATTGCGGAAAAAATACACAATATAGCAATTGAATTAAAAACAGCATTTGTAATAGTTGAGCAAAACATTTCATTTATAAGTAAACTTAGTTGTGATTGCTTCATTATTGACAAAGGTGTCATTTCTTCTAAAATTTCTTCTAAAGATTTTAGCGATGTTGACAAAGCAAGAAAAGCGTTAAGCTTAGAACTATAAGAAAGGAAAACAAAATGAGTTGGTTAAAAAATTCAATCATGATGACTAAAGGTGTAGGAAAAGATTCTTCTGGAAAAGAACATAATCTTACAGAAAAAATACAAGGAAATTATCATTATACAATGGGTCCTTATTCCAAACCTGTTATGCATATAAAACCTGGTGACACTGTGGTAGTTGAAACAAGAGATGCGTTTGAGGGAAAAATCCAAAAGGAAACTGATAAACCTGCTGAAAAATTAGAAATGCCTTTTTTAAACCCTCAAAATGGACCAATAATGATAGAAGGAGCAGAAAAAGGTGATGCCGTTGCAGTTTATATAGATAGCATGGTGCCGAGAGGAGAAAATCCACGAGGAACTTGCTGTATGATCTCAGAATTTGGAGCTCTTACTGGAACTGCTTATACCGCAACTTTAAATGATCCGCTGCCTGAAAAAGTTAGAAAGATAAATCTAGATGAAAAAAATGTTTATTGGTCAGATCGTATAACTTTGCCATACAAACCTCATATAGGAACTTTAAGTGTTTCACCTGAAATTGATTCTATAAATTCACTAACACCTGATAATCATGGTGGAAACATGGATTTACCTGATATGGGGCCAGGTAGCATTACCTATTTACCAGTAAGAAGTCCTGGAGCAAGATTATTCATTGGAGATGCTCACGCTTGCCAGGGTGATGGGGAAGTGTGTGGAGTTGCCGTAGAATATCCAACTGTAACAACAATAAAAGTTGATCTTATAAAAAATTACACCATTGAATGGCCAAGACTAGAAAATGAAAATATGCTAATGGCGATTGGGAGCACTAGACCGCTAGAAGACGCTACTAGAATAGCCTATAGAGAGTTAGTGAGATGGCTAGCAAAAGATTATGGTTTTGATCAATGGGATATTTATATGATACTTAGTCAAGTTGGAAAAGTTAGACTAGGTAATTTTGTTGATCCAAAATATACGGTTGGAGCTGGAATAGAAAAAAAATATTTAAAGTAATTTGTTATATTAAAACTTTAAATTATTAAATGTACTCTAAGGAAAAATTTAAAGATATTAACAAAATATCAAGCTCTCTTGCATTAGCTAGAAGAAAAAATTTAACTATTAAAAAAATATCCTTAAATATTATTAAGGATATAAATTTAGTTGAGCAAATTAAAACTTTTGCTGAAACAAAGCTTGAATGGCAACCAATTGGTTTTAAAGTTGGGGCAACGAACAAAAAAATAATGAAAATTTTGAAAGCTAAAGAACCTTTTTTTTCTTATATCTTTAAAGAACAAACTTTTAAAAATAATAAAAAACTAAAATTGACTCCTAATCTTTTAGGTATAGAGCTTGAAGTTGCTTATAAAATTAACAAAAGAGTATTTGATGTAAAAATTAAAAAAAAAAAACAGCTTAAACCTTTTATACTCGGTATGACTACTGCTATTGAATTAGTTGGATTCAGACAAAATTTAAAAAAGCCAGATATGATTGGTCGCGCAATAATTGACTTTGGTTTAAATGTATCTTTTATAAAAACAAACCCAAAAAAAATAAAAAATATTTTAAATTTTAATTCTAAAACTAAAATTACCAACCTTAAAAATAAAAAAATTTATTTAGGCCATACTAAAAATGTATTAAATAATCCCATAAATTCTTTGTTTTGGTTGATCAAAAAATTAAGAGAGAAAAATATCTCCTTAAAAAAAAATTTTTGGGTTACAACTGGATCTACTACACCAATTGTACCTGTAAAAAGAGGCGATATTTTTTTGGGCAACATTAATTCTTTAGGTAAAATTTTAGTAAAATTTTAAACAATAAAAATTTGTTTTTTGTTACAACCCAAAGTTGATTTAGTTTTTTTAAACGTTGCCCTTCAACAATTCTACATACTTGTACTACTTGTCGCACTAACTAAGATAAATGTAATTTTATTTGGGAGGACAAATATGACTGACGAATTAGGTGCTCTTACCGTCATATTTACAGAATTCTACTACTGGATAACAGTAGTACTCATGTTTTTAATTCACGTGGGTTTCTGTATGTATGAAGTTGGAGCTTCACGTTATAAACACCACCAACATACTTTGATGAAAAATACAATATTGATACCGTTGGTAACTATTACATGGTTTTTCTTTGGATGGTGGATTTATTGGGCCTTCCCAACTGGACCAGGTCTTGCTCCGTCTATAATGACGGAAAGTACTGGTTTAATTTTGGGAGGTGGATTTGGTGCAAACGAATTAGCAAATCCAATGAGTCCAATAATGGCTGTTAATTTAAACGATCACATTAATGGAGTGTTCTGGGCTGCGTTCTTGCTGTTTTCTTGGACCGCTGCTTCGATCGTCTCCGGAGCATTAATTGAAAGAATTACAACTTTTGCATTTGGTATTTTGGCAATTGCGATTGGTTCTGTATTTTGGACAATAGATGCTGCTTGGGGTTGGCACTTTGATGGTTGGATGCTTAAACTGTTGGGTTACCATGATGCTTATGCATCAGGTGTAATTCACGCTATAGCTGGAGGATTTGCTTTAGGTGTGCTTTGTGTTTTAGGCCCACGTATTGGAAAATTTTCTTCTAGTGGTGAACCGAGAAACATTGGACCAAGAAACCCTTGGTTAGTCTGTGTAGGATTATTTTTAATTTACACAGGATTCTGGGGATTCTATGCGGCATGTAATATTCCGATATTTAATCTTGGACCAGAATATGGATTGGGAGATGGAGTAAACTTCTTTACTGCAACTAACATCTATGTAACGCCAACAACACTTAGTGGTATTACTATGAACTTCTTAATGTCGTTAGCTGGTGGTTTACTAGCTGGATATTGGGTTTCAAAAGGTGATCCATTCTGGACTTATTCAGGCGGACTAGCTGGTATCATTACTGCTTCAGCAGGCAATGACTTATACCATCCTATACAATCAATGATTATTGCAATGGTTGGTGTGTGGGTTGCTTACAAAATGCATTACTGGGTTGAACGTAAGTTCAAAATTGATGATGCGGTTGGAGCTGTAGCTGTTCACGGATATGCTGGAGTTGTCGGACTTGTAATCTGCGGTTTCGTTCTATGGGGTTACCCTTCATCAGGATATGATGGTTTGGGTTACGCAGCAATTAATCCTATTGGAATGATTATCGGAGCTATTATTATGTTTGGGCTTCTTGGTTTCTTACCGGGTTGGATCTTAGCTAAAATACTTCATTCATCAGGTAAACTTCGTATACCTCGTGAAGTAGAGCTAGCTGGATTAGACTACAACATTTTGGAGGCTGCTAAAAAAGATGAAAAAGCAGTTGCTTCATCTAACAGATAGAAAGGAGAAATAGCTTATGGCTACATTAACAAGTTGGGTGCAACATTTAACAACAGATGTTGACTCAGAAACTGAAGGAATGCAAGTTGCCGGAGAGATTTATCCTATGGTTGGAACTGAAGGATGGTTGCTCTTAATCGGTGTTATTATTTGGTTAGCTTGGCACGTTGCTACTGGCAATGGTGAAGCTGAAGAGCATAAAAAATTGGCGAGGAAATCACCTGGCTCAAATGCTCACAAAAATAATATTACCGAATGGTAGTAGTATAACAAATTAGTTAATTTAAGGGCGCTGATTATCTCAGCGCCCTTTTTTTTAGTTTTTAAAATCATGGAAAATAAAGATCAAAAAAAAAATAAAATACCTTATCGAATGGCAAGAATTGCATTTCCTAAAGCTAAATATGGAGTTTTTCTAGCAATATCTATTATTCTTCTTATTTTATTAATACTTTACAAAGATTTAATTTTATAATTAATTTATTTTATGGCAAAAGATTTATCGAAAATAGCAAAACAAAAAAAAATCAAATATTTTCTAATCAGTTTTGTTGATCTTTTTGGAGTTCTAAGGTCAAAATTAGTTCCAACTGAAGCCATCAAAGATATGCAAAAAAATGGGGCGGGATTTGCTGGATTTGCTACTTGGCTAGATATGTCACCCGCTGACTCAGATATGTTTGCTAAACCAGATCCTGATAGCTTAATACAACTACCTTGGAAAAAAGAGATTGGATGGTTGGCTTCTGATTTATGGATGAATAACAAGCCAGTAGATGCTTCACCTCGGGAAATGTTAAAAAAACAAATTATAAGATTAAGTAAAAAAGGTTTAATTCTGAAATCGGGAGTTGAGTGTGAATATTTTTTAATTAATAAAGAAGGTACTGCAATCGCAGATAATAGAGATGTTCAGTCTAAACCTTGTTATGATCAATCTGCTCTTATGCGTCAATATGAGTTAATAAAAGAAATTTGTGATTACATGATACAATTAGGTTGGGGCCCATATCAAAATGATCATGAAGACGCTAATGGCCAATTTGAAATGAACTGGAATTATTCTGACAGTCTAAAGACAGCGGATAGGCACGTTTTTTTTAAATTCATGGTTAAAACAATTGCTGAAAAGCATGACTTAAGAGCTACTTTTATGCCTAAACCTTTCGAAAAATTAACAGGAAACGGTTGTCATTCGCATGTTTCGTTATGGAAAGGAAATACTAATGTATTTTTAGATTCTGGAGATAGATATGGTTTATCCAAAATAGCTTATAATTTTCTTGCTGGCGTTTTACATTCCGCAGAGTCTTTATGTGCCTTTTTTAATCCAACAATTAATAGTTACAGAAGAATTGATGCTCCACCAACAGAGTCTGGTGCTAGTTGGTCCCCAAGCAGTGTAACATATACCGGGAACAATAGAACACATATGATTAGAATTCCTGATGCTGGAAGATTTGAATTAAGATTAATGGATGGCTCCACAAATCCATACTTATTACAAGCTGGAGTTATAGCGGCTGGAATAGATGGAATGGACAAAAAAAGAGATCCTGGTAAACCTTTGTTAATTAACATGTATACAAATCAAAAAGATTATCCAAATTTAAAAAAGCTACCTTCTGAATTAGAAGGTGCTCTTGAAAATTTAGTAAATAGCAAAGAAATAAATGAAGCTTTTGGAGAAAAAGTAATTAACAGTTATATAAAACTAAAAAATAATGAAATTGATAATTTTAATGCTAAAGAAACTTTTTTAAAAGAAAAGCCAATTACTGAATGGGAAAAACTAAATACTTTAGATTGTTAATATTTTATTCCCCTATCAAATGGCAACTGATCTTTCTTGATTGATTATTTAATTTGTGTTCGAACAAAAAAAGTCCTTGCCAGATCCCTAGGGTTAATCTCTTATTCTTAACACTCAAAGTTAATTGATTATTTGTCAAAACTGATTTTAAATGCGCCGGCATATCATCAATACCTTCGGTTTTATGTTTGTATAAATCATTATTCATTGGAACTAATTTATCAAAAAAATTCTTTATATCATGAAGAACATCGGGATCTGCATTTTCTTGTATGATAAGTGAAGCGCTGGTATGTAAAATATTTAAATTTAAAATTCCATCTATAATTTTTTGTTTTTTAATCCAACCTTCTATTTCTTTTGTAAAGTTATATAAGCCCTTCCCTTTAGTTATGATTTTTAGTTCGTAAAAAATTTGCACGTTTTATAAATACCTTGTTTCAGTTGTACTTCATAAATTAATTTTAATCTTTTTAAATATTAAAATCCTGATTATATTTTGTTCGAGGATTCTTTCTTAATCCAAAAGGACCAGAAATAAAAATTGTAAGAGGTTTTGTTCCTTTTTTTAAATCAACTCTATGAAGGTTGTCAGCAGAACGAAATCCAATATATCCTGGTGCTCTCCAATATTTTCCACTGTTTAGGGTTTCCCAATAGCCATATCTAAGAACAATTGTTATATAAGGACACATATGATTATGAACTCCTTGGCCATGATCATTATCTAACATTTCATGAACAATTATATTAAAAGGAAACCATTTGGGTCTTTTTCTAAACAGCAAATAATATCTATTCATCCAAGGTTTAGCTTTATAATGTTCAGGATGATTTGGGCCCCTATCTAATACCAATCTTTTTCTTCCAAATTTTTCTAACAATCGTAAAAACATTAAACAAATGTAATCTTAAATATAAATTTTTAAAGAAATACTTTCTATTAATTAAAAACAAGTACTGATTTATTCGTTAAAACATGCAGTTTATTGCCACCTATTAAAGGTTCCGAGAGCTGAAAATTTCCTATTTTTGATACATTCTGAACTTTTCCAGTATTAGCTGAACAAATTATAATGTAACCAATATTTGTAGTTACATAAACTTTTCCTGAAGCAACCAAAAATCCTTGGATAACTAATTTTTTCTTTTGCTTAAGTTGAAATTTTTTTAAAATATTGTTTGCTCTTATAATTTTTCCTTTAACAATATCCACAACAATCAAATAACCATCTTGTGAGATTGTAAATAAATAATTATTTGATATGACTGGTCTTAGATTTGAATTAACATTTAGTATCCAGTTTAATATTCCTGATTTTTTATCTAGCGAAAACAATTTAGAAAAGTTATTTGAAAAAAATAAATCTTTTTTAAAAAAAACAATATCTGAAGTTTCCAAAAAATTAGTTTCATGCTTAACTAATGTATTTTCGGTTGGAAGAAACCAATTTAGTTCACCGGTATTGATATTAACATTTGAAATATCACCTGATGTGTTGGAAAAAATTACTGAGTCTTGAATTATAACAATTGATAGTTTTTTGGTTGTTTTTATAAAGGAAGGATTTGTTGTAAATGACCAAAGTATTTTTCCATTATCAATGGAAAAACAATTAATCACGTTATCGCTGTCTACAGCAAAAATTTTATTTTTTAATACTTTGATTTGCGAATTGAACAAGGCTTTGTGTTGTTTGATCCATATTGTTCTTCCTGTATTAACATCCAAAACATAATATTTACCAAGATTATCAATTGCATATAATTTTTCTTTAAAAAGTGTCAAAGAAATATTATCAATTTTTTTTTTTTCTTTTTTGCTATAAATATTTCTATTCCACTGAATTTTATTGTTAACAAATTTTAAAATTGAACCTTCGCCATCTACAGTTATTAAATAATTTTCTTTAATAATTAAAGGATTCTCTTTAATAAATTTATTTTCTATTTTTTCAAATTTTAGTTTTGAAAACTTTTGTAAATTACCATCAAATTTAAGATGGTTAACTGAATTTGCATAATTTTTTCCAGACATTAACCAATTGTTATTTTTTATTGGTTCAAAATTTAAATTAATTTCTAAATCTGGATTTAATTCTGCATCAATTAAGCTTTGACTATCAGATAATTTTATAAGCTTAACACTTCTTTCTTTTATTTTTTTATTATTGTCCCATATTCCAGTTTTATCATCAAATGAACATTCAAAAAGCATTGCTGAAAAAATAATTATAAGTGAAAATTTTATAAATTTATTCACCATAGTTGTTTTTAACTCTTTGTAATGCTTGGTTATATATATTTTTGTTATTAATTTTTGAATTAAAAATTTTAGAATAAAAATCTTTTGCCTTCTGTTTTTCTCCTTTAAATAAAAAATAATCTCCTAGCAACAGCAATGAGTGGGGTCTCCAAAAACTTTCTGAATTTATTATTGGTTTTAATGTTTTAAGCATTTCATTTTCATTCTGTGTATCAAAATTAAAAAGTGCCTTTTTATATATTACTAAATTTTTTATCTCTTTATCTAATTTTACATCATTAATTACCTTATCAAATAAAGAATTGATTTTTTTGTTTGATTCTACAAATTTATTATCAAGTAGAAAAAATAATGAAAGGGGGGCATAGGTAGAGTCTCTAGTATCTATTATTTGATAAAATTCATTTAAGTCAATTTTTTCTTTTTTAACATCATAACTTAGAGTTGCTTTTATAAATCTATTAGCGATCTTTACTTTTTGTTTTTTTACATTATCAAAGTAAAAAAAGATTAAAAAAATACTTAATAATGCAAAACTTATAAAAAAATAAATCTTTTTCTTATGATTGTTAAAGAAATTTTTAATCTGCTCTTTTCTAGTACTTTGTGCAATAATAGCTAAATCTTCATCCATAAATTTACAATAGTGCTAATATATATTTTTTTTACTTGGAAACTTTTTATTTATAACTTCTTGCTTAAATTTTAAAACACTACTTCTTATAATTTTTCTAATATTAGAGTATTTTTTAACAAATCTTGGTGTAAAATTGGTTAATCCAACAAGATCATCTGTAACCAAGATTTGACCATCACAGTATTTAGATGCACCAATGCCAATAGTAGGTATTAACACAGAATTCGATATTTTTTTAGCTAAACTTTCTTGAACACATTCAATCACAATAGCAAAAACACCTGCATCACATAACAATCTTGCATCATCAATAATTTTTTTCTTCTCAATTTCTCTTCTTCCTTTGAATCTAAAAGTTCCTCTTTCAGATTGAGGAAGCAATCCTATATGTCCCATAACTGAAATTTTTTTTTTTATTAAATATTTAATAATATTAATAATTTTTTTTCCTCCTTCTAATTTTAAAGCATCACACTTTGTTAATTTAATGATTTTTTTTGCATTTTGATATGCTTCTTTATTATTTCTGTATGTTTTGTAAGGCATATCAACTACTAAAATGCTATTTGAAATTGCTTTTTTTACACTTTTTGCATGATTTATCATCATGTCAAGTGTTACTTCTCTTGTAGACTTCATTCCATATAAAACAGACCCGAGAGAGTCACCTACTAAAATTATATCACAATACTTATCTAAAATTTGCGCAACTGTACTTGAATATGCGGTTAGACAAATAATCGGTTTTTTATATTTTCTTTTTATTATTTTTTTGATTTTGTCATTTTTCATTTTAAGAAATGAAGTTTTTTATTAATTAGTGTTAATTTTTGGTTCTATGCTTTTAATTTTATCACTAATATAAGTTTTTTTATCACAAAGATTTGAGCAAACAAGTGAAAATTTTTCACCTAGCTCTTTTACTTTTGAAAAATTTGATTTTTCTAATTCTAACTCAATTAACATTAACAAAGCTTCTTCATTTTTTGGGTTAAGTAGCAAAGTTGTTTCTAAATTTTTTTCTGATTTTTTTGAATTATTTTCTTCTTTATAAATTTTAGCTAAATACAAATATGATTGATAATCTTTTGGATTAAAAACTAAAGCTTTTTGGAACAAAAATTTTGATTGATCATAATTTTTTTTTTCAAAATATATTTTTGCGTCTTCAAAATAATTTTTATTCGCAGCTATTAAATTACTCGACAACAGTAAAATAATTATTAATATTTTTAGCATTGAAAATCTAATCATTTAAAATCCTTAAACTTTTGCAAAAAATGTAAATTTCTTTGGATTCTTTTCGACTAGATTTGGGTTTAAAAAAAAAAATATTCTTAAATACTTTTTTTGCTTCTTTTTGGATTTCTTTAAAAACAGATCCCATAAAAATTTTTGATACAAAAACTCCTTTAATATTTAAAACTCTTTTGGAAAATTCTAAAGCATTTAAGCACAAATTACCAGTTCTTATAGAATCAAGCTCTTTATTACCTGTAGTATTTGATGCCATATCAGAAACTACTACATCTATTTTTTTATTAAAGTAATTTATAATATCATCTTGAATGTTTGGATTGATAAAATCTCCTCTTAAAAATTTAACATTAACAATAGGTAACATTTCTTTGATATCTACTGATAAAATTTTTCCATTTTTATTTTTTTTTGACGCAACCTGCGACCATCCGCCTGGGGCTGATCCTAGATCTAATATAAATTTTGAATTAGATAAAAAATTAAATTTTTGATCAATCTCAATTAATTTAAATGCTGATCTAGATCTATAGCCTTGAGTCTTAGATTCTTTTGTATAAAAATCATTTTTTTGCCTTTTAACCCAATTTTTTGAAAATTTATTTTTTTTCAATTAATCAATACCAAATCTTAAGCTTTTGAGAGTTTTTTCTCCTTTAACTGTTTCAATTGTGACTTTTACGTTTTTGTCCACTCTCATATCGCTATCTTTGTTCCAAATACCCGCAGCAAGATGCATGATTCCGATTTTTAAATGTGGCAAATATGGCTCAACAAAGTTTTTAGTATTATCATCATATTTTGGCAATAAATTACTAGCTATCCAATTGCAAGTTAAAGGTAAAAATTCTGCTTCAATATTGTCCACATACACACTAATATTTATTGCCAAACCTTCTGAGCCAAAAATACTCCCTCCTTTTAAAGCTTTTTTTAAATTGTTTTGCCATATATTCCAATTAACTGATTTTTTTTCTAAAGAAAAAACACCTATATTTAAATGTGGAGCAAAAGCTATACTCCTGGCAATGTTTTCTGAGAATCCTGATTTTTTTGCATGTTTGTAATTTTGGGATTTTATTGCAGCTAGCTTTCCAAAAAACCATTTTACTCTTGTTAATACTTTGTAGCCTGGACCAATTGTTTGTGTAATTCCAATTTTTCCATTTTCACAAGCCTTGAAATATAAATCGATACAATCCCATGAATTTACCCATGCATCACAATCTATCCATAAATATTTTTCAAAATTAGGGAAATAATTAGGCAAAAAAGCTCTTGAGATTTGACTCTTAAGCCATTCCCTTCCTAACACTTTTAGTTTAGGAACTTCAATATCCCAATTTGCTTTTTTGATGATTGCAACTTTATCCTTTAGACTTTGGATTTGCTCCTCTCTTAATCCTGCATCTAAAACACAAATAGAGACATTTTTGCTTTGTTCGAATCTTTTAATTGAATCAATTAACTCAAGAAGTAATTCAAAATAATTTGAATCTGCAAGAGTTACGATTGCTCTTGAATTCATTTTTAAAGAATATCCTCTGTTTCTTCTATATCTTCTGATGGTTTTAAAATATTTTCTTTAATTTTTCTTTTGTAATGAAAATAACTTATAGGAATTGTTAGAATATAAATAATACCCGTTAAAAAAAGTGCTTTGAAAGTATAAACAAATATTAATCCAAAATATAACCCGATTCCTAATAACAAAAAAATTGTAGAGCTTCTAGGTATTGTTATGCGTTTAAAAGAATAAGTTGGAAATTTACTTATCATTAAAAAAGAAGTGATTATAAAAAGAGCAGAAACTATTAATATTTGGTATTGATCAAAAAAAAATATTTCTGCTTTATAAAAAACCAGAGGCAACATAACTAATAATGCAGCTGCAGGAGAGGGAACTCCTTCAAAAAAATTTTCTTTCCATAAAGCATTTTCTTCATGCGTTGTTATATTGTACCTTGCTAATCTTAAAGCAGTGCACACCACATAAATTAAAACAATTAACCATCCTAATTTTCCAAGTTCGTTCATTGTCCAAAAATACATTATAAAAGCAGGGGCAACTCCAAAACTTACAACATCAGTAAGTGAATCCAATTCTTTTCCTACTTTTGATGTACCTTTAATCAATCTTGCAATTCTTCCATCTAAAGTATCTAGAATTCCTGAAAAAAGTAAGGCTATTATAGACAAACCATAATTTTGATCTAATGCAAATTTAATTGAACTCAAGCCTATACAAACTCCAACTATAGTTAGAGTGTTAGGTAATATTATTCTTGGGTTTCTTTGAGAAATAATTTTAAATTTTTTTTTATTTTCTATCATTTTTATTTTTTAGCAATTAATGTCTCACCAGCAACTGTTGTTTGATTTTCTTTAACTAAACATTTGTAACTATTAAAATAAATATCAACTCTACTTCCAAATCTTATCATACCTATTCTTTCACCCTGTTTTATTGTTTCGTTTTTATTGCATTCGCAAACAATCCTTCTAGCAATTAAGCCGGCTATTTGAACTACAACTATTTCATCTCCACTCTTACTTTTAAATTTTATTAGATTTCTTTCATTTTCTTCACTGGCTTTATCAAGGGTAGCATTAAAAAATTTTCCCGGTATATAAAATATATCTTCTATCTCCGCTTCAGCGGGTGATCTATTTACGTGGCAATTAAAAACACTCATAAAAATACTTACGCGGGTAAATTTTTTGTTTTCTAATGAAAGTTCTTTTGGTCCATTTGTTTCTGTTATTTGAGAAATTATTCCATCAGCAGGGCTAACTAGATAGCTTTGATCATCAATTGAAAATCTGTCGGGATCTCTGAAAAAAAAATAAACCCAAATAGTAATTAATATTCCAATAAAACCTAAGATTTTTGAAAATAACAATAAAAAAAAGGTAATTAAAATAGAAATAGCAATAAACTTATAACCTTCGTTATGAATTTTTTGCACTATTGCATCTAATATTTGTTTTCCAACTTTCATATTATCCTAATTGATAATTTTAGGTTAATATGTATAAAAACCAATTAATTTCAATTGTTATGATTAATTAAAATATAGTGAGTAAAATTAAAGTAAATAATCCGATTGTAGACCTAAATGGCGATGAAATGACCAGAATAATCTGGGATTTTATCAAAAAACAACTCATTTTACCTTATCTTGATTTAAAAATTGAAACTTATGATCTGGGTATTCAAAATAGAGATAGAACTGCAGATCAGGTAACTATAGATAGTGCGAATGCTATAAAAAAAATTGGTGTAGGAATAAAGTGTGCAACAATTACACCGGATGAAGCAAGAGTTAAAGAGTTCAATTTATCTAAAATGTGGAGATCTCCAAATGGAACAATTAGAAATATATTGGGTGGAACAGTATTTAGGGAACCAATAATTTGCAGCAATATACCAAAGCTTGTACCTTCTTGGACCAATCCAGTTATAATAGGAAGACATGCTTTTGGTGACCAGTATAGAGCTACTGATTTTAAAGTTCCTGGAAAAGGTAAACTTGAAATTAAATGGACTTCAGAAAACTTGAAGGATGAAAAAAAATTTGAAGTTTTCAATTTTCCTGGACCTGGAGTAGCTCTATCGATGTATAATTTAGATAAATCTATTGAAGATTTTGCACGGGCTTGTTTCAATTATGGATTAATTCGTAATTGGCCAGTTTATCTTTCTACAAAAAATACTATTCTAAAAACTTACGATGGAAGATTTAAAGATATTTTTGAAAATATATATGAAAAAGAGTTTAAAAATGATTTTAAGAGATTAAATATCAGATACGAACATAGATTGATTGATGATATGGTTGCGTGTGCACTAAAATGGAATGGAAAATATATATGGGCATGTAAAAATTATGATGGTGATGTTCAATCCGATACCATAGCTCAAGGATATGGTTCTTTAGGAATGATGACTAGTGTACTATTAGCACCAGATGGCAAAACTATGGAAGCGGAAGCAGCCCATGGCACAGTAACTAGACATTATCGAATGCACCAACAAGGAAAAGAAACCTCAACCAATCCAATAGCATCAATATTTGCTTGGTCAAGGGGTTTGGCTCATCGTGGAAAATTAGATTCAAACCAAAAATTAATACTTTTCTGTAATACATTAGAAAAAGTATGTATAGAAACTGTTGAAAATGGTTTTATGACCAAAGATCTTTCAATGCTAGTTGGACCATCCACTAAACACCTAACTACTAACCAATTTTTAGAAACAATAAATAAATCTCTTAAAAATAAGCTAAATTAATTTTTTTAAAATTTCTTTGTAAGAATATTCAATCTTTTCTATTTTTTCTCCACCGGCTTGTGCAAAATCACTTCTTCCACCACCTCCTTTTCCACCTAAAGCAAAGGATCCTATTTTAACTAAATCAACAGCGCTAATTTTTTCAGAAAGTTTTTTTGTAACTCCAATTGCAATTCCTAATTTTTTTTCTTGTATTGCGTAAGCGATTACAATTCCTTCCTTAAGATCCTTTTTTCCTTTATCAATTATTGATCTAAGTTCTTTTGTAGGTAGTCCTTGTATTTTTTGAAATCTAATTTTAATTTTATTTACAATTTCATCTTTAACTTGATTTTGGTCTTGATTTTTTAAAATACTTTCTATTAGCAATTTTTCATGCTGAATTTTTAGTTTATTTAAATCTTTTTCGTCTTTACTAATATTTATCCCAAAAGATTTTATTTGATTTTTAATTTGATCAATATTTTCTTGTAGTTTTTTATCTTTGTTTTCTTGATCAATTTTTTTTGTTTTTAAATATTTAGATAATTGAAGAGCTCTCAAAGCCTCTATTCTTCTTACTCCAGCAGCAATTGCTGACTGACTTATTATTTTGAAACTACCTATTTCAGAGGTATTCTTAACGTGAGTTCCTCCACATAATTCTGTAGAAAAATACGTGTTTTTTTCATTGCCCATTGATAACACCCTTACTTCTTCGCCATATTTTTCACCGAATAAAGCTAACGCCCCACCGTCAACTGCTTCCTGAGGTGTCATTAATCTGGTTCGAACTTCTCCTTTAGATTTAATCATTAAATTAACGTAGTTTTCAATTTTATTAATTTCATCTTTTGAAATTGGCTTCATATGACTGAAGTCAAATCGAAGCCTATCTGGCCCCACAAATGAACCTTTTTGGGTAACGTGTTTTCCTAATACTCTTCTTAATGCTTCATTTAACAAATGTGTAGCTGAATGATATGCTCTAATATTTAATCTTCTTTCTGAGTTTATTTTTAAATCTAAAGTATTTCCTTTAGATATTGATCCTTTGGTTAGTTTGCCAATATGCAAATGAAGATCTCCTAATTTTTTTTGGGTATCCGTTACTTCAAAATGACTTTTCGAATTAAAAAGAAAACCAGTATCACCTATTTGACCACCCGACTCTCCATAAAAAGGTGTTTGATTGGTAATTATTATTCCTTCTTTGCCTTCACTTAAAGTTTCAATTTCTTTTCCATTAGAAACAATAGAGAGGACAACGCCTTGTGAATTGTCAGTTTCATATCCTAAAAAATCTGTAGGTCCTAATTTTTCTCTAACATTAAACCAAATGTGCTCAATGGCACTATCGCCGGAACCTTTCCAATTTTTTTTAGCATCTTCTCTTCTTTTTGTCATTAATTGATTAAATTCATTTAGATCAACTTTTATAGATTTGTTTCTTAGAACATCTTGAGTTAGATCTAATGGAAATCCATAAGTATCATATAATTTAAAAGCTACATCACCTGGTAATACTTCTTTGACTTTTTTAGTTTCTTCTTCAAGTAGATTCATGCCTCTTTCAAGAAGTATTAAAAATTTTTCCTCTTCCATTTTTAAAGTTTCTGAAATAAGTGCTTCTGCTCTTAATAGTTCTGGATAACTTGAAGACATTTCTTCAATTAAAATTTTAAAAATTTTATTAAATATTGGTTCTTTGGAACCTAATAAATGAGAATGTCTCATTCCTCTTCTCATGATTCTTCTCAGGACATACCCTCTTCCCTCATTGGAAGGCAAAACTCCTTCTGCAATTAAAAAAGAGCTTGCTCTTAAATGATCAGCGATGACTCTAAAACTTGCTATATTTTCTTCGTGTGCTTTAATTTTTAAAATTTCAGAAGTTGAATTTATTATTTTTTTGAAATGATCTGTTTGATAGTTGTCATGAGTGCCTTGCAGCAAAGCGGAGATTCTTTCTAATCCCATACCAGTATCAACTGATGGTTTTGGCAAATTAATTCTTTTTTCTTTAGATATTTGCTCAAACTGCATAAAAACCAAGTTCCAAATTTCAATAAACCTATCCCCATCCTGATTGGCGGTCCCTGGTAAACCTCCTTTTAAATGATCACCATGATCATAAAAAATTTCTGAGCAAGGTCCACATGGTCCCGTTTCTCCCATAGACCAAAAATTATCAGATGTAGAAATTTTAATAATTCTGTCGTTACTTAAACCAGCAATTTTTTTCCACAAATTAAAGGCATCATTATCTTCATTAAACACGGTAACATACAAATTATCTTTTTTGAGGCCAAATTCCTTCGTAATTAATTCCCAAGCCAAACTTATTGCTTTATCTTTAAAATAATCACCAAATGAAAAATTTCCTAACATTTCAAAAAATGTATGGTGCCTTGGCGTGTATCCAACATTTTCTAAATCATTGTGCTTACCACCTGCTCTTACACACTTTTGTGAAGTAGTGGCCCTTATATAATCTCTTTTTTCTAAACCCGTAAATACATTTTTGAATTGAACCATTCCCGAATTAGCAAACATTAGAGTTGGGTCATTATCTGGGACTAAATTGCTAGACTCAATAATCTTATGATTATTTTTTTCAAAGTACTTTAAAAAAGTACTTCTTATTTCATTTAATGATTTGCTAGCCATATTTTTAAAATACAGCTTTTTTATTTGATGTCTAGATAACAGTATGGGAGAAAAGGCGCTTATTAAAGCGCCTTTTTTAATTAAAGATGTTTTTTAACTAATTTTTTTTTGATGGATCGGTCTCTTTTTTTAATACTTCTTTGCTTTTTTCTTTTTCAATAGGATTTCCCTCAATTTTTTTTACTATAACTCCAGCCTTTTCTCTTACAGCCATTTCAATTTCTGCAGCTACTTTTGGATTTTGCTCTAAATAAATTTTGGCATTTTCTCTACCTTGACCTATTTTTTCTCCTTTATAAGCGTACCAAGCACCTGCTTTTTCTACGATATCTGCTTTGGCACCAAGATCAACTAATTCTCCTGTTTTGCTAATACCTTTTCCATACATTAAATCAAATTCTACTACTTTAAATGGAGGTGATACTTTGTTTTTAACTACTTTAACTCTTGTTGAATTTCCTATAATTTGATCTTTATCTTTTATCGCACCTATTCTTCGAATATCCATTCTTACAGATGAATAAAATTTTAGCGCATTGCCTCCCGATGTAGTTTCTGGATTTCCAAACATTACGCCAATTTTCATTCTTATTTGGTTTATAAAAATAACCATTGTGTTGGTTCTTGAAATTGAACTCGTAAGTTTTCTTAATGCTTGACTCATTAATCTGGATTGTAAACCAACATGATGGTCGCCCATATCACCTTCTATTTCTGCTCGGGGTGTTAATGCAGCAACAGAATCTATTACCAAAACAGAAATTGATCCTGATTTAATTAAGGTGTCTGTTATTTCTAATGCCTGCTCACCTGTATCAGGTTGAGAAATTAAAAGTTCGTCTGTTTTAACACCTAATTTTTTTGCATAAACGGGGTCTAATGCGTGTTCCGCATCTATAAATCCGCAAATTCCTCCTGATTTCTGGGCTTCGGCAATAACTTGTAATGCTAAAGTTGTTTTTCCCGATGACTCAGGTCCATAAATTTCTACTACTCTTCCTTTTGGTAGACCCCCGATACCTAGGGCTAAATCTAAACTAAGTGAGCCTGTAGATATTGACTCAATATCCATTGCGGTCTGTTGACCCAACTTCATTACTGAACCTTTTCCAAAAGTATCGTCGATTTGACTTATGGCTGCATCTAAAGCTTTGTTTTTTTCTTTACTTTCTAATTCATGATTTTTATTAGATTTGACTATTTTTAAGTTATTTTTTGTCATTTTATGCCCTTTTTTTATAATTTTTATATCGAATCAATAGAATAAATGTACACATTTTGTTCTTTTTATCAATAGTTATTAATAATTTAAATTACATTAAAAATTATCAGCTAATTTAAGCCTAAATTTGATCCTGTTAATCGACCAACTGACAATAGCAGTTTGTATTGGGATAAAAGAAAATCTCTTTGCGAATTGGCCAAACTTATTTTGGCATCAAGCAACATGGAATTTGATTGTATGACATCAAGTGTAGATCTTCCTGCGCCAGATTCGTATTCCTGAGTGATACCCTCATTAGCTATTTCAGCAGCTTTTACTTGAGATTTAATAGATATTAAAAAACTTTTTGAAGATTTAAAATTAGACCAAGCATTTGTTACTAATGCTTCGCTAGATTTTTTAGCATCCTCAAGTAATAATTCCTTTTGGTATTTTAATCTTTTTGATTTTTTTAAACTTGCGGTATTTTTACCTCCAGAAAATATTGGCCAAGAAGCTTCTGCCTTTAGTATTTCTTGATCTCTTTCATCAACTGTTGAACTCAAATCTTGACTTTCTTTTAACTCAAAGGAAAGTTTTGCACTTGGCATTAATTCTGACCTAGCTATTATAATATCCTTTTTAGATTGTTCTAACTCTAAGATTGCAATGTTTAAATCTGGACTTTCTTTCTTTGAAATTTGATTTGCAACACCTAAGCTTCTAGGGAGTTTATAATTAAAAGTACTTAAGGAAAATAAATTTTTATAGTTATTTATACTTCCGATAGTCTTTTCATAATTCAGTTTACTGGTTATTAATTTATTTTCTGCATCAATCAATTTTGCTTTTGCTCCTGCTAGAGAAGCTTCTGATTGAGCCAAATCTGTTAAATTTATCTCTCCACGTTCTAACCTTCCCCTATTAGTTTCTACCTGCCTTTCAAATAAGTTTACATTTTCTTTGTTTATTTTAACTTTTTTATTGCTCAAAACTAGGTTGGTATATACCTCAATGGACTCAAATAAAATTTCTTGTTCGACTTTTTTAAGATTAAATTTTGCTAGTTCTAAACCGATATTATTTTTTTCCAAATTTGCATATCTCCCTTTACCCTCATAAAGACTTTGTTCAATTAAAATTTTTTGTTGACTAGGTTCAAAATTTGATTTTTTGGAACCTCCCGTTCTATCAGTTTGTTTTGTTGTATTTTCATCGCTTAGATAACCGGAGATAGTTATCGTTGGTAAAAATTCACTTTTTGCTTCGTTTATACTTTCTTCAGAAATTTTTATATTTTCTCTCTCTGCATTCAATCTTGGATTGTTTCTATATGCTTCACCTAAAGCTTGTTTTAAACTTACGGCACTAGCTTTGTTAAAAAAAAATATACTAAAGAATAAAATTATAATTACTTTTTTCATTAATTTTTGAACCTAATTTTATTTATTTGATGTTTTTTGTTTAAAGTTAAAACAATTGATGCAACTTTTGGCATATCTTTAAGCATCTGTAAAGTTACTCTTTGATAAAACATAATAAAACGCTTTATTTTATTATATGACATTATTTTATTTTTTGAGTAGCGCTTGTTATTCAGCTTATTTTCTTGAAGTAGCCTCCATTTAAAAACCATATTAAAGTTTGGAATTTTTATAAAGACAAAATTATCAATCATTGAAAAAAAATTTTTATAGTCTTCTCTAAGTTTTTTATTAACATATTTTCTCCATATTAAATCTTTATCTTCATTTTTTTCAAGAATATTGATTGGTTTTTTTAAGAGAGAATTTAATTGGGGCTTTGCTCCTACGCACCAACCTTCTAATATTACTATTTCAGGTCTTTTTTTAATATTGGTCCAATGCTTCGCTTTTAAACGATCGTCTATTAATTTGTTAAACTTAGGTGATTTAAATTTTTTAAATTTTTTTTTTTTTATAAAAGCATAAAATTTTTTAATTAAATTCACATCATGTGTACCAGGAACTCCTCTTGTCAAAAACAAAGGATGGATTTTATGTGACATTTTATTACGGTCTTCCAATGTTTTGTAAAAATCGTCAATAGAACTTACATATATTTCTCTTTTAAAATAATCTTTTAAAATAATCTCTAAAATTCCTGAAATTGTAGTTTTTCCAGAACCTTGCCCTCCTGAAAAACCTATAAATAAAGTTTTTCCCTTTTTTCTATATTTATTATCTATCCAAAACGACATGGGTATATAAATTTTTTTTAAGCTCTTTATTTTTTCTGCTTTAGAATTTCCTAAAATCTTTTCTTTATTTAGAAATTTAAAATAGTCTTCTTTTACGTTATCAAAACACTCATTAACTGATCGCATTAAATTAATTATTTTTTATCTAGAGGATGATTTTCGCCATCACTGATAATTATATTTTTCAACTCAAGTGGCTTAACCTCTTCTATACACCCGACGTTTATCATATAAACTTTATCGTGATTGCTTCTTGGGTTTGTGTGAGTATAAATTCCACACTTTGAGCAAAAATAATGTTCAGCTACTTTTGTATGATATTGATAAAGAGTTAAAAGATCCTGTCCTTTGATAAGTTTAAAATTGTCTGGGCTAATTGGTGTCATTATATAACCTTTTCTTTTGCAAATTGAACAGTTGCATCTAACAAGCTTTTCAAATCCTTTTTCTGGTAATTTTACTTCAGCTTCTACTCCTCCGCAGTGACAAGTTAATTTTTTCATTTTTTTTAATTAGAATTCTTTAGCATGGTTTTTATACTGTGGTAAGAATTATCCGCAATATTGATAGTTCTATTTCAAATGTTCTTGTTTTGATTCCCTTACGATTCTACTTTGGATTCAAAATACAACCTAATTGACTGTATATTAAATATATAGTAGAACAAATCAAGAACATTTATGAATTTACTATTACCATTTTATTTGCATAAAGCGGGAGCAGGTTTTCCATCGCCAGCTACTGATTATGTAGAAGAAGATATAGATCTTAATATTCATTTAATTAAAAACACACCTGCTACTTTCGTTATAAGGGTACAGGGTAAGTCTATGTCGGACGTTGGAATTTGTGATGGGGATATTTTAATAGTTGATAAAAGCCTAAAACCAAAAAATTTTTCAACAGTAATTGCAAACATAAATGGTGATCTTGTTGTAAAAAATTTTGTAAAAGAAAAAAATTTAAAATTTCTTTCTTCGGGATCTAAAAATTTTAATGACAGGATTGTTATAAATGAAAATTCAGATATTTTTATTTGGGGGGTTGTAACTTATGTCATCCATTCAACATACTAAAAAAATAGCATTGGTCGATTGTAATTCATTTTATGTCTCTTGTGAAAGGTTATTTAAACCATCACTAAATAAAAAACCTGTTATAGTTTTATCTAATAATGATGGTTGTATAATTTCAAGATCTATTGAGGCAAAAGCTCTTGGAATAAAAATGGGTGATCCATATTTTAAAGCCAAAAATATAATTTTAAAAAATAAAGTTCATGTATTTTCTTCCAATTACGCATTGTATGGGGACATGTCCAGAAGAGTTATGAGAACTTTAAAATATTTTACACAAGAAATAGAAATTTATTCTATAGATGAAGCTTTCTTGGATTTAACAAATTTTCCTGATGATTTAGTAGAGCTTTTTGGAAAAAAAATTAGAAGCACAATATTAGAATGGACAGGTATTCCAACCAGCATAGGTATAGCAACAACTAAAACTTTAAGTAAGATAGCAAATCATGTTGCAAAGAAAGAGAAGTCTGGGGTTGTAAGTTTAATAAATATTAAAAATATCGATTCAATATTAGAGAAAATAGAAATTAACGATGTATGGGGTGTTGGAAAACAATTAACCAAATTTTATATTAGAAATAATATTAGCAATGCAAAACAATTAAAGAATATATCAAATACATGGATAAAAAAAAGTTCTAATGTTTTAAGCTCTAGGACGGCAATGGAGTTAAGAGGTATATCTTGTATTTCTTTAGAAAAAAGTCAATCAAAAAGAAAAAGTTGCTGTGTATCAAGATCGTTTGGAAAAAAAGTAGAAAATTATCAAGAGTTAAAAGAATCTGTGACCGCACATTGCTTAAATGCTGCAGAAAAAATAAGATCTGAATCTTTGTTTGCAAAATCAATAACTGTCTACATAAGAACAAGTCCTTTTCAAAATAAAGGAATATACTATTCAAATTCTAAAACTATGGATTTTCCAATTGCTACTGACAATAGTTTTGAAATAGTAAAAAATGCTTTAGCTGGTTTAGAATTTATTTTTAAAGATGGGTATAGATATCAAAAATCAGGAATAATTTTATCAGGACTATCTGATTCTGAAAAAAACCAAAATTTATTTTTTAATAAAAAAAATAACAAAATTAAAAACCTAATGAAATCTATTGATTTAACAAATCACAGATATGGTCGTTCAACTTTAAGCTTAGCGGATGCTGGTATAAGTAAAAAGCGGAATACAAGAAAACAATATTCTTCAAAAATTGATACTGCTGATTTTTATCTTTTGCCAAGAGTAAGGGCTATTTAATTTGATCAATTTTTAAAATATTATCTAAAGAATTATTTAATTGATTTAAATTTTCACGCCTTGAAATTAAAAAAACTAAAAGAATTAGAACAAAAACTAGTAAAATTGGGACAAAAGTTAACACAGATAAAGATTGATAAATTAAAGAAAAATAAACCAATAAAAAAAGAATTGATCTTAAAAAGACAGTTTTTTTAAAAACAGCAACAATAGACAAAGAATGTTTAATAAGATTAAAAAAACTCATTTTAGATGGACCAAAATATCTAGAACCTCTAATTGAGGGAATGGAAATGTGGTTTTTGTATAACATTGACAATGAACCAGAAAAACTACTCCAAGTTGAAGCACGATTTGCCATTTCAGCAACAGCTATTTTAGGTAAACAAGTATAATTTCCAAACTTAATAGAGTGGCCAGTAAAAATAAAAGTTAAATACTTATGTATCAAATAGCACGATTTAAATAAAAATCCCTCCGATCTTTTAATTCTATCTGCCGTAATAACCTTATCTTGGCATTCCTGTGCTTTATTAAAAAGTAAAGTTAATTCTTCTGGCCTATCCTCCCCATCTGCGTCCATTGGAATAACATAATCAAAATTTTCTTTTTCATTAATATATTTTAAACCAGCAGCATTACATCTTGCGTGTCCTCTATTTTTTTTCATATTAATAATCTTAATTGTTTTTAAATTTTTAAAATTAGGTTGTGTAGCCATTCTCTCTTCAGTGGACGCATCATTAACCATTATAACGGATATTTCTGCTTCCCATTTATTAATTTGAAAATCAATGTTTTCTAAAAGTTTAAATACTGATTTCCAGTCATTATAAACAGGAATTAATATTATAAATTTTTTCATTTAGAGCCAATCATACATATCCCTTGAAATTTTATTTTTCCAAAAAGTCCAGGACATACTTTTTCAAGAATTTCTGGATTTCCAGTAAAAATAACACCTCCATCAAAATTTAAATTTTTAGGAACACTTTCATTATACCACTTAGGTCTTGATTGAAGATGGTAAGACAAATTTCCTCCATACCATTCATCTCCAACAACTATAGCAATTTTATTTGTAAAGTTCTTGTCCCATTTTCTTTGCACTAGTTCTGATATCTCTTTTCCAGGATAATCAGTTCTTTTATTTATTTTGGTGATCGAAACATAAGCATAAACAAATGGAGAAAATATAAACAAAATTAAAAAAACAGATATAAAATTTTTTAATTTATTTAAATTTATCTGAATTTGAAAAATATAGACTAATAATATTCCAAAAAATAAATAAAAGGGCGTCATCCACATTGTTCTTATCTTAACACCCATAAACATGGATGTTAAAAAAATTAAAATAATAGGAATAATAGTTATAATTAATAAAAATAATAATTTTTTATCCTTAAAATTAAACTTTATTTTTTTTTTCTTAAATACTGATAAAAACATTAAAAAAAATGGTATTAAGATACCAATTTGTTTACCTAAAAAAATAAACGGATAAGTAATATGATCTAAAAAATTTTTTTCCGATAATCCGGTTCTATGAAAAGCATAATTAAACGTAACATAATTATTTTCAATTAACCAGAAAACATGTGGTGATAAAACTAATAAAAAAGTAATTAACGAAATAAAACATTTAAAATTTATTTTTTTTTTTATAATCATATAAAGAAAAAAAACATCAATCGCAGCAAGCAGGTAAATAAATAAATAATGAGATAAAACACCTAATGCCGCAAAAAAACCAAATAATGACCAATCAATAATTTTGTTATTTTTAAATCCTTTCCAGCAATATAAAACTGTCAAAGTCCAAAAAGGTAGTTCACAAACATACACATTAAATTCTGGACTGGTATAATTGTAAAAATATATACCTTCTAATAATAATATTGATATTAAATTATGAATTTTATTTTTAAAAAAATCCTCAGAAAATTTCCAAATTATTAAAAAACTAATAACAATACATATTTGGCTAAGCAAATAATATGCCCAGTCTTGATTTCCGAATATTTGGTAAATTATTTCTACAAAAAAAGCACTTAATGGTGGATGCTTGTTAAATCCCCAATCTAAATTACTACCCCAGGCCAAAGCTTCGATTGTATCAAGAGGAAGGTTGGGATTAGTTAAAGATGGAACCAATACCCAAATTAAGGCATGGGTAAACAAAAAAAATATGAAATATTTGTTAATTTGGCTTTGTTTAATAAACATAAATATAAATTATATAAATTAAATTAACTTGACAGTAAACTTAAGCTGAATATATTCACCGATTATTTTACTATGCCTACGAGAATTTCAAAGAGCTATATGCCAAATAAAAAAGAGAAGTATATGTGCGAAAAGCATAAAGCATACTTCAAAAGAGAACTAGTGAGTTGGAAAAACACTATAATGAAGTCTAATTCTCAAGCTTTATATTCAAGTAATATGGTTAATAATATTTCTTCTCCTGATATCGTTGATCAAGCAAGTTCTTACACAGAAAAAAATGTAGAAATGAGGACGGTAAATAGACAAATAAAACTTATTTCTAAAATTGATGCAGCTTTAAAAAAAATAAATGACGGAACTTATGGATTTTGCGAAGAAACAGGTGAACCAATTGGTCTAAAAAGATTAATTGCAAGGCCTATAGCAACTTTATGTATTGCTGCTCAAGAAAAACACGAAAGAGAAGAAAAAATTCACGCAGAATTATAATTTTACTATAGGAACTTTTTCACCAGAATTTAGACAATCGTATCCCTTTATTACACCTGGTCTTTCAGAAACAAGTTGATACCATCTACTCAGATGTTGAAATTTTTTTAATCCTACATCATGCCATTCGTGTCTGGCGATCCAAGGAAAGGTTGCTATATCAGCTATTGAATAATCATCTCCTGCTAAAAAATTTGATGTTGATAAATGTTGATCTAAATCTTTATAAATTCTTTTTGCTATATTAAAATATCTTTCTTCACCAAATTTACTTTTTCCAGGATTGTAATGATGAAACTGATGATGTTGTCCAAGCATGGGTCCAATATCACCCATTTGGGCCATTAACCATTGATTAATTAGATTTTTATTTTTGACTTCATAAAATTTTCCACTTAATTCAGCTAAATAAATTAAAATAGCGCCCGATTGACTTAAACTAATTTTATTTTTGTGGTCTATTATTGCGGGTATTTTGCTTAAAGGGCTTATTTTTCTAAAATCTGAATTATATTGATCACCCTTTGAAAGATTTATTTCAGTTATTTTATAATCAAATTTTATTTCTTCCAGCATAATAGATATTTTTCTTCCGTTAGGAGTGTTGGCATAAAATAACTCAATCACCTTTTTTGACTCCCAATCTTTCCTGTATACTTTTTGAAGTTGTTGTATATTCAAATCTGTATGCCACATTTGGTTTCGCTATTTTAAAACAGGCTCTTGCTGCAAGTGCACCCTCATGAAAGCCAGATAAAATTAATTTAAGTTTACCTGGATATGTACATATATCGCCTATTGCAAAAATTCCCTCTTTATTTGTCTGAAAATTTTCTGTATTTACCGGTATTGTTTTTTTTTCTAAATTCAAACCCCATTCAGCAATTGGACCAAGTTTCATTATTAATCCAAAAAAACCAAGCACACAGTCAGTTTTAATTTTTTCAATTTTTCCATCTTCGTTTTTTATAGTTATTGCGTTTACTTTTTTTTCACCTTCGATTGAATTTATTTGGAAAGGAGTTTTTATTTTTAATTTGCCTTCTTTTTCAAGTTTTTTCACAATTTCCGCACTATGTTCGGCCCCTCTAAATTCGTTTCTCCTATGTACTAATATTACGTCAGAAATTTTTGATAATTCAATAGCCCAATCTAAAGCTGAGTCTCCTCCTCCAAATATACAGACTTTTTTATTTTTAAAATCATTTTTATTTTTGACTGAATAAAAAACACCATTATTTTCAAATTTTTCTACATTTTTGACAAAAAATTTTCTTGGTTCAAAAGATCCAACGCCACCTGCAATTATAATATTTGGGGTTATAAAAATTTTCTTCTTGCTTGTCTCGACTTTCCATTCATTTTTATTTTGTGAAACTGCCTCAACTCTTTCATTTAAATGAAAGTTTGGTTTAAAAGGTTTAATTTGTTCTAATAAATTTTTTGTTAAACCTTCTCCAGTGCACTCAGGTATAGCGGGAATATCATAAATTGGTTTGTCAGGATAAAGCTCTATACACTGTCCACCAATTTTATCCAAATTGTCAATTATTTCTGCTTTGAGGCCAATTATGCCCAGCTGGTGTACAACAAACAAACCAACTGGCCCGGCACCAACTACCACTGCATCTGTTTTAATCATATTTTAATTATGCTTGTTTTAGTGGCAAATTTACGACCATACCATCTAAATCGTCATTAACCACAATTTGGCATGATAGCCTACTAAGCTTGTTTGGTTCATAAGCCATATCAAGCATATCTTGTTCTGCGGACTCTATTTTTGAAATTTTGTTAAAAAAATTTTCATCAATATAAACATGACATGTCGCACATGCACAGGCTCCACCACATTCAGCATCAACTCCTGGAATAGCGTTTTGCACTGCACCATCCATAATTGTCATACCATTTGGAACTTCGATAACGTGTTTTTTTTTATTTAAAAACTCTATATAGGTAATTTTTGCCATGAAAATTTGTTTATAGATTAAAAAAAATTGAGCAAATTAAAAGATTATACTTTTTTTTTGTTTCATTTTGCTAGAACCCAAATGGTTATACCAAAAGCAATTTTATTAACGAAATCTGCAAAATTATAAATTATACTTAAAGAACTTGAGTCTAACCCTCCTGTTAAGTATCCAAAAACATAACCCAAAGGATATACTGCCCAACCAATTGTTACGATCATCCTTAGTATTGAGAATGTTGCAATCAAGTCTTCGTTATTTGATTTATAAACAATTTTTCCAGCCTCGCCTGAAAATATTTCATAGAGAATAAAAATCCATCCACTCATCCAAATGACGAATCCTATGAATGGCAAAATATATCCTGTTTCACCAGCATACCCCCCCATAACCATAATCAAAGCACCTATCAAAAGCTTCCAAAAGATTGTTGTAGGAACTTTTTTAATTGCAGTTAAAATTAAATAAAATTGTATAGCTAACAACGGCATAGTTATTAACCATTCTATATATTTATAAACTGTTGGAATATCACCTGTCGAAAGCCATAAATTTCTTAAATACAAAGAATGTACGAATGTTATACCTGTAATAATACCAGCAACTGTAATTGATGTTCTCCATCCCTGAACAACTGCGCCACGTTCTAAAAAAAAGAAAGCAGTAGCTGCTAGACTGCCCATTGATATAAACCAAAAAGAAAAACCTACAAAATCATCTGGTCTGAGCATTGTCTCTGCGAAAGCATTACTTGATGTACCAATCAATATTGGTAAAATTAATAAAATTCTTTTTAAATTACTCATATCCCAAGCACATTAATCACAAATTCTCAATTTGTTGAAGTTTTTTTTTAATTAATTAATGTTGAATTTAAAGGTTTTTTATTAAATGATCAAAGATATAATTATATGTTAATTTTTTATTGATAAATTGGAGTTTATTAAATGAATCAAAAATATTTTGATATATATAATGAATCAATTGAAAATCCTGAACTTTTTTGGAAAAAAGTATCTAAAAATATTTACTGGTATAAAGAACCTTCAAAAATTCTTAATAAGTTAAACCCACCATTTTATAGATGGTTTGAAGATGGCATTACAAACACATGTTATAATGCTTTGGATGTTCATATTAAAAATGGACTAGGTAATAAAATAGCGTTAATTTATGATAGCCCCATAACAGGGGAGAAAAAAAAATTTACATATTTAGATTTAAAAAATTTGGTAGCAATTTTCGCTGGCGCACTAAAGAATCAAGGTGTCAATAAAGGTGATCGTGTAATTATATATATGCCAATGATACCGGAAGCAGTTATTGCTATGTTGGCCTGTGGAAGGATTGGAGCAATTCATTCTGTTGTTTTTGGTGGTTTTGCTGCAAACGAACTGGCAAGTAGAATTGATGACTCAAAAGCAAAAATTATTGTTAGTGCATCTTGTGGTTTTGAACCTGGTAGAACAGTTGAATATAAACCTCTATTAGATAAAGCCATGAATATTTCAAAACACAAACCCAAAAAAATAATTTTTTTTCAAAGGAAAAAACATGAAGTAAAATTAAAATCTCCAAATGAAATAAGCTGGGAAGATGCAAATACAAATGCCTCTCCAGTTGATTGTGTAGAGATGAAAGCTTCTGACTATGCATATATTTTATACACTTCAGGAACAACAGGAACTCCCAAAGGAATTGTAAGAGATATAGGTGGACATATCGTTGCTCTAAAATGGACAATGAAAAATATATACAATGTCGATGAAAATGATGTTTGGTGGTCTGCAAGTGATATTGGTTGGATTGTCGGTCATTCTTACATAGTTTACGCACCATTATTTCATGGATGCACAACAGTATTATTTGAAGGAAAACCTGTAGGAACTCCAGATGCTGGGGTTTTTTGGAGAATTATTTCAGAACATAAAGTTAAATCTCTTTTCACAGCACCTACAGCTTTTAGGGCAATAAAAAAAGAAGATCCTGAAGGAAAATTTTTTTCAAAATACAATTTAGATTCTTTCAAATCTTTATTTTTAGCTGGAGAAAGAGCTGATCCAGATACTCTTAAATGGGCAGAATCTCTTCTTAAAGTTCCTGTAATTGACCATTGGTGGCAAACAGAAACTAGTTGGGCTATCAGCGCAAATTGTATGGGCATAGAACAACAAAAAACCAAATATGGCTCCGCATGTAAAGCTGTACCTGGATATAACGTAAAAGTAATGAAAAGTGATAAAACAGAAGCTAAACCCAATGAGATGGGAGACATAGTTGTTAAACTTCCTTTGCCTCCAGGTACATTTCCAACTTTATGGAACGCTGATGAAAGATATAAGGAAAATTATATGAGCAATTATCCCGGGTACTATCAAACATATGATGCGGGACATATAGATGATGATGGTTATCTTTGGATCATGTCTAGAACTGATGACATAATTAACACTGCAGGACATAGGTTATCAACAGGCGCAATAGAAGAAGTTCTTTCTGAACATAAGGCAGTTGCCGAATGTGCAGTCATTGGTATTGCTGACTCTTTGAAGGGGCAAGTTCCTATAGGTCTCTTAACTTTAAAAGCTGGAGTCAAAACTGGTAATGAAGAAATTTCAAAAGAATGCATCAAGATGGTAAGAGAAAAAGTAGGCCCTGTAGCAGCATTTAAAATAGCAATAGTTGTAAAGAGACTTCCCAAGACAAGATCGGGCAAAATATTAAGAGGAACGGTTAGAAAAATCGCTGATAATGAACCTTATAAAATGCCTGCAACTATTGACGATCCTGCAATTTTATCAGAAATTAAGGAAGATCTAAAGAAACATCAAATTTTAAAATAAAGGGAACATGAAAAAAATATTCCTAATTCTAATTTGTTTATTAATTGCAAATCCTGCATTTGCTGCACCACTAAAATCACCATTAGATAAATTATTGAAGTACTTTAAAAACGGTGAGATGATTAAAATCCAATCATATACTGCTAAAAATTTTATAGAAATAAAAGATGGAACTTATAAAAAATCACCCATTGAAATAGACACATTTATATCTTATCCAAAAAAAGGTGATGGGCCATTCCCAGTTTTAGTATTTGCTCATGCAAGTGGTGGACCACTTTTGTTTACAGATGAATGGTTTAAATTTAACAGACAGGTCGCAAAATTATTACAAAAGAAAGGAATTGCTGTAATGTTTTTAGATAATTTTGCACCTAGAGGCACATATACTACTTATGCAAATCAACAAAAAGTAACTCATTGGTCAACATACATTGATGCATTCAAAGCACTTGAATATTTATCAAAACAACCAAAAGTAAATATTAAAAAAATTGGAATTACTGGTTGGTCAAGAGGAGGAATGATTTCCTTAATGGTTGCTGAGAAAAGATTAAGAGATATATTGGTTAGTAAAGATTTATATTTTGCTGCTGCACAACCTAGATCTCCAGATTGTACTACAAATATGTTTAGAAACCCTCAACCAATAAAAGAAACAAAAACTTGGATGGTTCTTGGTGGAGCTGATGATTACACCCTAGCAGAAGACTGCGTTGAACAAGGAGAAAGAATCAAAGCAAATGGAGGAGATATAGAAATTACGGTAAAAAAAGGATGGGGGCACGGGTTCACTGCAAATTATGAAGCTGAATACGAGGGGGATTCGATGATCTTTCATAATTGTCCTGACTCTTTAATGGAAGATGATGGAACTTACGGTACTAGCGATCCAAACTATAAGTGGGCTAAGGAGTGGTGGAATGATCCATGTATTACAAGAGGTGCTCATATAGGAGGGAATAAGGGAGGCACATTCAAAGGACCATTTTTAAAATTTTTTAAAAAAAACTTACTTAATTAAAATTTTAACGGTTTACCATTCGCTTTTTCGATAAGCTTACCATCCCAAACAATTGCTTTTCCATTCACAATCGTTCCTAAAGGAAAACCTTTTACTTCATAACCATCAAATGGAGTCCAGCCACATTTACTTGCAATCCAATCGTTTTTAATAACTTTTTTCATATTCATATCTACAATGGTTAAATCAGCATCATATCCTTGTTTAATGTAACCTTTGTTTTTTATTCCAAAAATTCTGCATGGATTTTCACAAACCAATTTTATGAATTGGTTTAAAGTTAATTTATTATTATTTACATGATTAAGCATAAGCGGAACAAGCGTTTGGACACCTGGCATTCCTGATGGGGTTTGAGGATATTCTTTCTTTTTATTTTCTAAACTATGAGGGGCGTGGTCCGATCCGATCGTATCGACCAATCCATCTTTTACTGCTTTCCAAAGCATATCTTGGTGTTTCTTTTCTCTAATTGGTGGGTTCATTTGTGCAAGTGACCCTAACAACTTGTAACAATGTGGAGCACTTATAGTTAAATGCTGAGGAGTGATTTCAAAAGTAACATTTCCTTTATATCTAGATAAAAATTCAACTTCTTCTTTTGTTGTTACGTGTAAAATATGTATTTTTTTCTTATAGCGCTCGGCAATTTTAACTACTCTTCTGGTGGATGACATTGCACATTCTTCGTTTCTCCAAACAGGATGAGAGCTAACATCTCCTTTTTTTATAAATTTTTTTCTAAGATTAAGAATGTCTTCGTCTTCTGAATGAATAGAAACGATTTTGGAACTATTTGAGATAACTTTTTCAATATCTTTTTCATCTTTAACTAAGAGATTTCCCGTAGAAGATCCTGCAAATAATTTTACACCACAACAACCTTCAAGCTTATCTACGCTTTTTAAATCTTCCATATTTTGAGGTGTTGCCCCAAAGTAAAAAGCGTAATTTGAGAACATTCTACTTTTAGCTAAACTTAGTTTTTTATTAAATTCAGACTGGTTAGATGTTGGTGGATTAGTATTAGGCATTTCAAAGACTGAGGTTACACCGCCTAAAACTGCAGCTTTGCTCCCAGATTCTAAGTCCTCTACATCTGTAGAACCTGGTTCTCTAAAATGAACTTGAGTATCAATAATACCAGGCAAAACCAATAAATCTTCTGCGTTTATTTCATTTTTTACTTTTAAATTTTTTAATTTACCAATTTCCTGAATTTTTGAATTGTTAATTGCTAAATCAACTTTTTGAATGTTATTATCAATAAAACATGATCCATTTTTAATTAATAAATCAATTGTTTGTGACATTTGGTAAATAGTAATTATATTATAAAATAGCAAGAAGCAATTATGAAAATTACAGAAACTTGTATTTTAGGAGATAGAGGAGTTATTTACATTAAAGGTGCGGATACGAGAGAATTTTTACAAAATATTATTACAAATAACCTGGATAAAGTCTCCGATAAACAATCTATTTATAGTTCTCTTCTAACGCCTCAAGGAAAATACCTATTTGATTTTATTATCTTAAAGCATAAAGAGGGATATTTAATTGATTGTGAAAAAACAGAGCTAGAAAATTTAATGAAAATTCTAAATTTATACAAATTAAGATCAAAAGTTGAGCTTTTAAATTTCAGCAATGAATTTGTTGTGGCTTCTGTTTCTTATGAAAAATTTCTAAGCCTAGAAAATAATCAAACACCAGGATTTACCTTCAAATATAGTGAAGATCCCATGATATTAGATCCAAGAAATGTAAATCTTGGAGCAAGATTAATATCAAGCATGGAAAAAATTTATTTATCTCTTAAAAATTTAAATTTAAAAATAATAGATCAAAATATTTATTATAAGAAAAGTTTTGATTTAGGAATTGCGCAGATTAATTGTTCTAAATTAAAAGATAAAATTTTTGGAATTGAATGTAATTTTGAAGAACTAAATGCAATTGATTTTAAAAAAGGTTGTTTTGTTGGTCAAGAAAACACATCAAGAATTAAACTTAGAAATAAACTTCACAGAAGATTATTGCCTTTAAAAATTAAAGAAGGAAATATTGTTGAGGGTGAATTAATCAAATTTAATAATAACGAAATAGGTAGAATATTGATACATCAACCTTTCCCGTTTGCTATAATCAAAGTGATTAATCCAAATCTAAACGATTTTATTAGAAAAAATTTAATATGTGGATCGGCAAAAATTGAGATTACTAAGCCTGAATGGATAAAATCGTAAAAATAATTTTTACTAAATATGAAAAAAAAAATAAAGTTGTTTGAAAGAGTTTTTCTTATAAACAAAAAATATAAAAAAAAACAATTTTATCATTTTTTAAATGTTCCAAATGTATCTCTAATTATACCAATATTTAATAAAAAATTTCTTTTGGTTTCTCAAAAACGAGAGCCAATAAATAAAATTAATTATGAATTTCCATGTGGATGGATTGATAAAGGCGAGAATCCATCTAAAAGTGCTGCTAGAGAATTGTTAGAAGAAACTGGCTACAAATGCTTAGATAGTCCAAAATGGTTACTTTCTTTTTATGAAGAACCTGGGAGATTAAACTCTAAGGCTATTTGTTTTTATACAAAAAAACTAAAAAAAATTAACGATCCTGAAAAAGGCATTAATATTATTTTTTGTACTAAAAAAAAAATTCAAGAACTAATAAAAAAAAATAAGTTTAATAATGCTTCACATATAGCTGCCTTTTATCATTATTTAAGAAAATTGTAAGCACAGCTAGCGCAATGAATAGATTATATTAACCAAAACGTAAAAAGTTAAAAAAGACATAAACATTATAATTAATATATTTATTACATTCCAAACTTTCTCTGTTTTAAAATAATTAGATAAATATTTTGACATATATCCCAACATAAAAAAAAAGACTAGGGACGATGTGGAGGCTCCAATGCCAAAAAAAAATTTTTGTTGAAGTAAAAAATCTTTAGAAAAATTACCTAAGAAAAAAACAGTATCAGAATAAACTTGTGGATTAAGATATGTAAAACTCAATGTTTTGAATAGAGTTTTTGCTAAGGAATATTCATTTTTTTCAGTCCTTAAATCTAATAAGTGTGTTTTAATTCTGATTTTACCCCAGATAAAATATACCAAAAAAATTAAAAGCAAAAAGTTTAATATAAGCTCAATTAATGATGTAAAAAAATATTGAAAATAATGAAATAAAAAAATTCCTAAAAAAATTAATAAAAAATCAGATAAAGTACAAATTGTGCAAACAAGTAAGACAAAATTTTTTTTTAAACCTTGCTCTATAACAAAAATATTTTGAGCTCCTATAGCTAAAATTAAACTTAATCCTGTAATAAAACCTAGCATGAAATGGCTCATATTATTTATCTTTATACTCTGAATTTAATTTTTGATAGTTTTTTATCTATATAAACTTGCGCTAAGTTATAAAAAGTATAGATTGCGCCAGAGTCATTAGATGCTCTTTAACTTTTAAAATTAAAAATTACAAAATACTAAAACTTCTAAATTACTCTCTAAAAATATGGAAAATTTTTCAGAATTAAATCTAAATGAATCTTTAATGCAGTCGATAACGAGAATGCATTTTAAGATCCCAACCCCAATTCAGGCGCAGGCTATTCCTCCTGCCCTTCTTGGAAAAGATATTTTAGGAACTGCACAAACAGGTACAGGAAAAACACTCTGTTATGGAATTACTTGTATAAATAAATTATTAAACGATAAAAATAGCAATGCACTTATTATTTGTCCTACTCGAGAATTAGCTGTTCAGATTGGTGATGTACTTAGTGGATTAATCGAAAATAAAATGAATATTAAAAGTGCTGTTTTAATTGGTGGAGAGTCAATTCAAAAACAATTAAAACAATTACGCAAACACCCAAGGTTAATAATAGGTACTCCAGGAAGACTTAATGATCATTTAAAAAAAAAAAGTTTAAGATTACATCAAACTTACTTTTTAGTTCTTGATGAAACTGACAGAATGCTAGATATGGGCTTTACACCACAAATAGAAAAAATATTAAAATATGTTCCTAGGAGACATCAGACTTTATTGTTTTCAGCTACTTTGCCACCAAACATTGTTAATATTGCTGAAAAATATTTAAATGAACCAATTAGAATAAGAGTTGGATCAACCACCACTCCAATTTCAAAAATTAAACAAGAAGTTATTCAGGTAAATGAAAGTAATAAATATAATCAATTACTTGATCAATTACATATTAGAAAAGGTTCGATTTTACTTTTCGTTAAGACAAAACGAAATGCCGATAAAATGGTAGATAGATTACGTGATGATGGACATTCTTGCGATTGTATGCACGGAAATTTACGTCAATCTAAAAGACAAAGAACATTAATCTCATTTAGATCAGAAAAAATTCGTATTCTTGTTAGCACCGAACTGGCCGCAAGAGGTTTGGATGTACCTTCCATTCAACATGTTATAAATTATCATCTTCCACAAGTACCAGAAGATTTTATTCACAGGATTGGAAGAACAGCGAGGGCAGGCGCGGAGGGTTCTGCACTTACTTTTATTACACCTAATGATAAGCAAATGTGGTATGAAATCCAGAAACTTATTAATCCCAATATAAAAAAAGAATTTAATACTTTTAAAAAATCTAATAATAGAAGAAAAAAAAGATTTTCAAGATTTAATCAACGTGGTAAAAGTGAAAATAAGTCTTTTAAAGAAAATTATTTTGAACGCTATATCAGTGAGCAAACTACAGAGAGAAAAAAATTTAAATTTAAATCTAATCGTTTTAATAACAAAAATAGGAAAAAATCTAAGTATTCATTTAAATTTAAAAAACACGGCCGGAGAGGTAAAAATAGAGCCTTTTAAAATATAATTTGGTGCGGCTAGAGAGACTCGAACTCTCATAGGAAATTCCCACTTGGCCCTCAACCAAGCCTGTCTACCAATTTCAGCATAGCCGCATTATGCGTCAGAATAAATGAATGACATTTTATCTTCAAGTTGATAGATTTTAACAATGGACATAGCAAACGAAATAAAAAAAAATACAAACGAGATTTTTGAAAAAATTTCAAGAGTAATTCCAGAAATTGAATGGAACTTTCATGCGCCTTTCATACACAAAATTAATAAGCTAAAAAAAGAAAAAAATGCGATTATTTTAGCTCACAACTACCAAACACCTGAGATCTATCATGGAATAGCTGATTTAGCAGCTGATTCACTAGCCCTAGCAGTAGAGGCATCAAAAACAAAAGCGGACATAATCGTAATGTGTGGAGTTCACTTTATGGCTGAAACTGCAAAATTAATGAGTCCACAAAAAAAAATACTATTACCAGATATGATGGCCGGATGTTCTTTGTCATCCTCAATTACTGGAAAAGAAGTAAGACTTCTTAAAGAAAAATACCCAGGCGTTCCTGTGGTATCATATGTAAATACTTCTGCGGATGTAAAAGCAGAAACAGATGTTTGCTGTACATCTGCAAATGCAGTAAAAGTCGTAGAGTCACTTGGAGTTAAAAAAGTAATTTTTTTACCAGACGAATATTTAGCAAAATATGTTGCTTCTCAAACTAAAGTTGAAATAATTTCATGGAAAGGTACTTGTATAGTTCATGAAAAATTTACAGCTAATGAAATAAATGAAGTAAAAAAAAATAATCCTGGAATAAAAATAATCGCACATCCTGAATGTCCTCCGGATGTTATTAAAGCTTCTGATTTTACTGGATCAACAACCGGCATGATAAATTATGTAAATAAAAATCAACCAAAAAAAGTTATGATGGTTACTGAGTGCTCAATGAGTGACAATGTTGAAGTAGAAAATCCAAATGTACAATTTATCAAACCTTGCAATCTATGCCCTCACATGAAAAAAATTACATTACCTAAAATCTTAGAATGTCTTGAAAAAGAAAGTAATGAAATTATTATTCCAAATAACCAGATGCTTAAAGCTAGAAATTCTGTTGAAAGAATGATCAAAATTGGGCGTTAATTTAAATTCAAGTGAATAAAACTTTAAGATTAAATCAAAAATATATTAAAGAAACTGTACGTAAAGCATTAAAAGAAGATTTGTTTCCAAATGGAGACATTACATCAAATTTAATTAATAATAAATCTATAATTAAAGCCAAAATTATATCTAATCAAAAAGCAGTGGTGGGAGGACTTGATTTTGTTAAAACAACTTTCAAAATTGTTGATAATAAAACAAATTTTAAAATTAAAGTTAAAGATGGAACGAAAGTTAAAAAAGGAAAAATTATTGCAACTGTTAAAGGTAAAGCAAAATCTGTTCTCAAAAGTGAAAGGGTCGCGCTTAATTTTTTAAGTTTAATATCAGGGGTAGCTACAATAACAAATAAATTTGTGAATAAAGTAAAAGGAAAAAGTTGTAAGATTTGTTGTACTAGAAAAACTTTGCCAAATTTAAGGGCAATACAAAAATACGGAGTTAGATTGGGAGGGGGTCTTAATCATAGATTTAATCTTAGTGATGAAATATTAATAAAAGATAATCATATAGCTGTTGAGAAAAATATTCGTAAATTAGTTAAAAAAGCAATTAAATATAAAAAAGGAAAAAAAATTACTGTGGAAGTTGATAATCTTAACCAACTAAAAAAAATTATAGGTTTAAAATTTAATAGAATATTATTTGATAACATGAGTCTTAAAAATCTTAGAAGGGGGATTAAAATATCAGAAAATCTTTATGAAACAGAATCTTCTGGTGGAATCACTCTAAAAAATGTACAAAAAATAGCATCGACTGGGATTGATAGGATATCAGTCGGTGAAATTACGCACAGTGCACCAACGGTGGATTTTAAATTGCAAAATTGAAAAGTTATTTTTTAGGTAAGTTTGCTTGTGCCGCAGCAAGTCTAGCTACAGGTACTCTATAAGGTGAGCAAGATACATAATTTAACCCTGCTTTAGCACAAAATTCTATACTTGATGGGTCTCCTCCGTGCTCTCCACAAATTCCAAGTTTTAATGATTTTTTTTGCACTTTTCCTCTTTCTACAGCGATTTTAATTAATTCACCAACTCCTCTTTCATCAATACTAATAAATGGATCTTTGTTAAAAATTTTATTTTCTACATAATCATTTAAAAATTTTCCAGCATCATCGCGACTTATGCCAAATGTTGTTTGTGTTAAATCATTGGTTCCAAAACTAAAAAAATCTGCAAATTTTGCAATATCATTAGCTCTTAATGCAGCCCTTGGAAGCTCAATCATGGTCCCAACATAATATTTTATTTTTATTGAGTGTTTTTTTTGAACCTCTTGGGCTGTTTTTTCTACAAGTTTTCTAAGTATTTTAATTTCTGCTGCAGTTGAAACTAAGGGAATCATTATTTCGGGTATGACTAATTTTACTTTTTGCTTTTTACACTCCGCTAAAGCTTCAAAAATAGCTTTACACTGCATATGGTAAATTTCTGGAAAAGAAATGCCAAGTCTACAGCCCCTATGTCCCAACATGGGATTTTGTTCATGAAGCTCATTAATTCTCATTTTTATATCTTTATGTGTAATTTTTAATTCTTTAGCAACGTCATCTATGTCTTTATCTGTTTTTGGTAAAAATTCATGCAAAGGTGGGTCTAAAAGCCTAACGGTTACAGGTAAACCATTCATTATTTTAAAGATTTCTACAAAATCATTTTTCTGGTAAGGAAGAATTTTTTTTAAAACTTGTTTACGATCTTCGTATGTTTTTGAAAGTATCATTTGTCTTACTAGTACAATTCTTTCTTCATCAAAAAACATGTGTTCTGTTCTGCACAAACCAATTCCTTCTGCTCCAAATTCTCTTGCAATTTTAGTATCTTCTGGGGTTTCTGAATTTGATCTAACTTTAAGTTTTCTAAAAGTATCAGCCCAACTCATCAATTTAGAAAAATCTCCAGATATTTCTGGCTGAACTGTAGGAACTTCTCCAAATATTATTTCACCTTTTGAGCCATCTATTGTAATTATGTCTCCTTCTTTAACTGTAATATTTCCTACCTTAAAATTTTTATTAACATAATCAATGTTAATTTCTGTTGTACCTGAAACGCAAGGCCTACCCATTCCTCTTGCTACTACCGCCGCATGACTAGTCATTCCTCCTCTTGAGGTTAAAATACCTTTAGCTGCATGCATGCCATGAATATCTTCTGGTGAAGTTTCTATTCTAACTAATATATTATCTTGCATCATTTCATTAAGTCTTTGTGCTTCATCAGCTGAGAAAACTACTTTTCCACTAGCGGCACCGGGTGACGCTGGCAGCCCTGTAGCAATAATTTTCTTTTCTACTTTTTCATCAAGAGTTGGATGTAATAATGTATCGAGAGTATTAGGATCAATTCGTATAACAGCTTCTTTTTTTGAAATTAACTTTTCTTTAACCATGTCAACAGCAATTTTAATTGCTGATTTTGCTGTTCGTTTTCCTGATCTTGTTTGAAGCATCCAAAGTTTATTATTTTCAACTGTGAATTCTACATCTTGCATATCTTTGTAATGTTTTTCTAGTCGAGAAAGAATTTTTTTAAGTTGTAAATAAACTTTTGGCATAGATTCTTCCATTGAAGATTCTTTGGCTTTTGCATTAATTCTTGCTTTTTTTGTTATATATTGAGGTGTTCTAGTGCCCGCAACAACATCCTCTCCTTGGGCATTAATTAAATATTCACCGAACAAAAACTTTTCTCCTGTAGAAGGGTTTCTTGTAAACGCAACTCCTGTAGCAGAATTTTTTCCCATATTTCCAAAAACCATTGACTGCACATTGACTGCTGTACCCCAATCACCTGGTATGCTATTTAACTTTCTATAAGTTTTAGCTCTTTTGCTTTCCCAAGAAAGAAAAACAGCGCTGATTGCACCATAAAGCTGATCAAAGACATTTTGGGGAAATTCTTTTTTAGTTTCTTTTTTAACTAAATCTTTAAAATTTTTAATTAATCCTTGCCAATCACTTTGGTCTAACTCTGTATCCATCATAACGCCTTTTGTAAGCTTGTAATTTTCAATTAAATCTTCAAAATGATAACTTTCAATGTTTAAAACTACCGAACTATACATTTGAATAAACCGTCTATAACTATCTAGTGCAAATCTTGGATTCGATGTTTTTTTTGATAAAGCTCGAACAGTTTTATCATTAAGCCCTAAATTTAAAATAGTATCCATCATTCCAGGCATTGAAACTCTTGCTCCTGATCGAACGGACACTAACAAAGGATTTGTAAGGTCGCCAAATTTTTTTTTTGAGGTTTTTTCAATTATTTCTAATTCTTTTTTTACTAATTTAATTATAAAAGTAGGTAATTTTTTTTTACTTTTATAAAATAAATCACATACTTTTGTAGAAATAGTAAAACCAGGAGGAACAGAAAGTCCCAACTTTCCCATTTCAGCAAGATTAGAACCTTTGCCACCTAAAATTTTGTTTGAATTAAAATTTTTCTTTGACTTTTTGCTATTAAAATTAAATATAAATTTTTCCAATTAAGCTCCTTCAACTTTTGAAAAATCAATGAAATTATTATAAGTCTT
>QCRZ01000003.1 GCA_003209225.1 Pelagibacteraceae bacterium AG-464-B04
AATTTTTTTAGAAAAAAGTTTAAATTAATTATTTTTTTAATTGTTTTATTCTGTTTAACATTTTCAATTATTTATTCGGAAAGAGCTACAGGTTTTTTTTATTTTACTGGTTTTAGATTGTATGAATTTGCGATTGGATCTTTTACATATTTGATCAGTCAAAATTTGAAATTAAAGTTTAATGATGCTTTGTTTCTTGTTTCAGCTTCTTTGCTTGTAATAGCTTCTTTAATTTTTAACGAAAATGACATATTTCCAAGTGCCAATGCCTTGATACCATGCTTACTTTGTTCACTAATACTATTATCAAGCAGAAATTTAAAATATTTTAAAAATTTATTTCTAAACAATTATTTAATTTATGTTGGCAAAATAAGTTATTCTTTATATTTAGTGCATTGGCCACTACTAATTTTTTATAAGTATATTGTTATAGAACCTCTTTCAATTTTTGATAAAATTGGGCTTATACTAGTTAGTGTAATGCTATCTATATTTTCTTATAGATTTATTGAATTACCATTTAGAAGAAGGAGCAAAAAGAGATTTTTACTTTCAAACAAAAAATTAGGAATTTATTTTTTATTTTCTTTTTTTCTAATAATACTTACTTCACAATTGTTAATTTTCCATAAAGGATTTGAAAATAGAATGGATTTAAAAAAAATACAAACTTTAAATAGACTAAAAATTGACGAAGAAAAAAATACTAAGTTGTTAGAAGATGTAAATAAATTTAACACTAAAAATCCTTATTTTAAAAAAAATGAATTATTAATTAAAACATTAATTATAGGTGATAGTCATGCTGGAAACATATATATGTCATTGCTTAATCATGATAAATTTTCATCTATTCTTGACATAAAGATACATGGGGCTGTTTGGGCTTATTGCTTTGAAAAAGAAAATTTTAGAAGCGAAATTGTAACGTATATTAATCAAAATATTTTTAAAGATTTTAAAACAAAGAAATTGTGTGATGATGAAGAAAAAAATATTATATTTAATACACTGTTATCGTCTGCTGATGTCATAATTTTATCCTCAAGATGGAAAGATAAATTAGATTTTAAAAAAATATTTTATTTTTTAAGAAAAAAATCATCAGCCAAAATTATTATGATGGGGAGAACTCCAGAATTTATTGATATACCAACTCTATATTTTAAATATGATAAAAATTTAAATAAAATTGCATATTTAAAAAGAAACAAAAAAATTGACAAATTAAATATTAAAATTGAAAAAATTGCCCAAGATTCTAATATTATTTATTTTGATAGATTCCCAGTGGTTTGTAAATTAAATACTTGTAACGTAATAAATAATAATAAATTGCTTTATTCAGATCACGATCATTGGTCGAAAGATGGAGCGATTTTTTTTGGAAACAAACTTCATGAATTGGGTTTTTTAGATTTAATAATAAAATAATTTAAACTATATTTATAAAATCTAATGTGTTTGAGCTGGTGCTTTTTCAGATTTCGAAATAGTTTCTACCTCTACCCATTCAACAGCTTTAAGTTCTTTGGTTAGAGCATGTCTTAAAACACTATCAACTGAATTGACAGGTACTATTTTTATATCTTCCACAACTTTTTTTGGAATATCAACTAAATCTTTTTCATTGTCTTTAGGAATAAAAACCTTTTTTATACCAGCTCTATGAGCAGCTAATAATTTTTCTTTTAACCCACCAATTGCCAACACTTGTCCTGTTAATGTAACTTCGCCTGTCATTGCTATTTCTTTTCTAACTGGAATTCCAGTAATAGCAGAAACAATAGAGGTAACCATCGCAATACCAGCGGATGGGCCATCTTTAGGGGTTGCTCCTTCGGGAACATGAATATGAAAATCTTTTTTCTCAAAAAAAGGAGGAATAACTCCATAATCTAGGCTTTTTGACCTAACATAAGATTTTGCAGCTTTTACAGATTCTTGCATAACATCTCCTAGTTTGCCTGTAATTTGCATTTTACCTTTTCCTGGCATATGAACTGTTTCGATTTTCAATATTTCTCCTCCATATTCAGTCCAGGCTAAACCTGTAACAACTCCTATTTTATCTTCACTTTCAAGTTCACCGAATTTAAATTTTTTAACTCCTAAAAAATTTGAAAGATTATCTGGATTGATATCAACTTTTTTTCCTTCACCTGCAACAATTTTTTTTACAGTTTTTCTCGCAATTTTTGAAATTTCTCTTTCTAGATTTCTGACTCCAGACTCTTTTGTATAACTTCTTATAATTTCTTGAATTGTTTTGTCGGCTATTTTGCATTCACCTTCTTTAATTCCATTATCCTTAATTTGCTTAGGAAGAAGATATTTGTCTGCAATATTAATTTTTTCATCCTCTGTATAACCAGGTATTCTTATAACTTCTAATCGATCTAATAATGCTGGTAAAATATTTAAAGTGTTTGCGGTTGTCACAAACATAACGTCTGATAAATCGTAGTCGACTTCTAAATAATGGTCATTGAAAGACGAATTTTGCTCAGGATCAAGTGCTTCTAGTAACGCAGATGAAGGATCTCCTCTATAATCGGCTCCAACTTTATCAATTTCATCTAATAAAAATAATGGGTTTTTTGCGCCAGCTTTTTTCATTTGTTGAACAATTTTTCCTGGTAAAGAACCAATATAAGTTCTTCTATGTCCTCTAATTTCTGCTTCGTCTCTAATACCACCTAGTGACATACGAACAAATTGTCTACCTGTAGCTTTTGCAATAGATTTCCCTAATGAAGTCTTACCAACGCCCGGTGGGCCAACTAAGCAAAGTATTGGTCCTCTAATTTTATCAATTCTCTTTTGAACAGCTAAATATTCAATTATTCTCTCTTTAACTTTTTCCAATCCATAATGATCTTCATCTAAAATCTTTGATGCTTTATTTAAATCATTAAAAACTTTACTTTTTTTATACCACGGCAAATCAATCATCCAATCTAAATAATTTCTAACAACAGTTGCTTCAGCTGACATTGGACTCATAGATTTTAATTTTTTTAGTTCGGACAAACATTTTTTAGTTACTTCTTTAGGCATTTTTGCCTTTAAAATAGCTTTATGAAGGTTACTTGCTTCATCTTTTCCTTCTTCGATTTCACCAAGTTCTTTTTGAATTGCTTTCAATTGCTCGTTTAAATAGTACTCTCTTTGAGTTTTTTCCATCTGGTTTTTAACCCGTCCTCTAATTCTCTTTTCAACTCCAATTATACTTACTTCATGTTCTAGAATTTCAATAATATTTTTAATCCTTTTCTTAATATCCAAAACCTCAAAGAGCTGTTGTTTTTCAGGAATTGATATATTTAAATGTGAAACAATATTGTCAGCAATTTGTGAGGGGTCTTTTAATAACTTTAATGCACTAAGTGTATCGTTTGGAATTTTTTTATTTATTGTGCTCAATTTTTCAAGCATTCTGAAAGCTGTTGCTGCTAAAGGATAAAGATTTTCTTTTTCATTTTGAATATTCTCAACATCATTTATTTTGCAAACGATAAACTTGCCTTCATCGTTAAAATCTATAATTTTTACCCTTTTAATACCTTCCACTAATACTTTTACAGTACCATCGGGTAACTTTAAAAGTTGTAGAATTGAACATTCACACCCATAATTGAAAACATCTTCTTTTTTAGGGTCATCTACTTCGGAATTTTTTTGCGTTACTAATATAATTTTTTTATTAGTTTTCATCACCTCATTTAATGCTGTTATTGATTTTTCTCTCCCGACAAACAGCGGTACCATCATATTTGGAAATACAACAACATCCCTTAGGGGTAAGAGAGGATATAGATTTTTATTATCCATCACTTAAATATGGATATAATTATAGATATTTCAATAAGAATTTATGCCGCTGAAGAAGATTTATCTGTTTTATTTTTGTTCTTTGAATAGACAATTTTAGGCTCATTTTGGCCAAGCACCACTGCTTGATCAACAATAACTTCTTCTACATTTTCTTGACTTGGTAGCTCAAACATTGTTTTTAAAAGCAAAGATTCAAGTATGGAACGTAGTCCTCTTGCACCAGTTTTTTTCATAATTGCTTTCTTTGCAATCTCTAATAGTGCTTCTTCTTTAAAAGTGAGTTTTATACCCTCAAATTTAAAGATCTGCTGATACTGTTTTATCAATGAATTTTTTGGTTCCTTTAATATTTCCACTAATGAATTTTTATCTAAATCTTCTAATGTCGCGATAATTGGCATCCTGCCAATAAATTCTGGTATTAGACCATATTTTAATAAATCTTCAGGTTCTAAAACTTTTATAATTTCTCCAGTTTTTTTTTCTTCTGCACTTCTAATTTCAGCACTAAAACCAATTGAAGTTCCTCTATTTCGTTTAGATATAATCTTATCTAATCCAGCAAAAGCGCCTCCACAAATAAATAAAATATTAGTTGTATCGACTTGTAAAAATTCTTGTTGAGGGTGTTTTCTGCCACCCTGAGGAGGAACGCTTGCAACTGTTCCTTCCATAATTTTTAACAAAGCTTGCTGAACACCTTCACCCGATACATCTCTTGTAATTGATGGGTTTTCTGATTTTCTGCTAATTTTATCAACCTCGTCAATATAAACAATTCCATTTTGTGCTTTTTCAACATTATAGTCAGCTGCCTGTAAAAGTTTCAAGATTATATTTTCAACATCTTCCCCAACATAACCAGCCTCTGTAAGAGTAGTTGCGTCAGCCATAGTAAATGGGACATCTAAAATTCTAGCCAATGTTTGAGCAAGCAATGTTTTTCCACAACCTGTGGGCCCGACCATTAAAACATTAGATTTAGCTAATTCTACATCTTTATTGCTTTTTGCCTCATAGTTTAATCTTTTATAGTGATTGTGAACTGCTACTGACAAAACTTCTTTAGCATGTTTTTGACCGATCACGTAATCGTTTAATATGCTACAAATTTCTTTTGGTGAAGGAATGCCTTCTTGGTGCTTGATTAATGTATCTTTGTTTTCTTCTTTGATAATATCCATACATAATTCAACACACTCATCACAAATAAATACTGTGGGTCCCGCAATTAACTTTTTGACTTCATGCTGGCTTTTTCCGCAAAAGGAACAGTAAAGAATATTTTTATTATTTTTGCTGGTCATAAGTTTATATCCGAATCAATGTAACGACTTTATTATAAGTAATAGCTAATAATCAAGCGTGAGTTGTGAACAAGTCTATATGTAGAGGTTTAGGTTCTTTTTTCTACTACTTTATCTATTAAACCAAATTCTTTGGCTTCTAGAGGAGTCATAAACCTATCACGCTCTAAAGCATTTTTGATTTCTTCTACCGACCTACCGGTATGTTTTGAGTAAATTTCATTTAGCCTTTTTTTCAATAACATTATTTCATTTGCATGAATTTCAATATCAGTTGCTTGACCTTGAAACCCTGCTGAAGGTTGATGGACCATAATTCTAGAATTAGGAAGTGAAAACCTCCTGTCTTTTTCTCCTGCAGCTAACAAAAAAGAACCCATGGAAGAAGCTTGCCCAATACACAAAGTGGAAACTGGAGGTTTTATATATTGCATAGTATCATACACTCCAAGTCCTGCTGTTACTAATCCACCAGGGCTGTTTATATAAAAATAAATTTCTTTTTTGGGATTCTCAGACTCTAAAAATAAAAGTTGCGCAGTTACCAACGTTGCTACATTATCATTAACAGCCCCAACTAAAAAAACTATTCTTTCTTTTAAAAGCCTTGAATATATATCATAGGCTCTTTCTCCTCGGCTTGATTGTTCAACAACCATTGGTATTAGATTGTTCATGTGTTCTTGAATTTTATCTGTCATATTGTGATTCGTCTCTTATACAACTAGTAATTACTTTTTGCTAACTTTTTTTGCTTTTGATGTTTTTTTAATTAAAGTTTTCTGTTTTTTTTGTTTTTTTGAACTTTTTTCTTCAACTTGTTTACTTTTATTCAAAATAATTTTTTCGGCTTCTTTTATAGAAATAGTCTTTTTAACAGATTTTACTTTTTTACTTATTAAAGAAATAATTTTATTTTCATAAATTCCTCCTCTTAAACTAGCTACTGCGGAAGGATTATTTTTATAATATTCAGCTACTTGTTTAGATTGACCAGGCATCATTTGAATTTGTTTTTGAATTTCACTTTTAATTTCATCTTCAGTAACTTTTATATCATTCTTTTCAGCAAACTCATTTAAAATTAAACCTATTTTAATTCTTTTTTTTGCTGTTTCTTCGTTCTGTGTTTTATTTTTTTCGATTTCATCTTTTTTCATTTCATGAGTTATAATTTTTATTTCTTCCTGTATTAGATTTTCAGGAATTTTAATATCCTTGAATTTATCTAGTTGATCAATAATTTCATTTTTTTTTATTGAATCAAATGTATTTTTATATTGATCTTGAATTTGTGTTGAAACTATTGCTTTTAAATCTTTTAAGTCTTTAGCTCCAAGAGTTTTTGCAAACGCATCATTAATTTTTATTTCTTCAGGCTGTTTTATATTTATGATTTTACAAACAAATTCTGCCTTTTTATTTGAATATTCTTTATGTGGATAATTGTCTGGTAAGATAGCGTTAACAATTTTACTTTGATTTTTTTTTACGCCTAGCAACTGTTTATCAAAATCTTTTATAAACAAATCTTTTCCTATAATAATTTGAGTGTTTTTTCCCTCTCCACCTTCAAAATCTTTTTTTTCAATTGTTGCTTTATAATCAAAAACAACAAGATCTCCTAGGCTAGCCGTTTCTTCAATTTTTTTATCTTTAAAATTATTTTGATTTTTTGCTATATCATTTATTTTTTTGTCTATTTCATTTTGAGATACATCAAATTCATAATTTGTAATTTTAATATTTTCTATCTCTTTAATCTTTACTTCAGGTAATTGTTCGGCATGGATTGTATATTCTAAATCCTTGTCTTCCCCGTGACTTTTTATATCTATTTTTGGTTGCCCAGCCACCTTAATTTTATTATCCTGCAATACTTTAATGGAAGATTCATTTAAAACTTTATCAAGAACTTCAGCGTAAACTGCTTTTCCAAATTGTTTTTTTAAAATTTCTAAAGGTACTTTGCCAGGCCTGAATCCTTTTAGATTGATTGTTTTTTTTAATTCTTCAAATCTTCCTATGATTTGATCATTAATTGTTTTTTTATCAACAATGACTTTCAGTTCAATTTTTAAACCTTTTTTGGAATTTATTGTTGTTTTCATATTTTATGGTGGGCAAGAAGAGACTCGAACTCTTAAACCTTTCGGTACTAGTTCCTAAGACTAGCGCGTATACCAATTCCGCCACTTGCCCAATTTTACTGAACTTTATAAATTATTTATTTCTTTTTAGGAAGTGTTGCGTTTAAAATAAATGCCAAGATTCCTGCTGGAATTAAACCGGTAGTTAGCAGTAATTTCAAACTAATTCCAAAATCTGGTATATGTGAAACAAACTGAGGTAATAAAGACATACCAATACCAAAGGAAAGTGATAAAGCTAATATTAATAGATTTCTTTGGGTCATTTCTGACTGAGAAATCAATTTTATTCCTGCCGCCGTAATTAAACCAAACATAATTATAGCCGCTCCACCGATTACTGACTCTGGCATTGCAGCAATAATTCCACCAAGTTTTGGAAATAATCCTAACAATATTAGGATAATTCCAGCCACAGTCCCTACATGTCTGCTGATGACACCCGTGAAAGCAACTAGTCCAGCATTTTGTGAATAAGAAGTATTTGGCATCGCATTAAAAATAGATCCGAACGCTGTACCGAGTCCATCAGCCATTATCCCACCCGATAATTCTTTGTCTGTTGCCTCTCGGTTGGCACCTCCCATCGTAGTAGCACTTATATCGCCGATAGTTTCTATAGTTGTTACTATAGACATAAATAACATTAATATTATAGCCCCGGGAACAAAATCTAAACCATACTGAAGAGGCATTGGTAGAGCAAACCAACTAGCAGATGCAATTTTTTCATAATTAACCATACCTAGAGCCATTGCTACTAAATAACCGGCAATCATTCCTATTAAAATAGAAGCTGCTGATACCATTTTTTTTCCTTTTTGATGAGCTACAAGCGCAACTATCAAAACTGTAAAAGATATAAATAGATGATTGGCATTACCAAAAACTTCAGGTTTATTGCTCATCAACCATCCTCCACCTCCAGCATACATAAAGCCAACCTTAAGAAGGCTAACTCCAATCATTAAAACTACAATTCCTGTTACCAATGGTGGAAACATATGCCTAATAGGTTTTAACATTTTTCCAATCCACATTTGAAAAATACCCCCTATAAATGCAGCAGTAAAAACTGCGCCCAATCCAGCTTTTGCAAATGGCGCCATAACAGGAATAAAAGCAAAACTTGTTCCTTGAATTATTGGAAGTCTTGAACCAATATTTTTATATCCCACTGTTTGTATAATTGTCGCTACTCCAGCAACAAACAAAGCCATCTGTATTAAAAAAATTTTTTCTTCGGGTGTTTGTCCAAAAATACCTGCTATAATTATAGGCACAGTAATATTGCCAGCAAACATTGCTAGTACATGTTGAATTCCTAACGGAATTGATTGATTTAATGGCAACTTTTTATTACTGCCAGTACCACCCCTTAATGAGCTACTTTTTTTTGATTTTTTTACTCTTGCCATAAATAAATGATAACTAATTTAATATTGTTTTCAAGTTTTAAATATAAATAACGTTATTTAATATTTTTTTAAGTTCTCAGTATAAATAATGTTACAATTTAAATCTTTTCTGGTAATTTATTTAAAATGATAGGAAAAGTAATTAAAATTGGTATTTCAAAAAATTTTAAGGAAAAAATTCAATCTGTTGTTGAAGTCGAGGCTATTAAGGGAGAGGGGTTACTTGGCGATCGACATATTAAAAAAAATAATAATAAAATGAACCAAATTACTCTTATTGAAATTGAAAACATAGATTATTACAATAAAATTTCAGGTACATCTATTCAGCCTATAAACTTTCGAAGAAATATTATTACCAGAGACATAAAATTAAACGAATTAATAGGTAAAGAACTATTAATTGGTAAAGTTAAAGTTAAAGTACATGATTTATGCAGACCCTGTAAATATCTACAAGAAACCTTGGAGCAGAAAAATTTTATTAAAGAATTTTTATTAAAAGGTGGACTAAGGTGTGAAATATTATCAAATGGAAAGATTTTTGTTGGAGATCACATAATTTCATGAAATTAAAAACTGGTAAAAAAGTATACTTTAAAAAAGCCAAAATTCCTTCTAAAAAAAATTTAAGTGGCAAGTATGTTGTGCTTGAACCAATAAATATTAATAAACATTATAAAAACTTATATGCAAATTTTTCAAAAGATAAAGAAAATAGAATTTGGTCATTCTTACCATACGGTCCTTTTAAAAGTTATGGAAGTTTTAAAAAATGGCTAAAGTCTTTTTGTTTAAACAAAGATCCTTTTTTTTATTCCATATATGCAAAAAGATATAAACAGTTTTGCGGTATGGCAAGTTATTTAAGAATTACTCCAGAACATGGTTCAATAGAAGTAGGGCATATAAATTATTCACCGATTTTACAAAACACAGCAGAAGGAACTGAAGCAATGTATTTAATGATGAAAAACGCTTTTGAAGTTTTAGGTAATCGCAGGTATGAGTGGAAATGTAACAATTTAAATAAAGATTCTAAAAGATCTGCTTTAAGGTTAGGATTTAAATTTGAAGGAATTTTTAGACAAATGTTTGTGTTTAAAGGGAGAAATAGAGATACAGCCTGGTATTCAATAATTGATAAAGAATGGAAAAAATTAAAAAAAGGCTATCGAAGATTTCTTAAGCCTTCTAATTTTGACAAAAATTACAAACAATTAAAAAAATTAAAATTAATTTAGTTTTTTGAATAATTCGTTCTTCCATCTATCTAAAGAAAGCATATTGCTAATTGAACTTTTCCAAGTCATCGAAGGAAATTTTCCTTCTTTTTTACCATCCAAAATTAATTGACTTACCACCTTTATTTGATTAGCAAAAATAGATTTTTCAGAGTTAACAAATGATTTATAATATCTTTTGTTTGTTTTTATTTCTACTAAGCTTTTTTTTTCAGGTATCCATGGCGCCTTTATTAAAATGCTTCCTTTATCACCAGTTATTAGAGTTTGGTTTTTCATGTTTAACCTGATTGCCGCTCCTACTCTTGCGGTAATTTTATTTTTAAATTTAAGTGTAGCGTAAGCATATTCTTCAACGCCAGTGCTACATATTGAGCCTGATACATCTAAAATATCTGGCTCCAATAATTTATCTTCTTGTATATTAGCTACTAAACTTGAATAAGAAACTGGATAACATCCAACATCGAGGATTGCACCACCGCCAAGTTCCTTATCAAAAAATCTTGAATGAGGATCAAATTTACGATGGGAAAAACCAAAAGTTGATTCGACAGTTTCTACTTTTCCTATTTCTCCTTCAATTATTTTATCTATTACAAATTGGGTCTGTGGATGTGTTCGGTAAGCTATAGCTTCTAGAAAAAAAACTTTTGACTTACTCAATTCTTCAAAAACTTTCACTGTATTCAAGTAATCAATAGTAACTGGTTTTTCACACAGTATATTTTTTTTCGCTTGAGCAGATTTAATAATAATTTCTGCATGGGTATTATTTAGTGTAGAAATATAAATTGAATTAATATCATTGCAGTTTAAAATTTCATCGTAGGAACTAAACCTAAACTTTTTTTCAACATTATATTTATCACCAAAATTTTTTAATTTTTCAGTACTCATGCTTGAAATACCTAATAAATTTGCATTTTCAACTTCTTTAATTGCACTAGCAAACTTATTTGCCATGCCTCCTAAACCAATAATTCCCCAATTAATCATATTTAACCTTTTAAAGTAGTAGAAACTATATCTTTAGCAATATGCTCTGTGGTCAAATTTTCCTTAGTATAATTTAATAATTTTTTTTTAATTTCTATTACTTCAGGATAATCATTAATAAAAGCCTCACAAGTATATTTTTTTTTAAATAAATAATTAAAATATAAAAAAAATTTTTCTGCAGTTAAAAATTTTTTTTTATAAATAGATGTTGGAAAATATTTATTTAAAACCCACGAATAATTCTTGTAAATATCTTCTAATAATTTTTTGGGTAATTTGGTCAGCGTTTTTTCAGGACACTTATCAATATCTATAAATAAAGGTATGCAACCATTCATTAACATTTCGTAATATCTAAGTGCATCCCACCAACCTCCACGCACATAGGCAAGACCAAAAATACTATCTTGCCACATTTTATAATAATCTTTTTCATTTGAATATATGTAAGTTGAATATTTATGAGGTATCAGTGGTGCCAAAATATTTTTTGGGTTTGTGTTTATTTCCTTAATAATTTTTTTTTTGGGGATAGAGAAATTTATTGGAAATATATTATTAGACTGACTTGAGGTCAGCTCTCTCTTAAAATATAATCCATTCTTTAATACGTTATCATCAATTGTGACGTTGTCTTCTCCGTCAATAAAAATTATTTTCGATTTTGACCTTACTATTTTTTTAAAAAATTTTGATGATCTCCTTATTGAACCAAATATAATAATATCAAAATAATTTTTTTCAATTTTATTTTCAATATCTGTTCTGTCAATTTGATCATAATTAGAAAACATATCATAAAACGTAAAACCATTACCCCAAAGTTTTTTGATATCAAAGTTTCTCTTATTAACCTCCTGTTTGTACATATACCATGCTCCCGGATAATCTATTACGTTGCTGCCATAAATTTCTCTTAATCCGTGCAATATAGAATCATGAAGAGTATCATTCATCATTGCGGTGTTTTGATTTAGATGAGTAATAAACAAAATTTTCATTTTATTAAAAAAAATTTAGAAAATGCTTTTATGAACCTTTTAAAGCTATAATATAAAGTTAAGAATTAAAAAGAAATAACAAAACCTGATATAACTACTGCAGAAATTGCTGTTGTTAGAATAATAAATTTTTTCTTGTTTTCTTGATTTTTTTTATTTTTTAATCTTTTTAGAAATCCGTTAGTGTGAGAGATATTAAAAGTTGCACCCCCATTTTTACTTACAAAATTGGGATTATTATTTTGTATAATCTTTCCTCTTCCTGTCCCATTTATCATAATTATATTTAAACACGCAAAAGGTTAAAAATCAATCAAGACTTGCAATCTATTTGTGGTTGTTTTTAAATATTTTACTAAATTGTGTGAATGTTGAAAAAAAACACAACTATTTATGTTTAATTTTTTAAAATCTTATTTTTTGGGTCATGAAAAGGCTGTTTTTCAATAACTGCTGAATATTTTTCTTTTTCCACTTCAATTTCAATGTTTTGGTTTGTGAATTTATCTAAATTTACGTCAGTGCTCACATACCCGAACGCAATATTTTTTTTGTAATTAAAAGAATAATTTCCCGATGTTGTTTTTCCAACAATTTTATTTTTGAAATAAATAGGTTCATCGTGAAGCAATAATGGAAAACCTGGTTTATTATTTTTTAAAGATAGTATAACTAATTTTTTTTTTAGTTTTTTTTTTTTAATTTCAATAAGAGCTTCTCTACCAATAAAGTTTATTTTTTTTTTATAACTCACTGCAAAACTTAATCCAGCTTCGTATTGATTTTCTTCGGGTGTAATATCATGTCCCCAGTGCAAATATCCTTTTTCCATTCTTAAAGTATCCATGGCATGAACGCCTGCATTACAAATCTGATATTTTTTTCCATATTTAATTATTTTATTATAAATTATTTTTGCATATTTAATTGGTATATAAATTTCCCATCCTAATTCTCCTACGTATGATAATCGCTGTGCCCAAACTTTTACATTTAAAATTTTAATATTTTTTCCAGTAGCAAAAGAAAAATCTTTTGTTTCAAAATATTTTCCAGCAATATCAGTCATTAAATTTCTACTTTTAGGACCAAACACTCCGAGGCAAGCATAATTTTCTGTAACATCATTAAACTCTACGCTTGAATCTAAATGTTTAAGAATATGATGTTTGTCATGCTGCCTTGTAGCGGCGGAACTAATAATTCTAAAATAGTTTTTTTCTAAACAAGCAACAGTTAAATCTGCCTCTATTCCTCCATCCTTATTCAACATTTGAGTATATGTTGTTCTACCTTCTTCATTTTTAATATTAGCTGTACAAATACGTTGGAGTTCGGAGTGGGTCTTTATGCCTTTTAATTCAAATTTGCTAAAAGGAGTTAAATCAAACAACCCAATATTTTTTCTTGTATTAATTGTTTCATGCTCAGCAAATGGGTACCAATTTTGATAATTATAGCTGTATATATATTTTGCTTTAGCACCATTTTTTGCAAACCACATTGGTCGTTCATAACCAGCGACTTCTCCAAAACATGCTCCCGCATCTTTTAATTCCTTGTGATATGGTAACAATTTTTGGTTTCTTGATGTTTTGTGTTGTTTATAAGGCCAGTGCATCCCATAAAGATCTCCGAGTGTCTCTGTAACCCTTTCGGTAATAAATTTTGTTTCTGAGTGAAATTTTTGAAATCTTTTAATATCATATGAAAATAAATCTTCATTAATATATCCATTAATTATCCATTCCGCCGTAATCTTACCAGCTCCTCCTGAACTTCCAATACCAATGCTATTAAAGCCACAGCATAAATAAAAATTTTTAATCTCTGATGATTCTCCCAACAATGTGTTGGTATCAGGAGTAAAAGACTCAGGTCCAACAAAAAACTTTCTAATTCCTGCTTTTTTTAATAAAGGGACTCTTTTTATTGCAGCAGATAAAAAAGGTTCGAAATGATCAAAATCTTCAGGTAATTCTCCAAAAGAAAAATCATTAGGAATTTTGTTTAATTTATTAAAAGCAGGTTTTGCTTTAGGCTCAAATATTCCAACTAATATTTTTCCTGCATCTTCTTTTAAATATAAACAATCATTAAAATCTCTAAGTACTGGAAGGTTTTTTTTAAGATTTTTTATTGGTTCGGTAATAATGTAAAAGTGCTCATTTGGATAAAGCGGAACACTTACACCTGCTTCAGCACCTATTTGTCTCGACCACATACCTGCAGCCAAAACTACATATTCGCAGTCAATAATTTGATTTTTAGTTTTAACACCTACAACTTTCCCTTGTCTTGTAAGTACCTTTTCTACAGGTGTTTTTTCAAATATTCGAGCTCCTTCTTCTTTAGCTGATTTTGCAAGTAAATTAGTTACACCAATTGGGTCTGCTTGGCCATCACCTGGCATGTAAATGCCACCTAAAATATCCTTTTCATTAATTATTGGATACTTTTTTTTAATTTGTTCAATATTTAAAACTTCAACATTAACATCAAATAATTGTGCCGTTGTTGCCTGTCTTAAAAGTTCTTGCCAACGACTTTGGGTAGTTGCAATCGATAACGCTCCATTTAATTTTAATCCACTTGAAAAACCTATTTTTTTTTCTAAATCCTTATAAAGATCTAAACTATATTTTCTAATTTTAGTAATAGCCGCTGAAGGACCTAACTGACTAACTAGGCCTGCAGCATGCCACGTAGTACCCGAGGTTAGTTGATCTCTTTCTAATAAGATAACATCTTTCCATCCAAACTTTGCTAAATGGTAAGCAACTGAACAACCAGCTATTCCACCTCCTATGATTACCACTTTTGTGCTTTTAGGGAGCATTTTTTTTATTTATATCAAAATGTTTGAAAACCAATACCACTTGATGGATAAGTATAAAGATTGTAATTAGCAGTCAACTCAACTTGCAAATTAATATCCTGAATTGTAACCAAATACATATATTTAGCTACTCCTTTTGGTTTATCAGTAGCTCTGTCCATTTCTTCTTCGGGAATTTTAGAAATTTGATCTGTACTATTAAATTGATCACCTGGTTTTAACTTTGGTAGAATATTTGAAATCATTCTAGCAACATTTGGTTTGTTTGAGTGATTATAAAAACCCCCCAATGGAGTTCGAATATAATTATTTTCAAAATTTTCATCATAAATATGAGTCAGGCCAATAAAAGTGTTTATTTTAATAAATTTTGTTGTGTATAATCCCAAACCTTCAATAGGTGAATTTTTTATAGTAAGAAATTCTGGCAATGGCCTATACATTCGCTAAAGCTTCCGTTGGGGAAATATACTTATGCCCAAACGTATCAGCAACAGCTCTGTAAGTAACCTGCCCTTTAAAAACATTTAATCCTGCTAAAAAATTTTTATCTTCTTTAAAAACTTTTTCATAACCCCTGTCTGCTAGTTTTGATAAAAAAGGAAGTGTAGCTTTATTTAAAGCAAGTGTTGAAGTGCGTGGCACACCACCAGGCATATTTGCTACGCAGTAATGAACAATATTATCTACTATATATGTTGGTTTAGCGTGAGTAGTAGGTTTGCTGGTCTCTACACAGCCACCTTGATCAATTGCAACATCTACAATAACCGAACCTCTTTTCATAAGTTTTAGCATGTTTTTTGTAACTAGTTTTGGCGCCTCAGCGCCAGGTATTAATACACCACCGATTAATAAATCACATTCTGAAATTAATTGATTTAAATCAGTATTATCACTTTGTTTTGGTATAATTGTATTTCCAAAAATTTTCTTTAATTGTTCTAAACGCTGAGAAGATTTATCTACAATGTATACCTTTGACTTCATTCCTGTTGCTATTAGGGCTGCATTTTCTCCAACTACACCACCTCCTAAAATAACTACAGTTGCTGGATCAACGCCAGGTGCCCCGCCTAACAGTAAGCCTCTTCCACTTTGGTTTTTTTCTAAAGAATGTGCCCCAGCCTGAATTGACATTCTTCCAGCAACAGCACTCATTGGAGCCAATAATGGTAAACGTCCATTATTATCTGTAACTGTTTCATATGCAATACAAACTGATTTTGATTTCACCAAACCCTCTGTTAGTTCTTTAGCGGCAGCTAAATGCAAATAAGTGAAAACAATTTGATTTTCTTTTATCATTTTTATTTCACTACTTAAAGGTTCTTTAACTTTTACAATAATTTCTGAATCATTAAAAACATCTTCTGCTTTATCAACTATCAAACCTCCTGCTTTTTTGTACTGATCATTATCAAAACCAGCTTCAAAACCTCCATTGCTTTCAATTAGAACTCGATGTCCATTTGAAGTAAGTATTTTAACGCTGTCAGGAGTTAGACCTATTCGATTTTCCTGAGGTTTAATTTCTTTAGGAATACCTATTTTCATAGAAATTAATTTTTTTGATTTTTAGTATAATTTGATATGCCTATTCTAAGCTTATCAATAATTTCGTCGATATGTTTTTTTTCACAAATAAATTGAGGTGCAATAATTAAGCAGTCGCCCGTAGCTTTAAAATTTACGCCAGCCTCATAGCATGACTTAAAACACTCAAAACCTGCTTTTCCTGGTTTATTCTTTAATTTCATATCAATTCCACCCATCAAACCATACCCTCTGATGTTCTCAACTGCTTCAAGATCTTTTAACGAAAATAAGCTTTTTTGAAAATACGAAACCATATCTTTAACTCTATTAAATATATCTTCCTTTTCAAAAATATCTTGTACAGCTAATGCTGCAGCAACTGAAACCGGAATACCTGAATACGTATATCCATGAAATAATTCAACAGCTCCTTTTGGAGAGGCATCCATAACGGCATCATAAATTTCTTCTTTACAAGCTACAACACCCATAGGAACAATTCCATTTGTGGTCGCCTTTGCCATTGTTATCATGTCAGGAGTTACCCCGAATTCCTGTGAAGCAAAAGCAGAACCCATTCTTCCCCAACCTGTTATGACTTCATCAAAAATTAATAATATTTCATGCTTGTCACAAATTTCTCTAAGTTTTTGCAAATAACCTTTTGGTGGTACTAAAACTCCAGTTGACCCAGCAACTGGCTCTACGATACAAGCTGCAATATTTTCTCCTCCAAAATTTGCACAAATTCTTTCTAAATCATTTGCAAGTTCTGCTCCAGTTTCTGGTTGTCCACTTATAAATTTATGTTCTGGTAGATGAGTGTGCCTCATATGAAGAACCCCTGGCATCAGTACACTAGCAAAAGTTTTTACATTATTAATCATTCCACCGACTGATGTAGCTCCAATATTCATTCCATGGTAAGCTCTTTCTCTTCCTACAAATCTAAATCTTTTGCTATCACCTTTAGCTCTGTGGTAAGCAATAGCGATTTTAATAGCTGTTTCGACAGCCGTAGATCCGCAAATTGTATAAAAAATCCTATTTAAATCTCCCGGAGTATGTCTTGCAATTTTAGTGGCTAACTCAAAAGATCCACCAAAACCTTGTTGAAATGGCTGGCAATAGTCTAGTTGTTCAAGCTGTTTAGTTACTGCGCTTATTATTTCTTTTCTACCGTGCCCAAGGGGATTACAAAATAATCCTGAGCTACCATCAATCATGGTTTTGCCTTTGTGGTTTTTTATATAAACTCCTTTAGCTTCGGTTATTAATCTTGGATTTTCTTTGAAATCTTTATTGGATGTAAATGGCATCCAATGTTCATTAAGGGAGTTTGGTACCGAAATTCTATTTTCTGAGCTCATATTTTCATTTTAGAATACAAATAGATTTCTAAACTATAAAAAAAAATATAACTATAAAATAAAAATAATTTTTAAATCATATTTTAAAACTTATACAATTGTAGGTAATGTGGGAGTTGAATGTGGTCAATTGTTAATTGCTGCAATAGTATGGCCTTGTTTATGGTATTTTGGTAAGAAATTTCCTATGTATCTTTCATATTTAAGGTGGGCTATTTTGTTACCATGCATATTAATTGCATCAATCTGGATAGGAGAGAGAACCATTTTATTAACCAACTCTTTGTAAAATGAGGATGAAATTTTTTTTCAACTCTTAGTTGTAATTTTATTAACTTTCTCTAATTAATCTAATTGAAAATCAGTCATTTACATCTGGTTGAAATTCAAATTTAATGTCTTATTAAATTAATTAATTTAAGGGAGAATAAATGAAAAAAGTAATTAGTTTTATTATAGGAAGTGTTGTTGCTTTATTCCTAAGTATGTCAGTAGCTTTTTCAGCTGCTAATGAAGTAAGAGTGGCATTCTTTTTAGAGTGGGCAACTCCAAATCAAGAAGCAAAAGTTAAAAAGACTTTTGATGATGCTTTAGGAGTTCCTGTTAAATGGACAAACTTTGCAACAGGTGGGGAGATGACTGAAGCTATGTTGTCTGGAGATATTGATATCTCTTACTCACAAGGTTTAACACCTTTTGTAAATGCTGTTAACGCTAAAGCTCCACTCAAACTTGTAGATATTGCAGTTGTATATGGAATGGGCGGAACTACTTGTGTTGCAGCTCAAGGTATTGATAAAGGAAATGCTTCTACTAAATTAGATGGTCAAAAAGTTGCAGTTCCTTTAGGAACTATGGCTGACTACGTTTTCAAAGAAACAATGAGAGTTGTAGGTGCTGATATTTCTAAAATGAAAGTTGTTGATATGGCTCCAGAAGACGGATCTGCAGCATTTGTTAGCGGTGACGTAGCTATGGCATGTTTATTCGGTGGTAAATCTATCGCAGCAGCTAAAGAAAAAGGTGCTTCATTACTAACTGTTAAAGAAGCTCAAGATGCTGGTATTGCTGGTATTGATATTACTTCAGTAACTAACAAATTCTTAAAAGAGAATCCAGGAATGGTTAGAACTTTTGTAGAAGTAACGCACGAAGCAAATTCAAGATACAATTCAGGAAAATCTGATATGGCTGTTATCGCTAAAGATGCAGCTATGGATCTTGCTGGCACTAAAAAGCAAATGGGTGGTTTCGAATTTCCAGATGCAGCAACGATGAAAGCTAAGTATCTGAATAAGGGTGGTATACTTATGACTTACCTAGAAGTTATGGGTAACATGTTTGCTACTTCTGAAAACCCAGCTCTTAAAGATTACTCTAAAGTGGTTGATACTAGTTATCTACCTATGTAATCAGTCTCTACACAAAGAGCCAAAGTAAAAAATTAAATAGGCGCCAATTAAATAAATTGGTGCCTATTTTTTTGACAGAAATTCTAATATATTATTTTTATGAGCGATCTAGTTTCTCAAAATGTAAACATGATTTTTAAATCCCTTAAAGGAGAAACTGTTCATGCGCTTAAGGATATAAGTTTTACACTAAAAAAAGGTGAACTATTAACCGTACTTGGTCCTTCAGGTTGTGGAAAAACAACTTTGTTAAATATTGCAGCTGGTTTTCTTCGTCCAACTTCCGGAACTATTACTTTGGGTGGAAAAGAAATTAATGGCCCTGGACTTGAAAGAGGAATGGTTTTTCAACAAGGTGCTTTATTTGAATGGTTAACAGTCAATGAAAACGTAAACTTTGGTTTGCGAATGAAAAAAGAAGATCCAGTTAAAACTGCAAAAAAAGTTGAAGAGTGGCTCGATATAGTTGGGCTGCAAGGTTTTGGAAATACTCCTACTTATCAATTATCTGGCGGTATGCAGCAAAGAGTGGCTTTAGCAAGATGTTTAATAAATGATCCTGATCTAATTTTAATGGATGAACCTTTAGGAGCATTAGATGCATTAACAAGAGAGAAAATGCAGTCGTTGGTTTTAAAAATTTGGAAAGAAACTGGAAAAACTATTATTTTAATTACTCACTCAGTTGAAGAAGCTTTATTATTAGGTGAGCGAGCATACGTGATGGCTCCTAGACCAGGAAGAATACATAAAGAATATAAACTTCCATTTGCCTCTTTGGGTTTAAAAGAAGATCTAAGAGAAATAAAAAATAACAAAGAATTCGTCACTAAAAGAGAAGAAATTCTGTCAATGATTTGGGATATGGAAGAAGAAATAATGGGTAAAGAAAATTTAGGATGATTACAGGAATTTTTACTTTTTTAATAATTTTTGCAGTGATTGGTTCTATTCTTTATGGACAAAAATTAATAAAAACTGAAAAAAGCGACGCGGTTTTTGGAAATCCTGAAAGAGCTAAAGGTGGAATACATTGGGTTATAGTTGGAACTAGTTTTCTATTATTTACTTGGCTTTATTATTCGTGGGATATAGCAAAATCATTCTATCCAAAATCTGCAAATGAACTCTGTCAAGTTGCTAAAGTTAATGAATCTTTACTATCCTTAAAGTATCTTTTCCCAATAGAAGAAAGAAGTCATAAAAGTACTGCTCTTATTAAACGTGAAAACATAAATATAAGTGACAAAATAATTGAAATACAAAACTCACCTGATTTGAAAAATCAGGTTAAAGAAAAATTCGTAAATTTACTTAATAAAACTCGTCAAACAATTCCATTATTAACTAATGAAAAATATTTAGAAATTGAAACTAAAAATACAATAAACGAATTAACAAATAGAATAAAACAATTAACAGAAGATTTTCCAAAAGATAATTACCCACCTCCTTTAAGCGAAGAAGAAGAAAATAAAAGAATTGAAGCAACAAAAAAACAATTAGGCTGGGGTGCAACTGGTATGGAGGTTCCTCCTCTTCCAGAAAGCAAAGTGGGTTTAAAATTTCATACCGCAGCTCAAGAATTAAATTCAATTAGTGATGAATTTTTTGCAATGAGAAACCATCATCCTGAATATTTACGATTATTAAATGAAATTAGAGATGAAATTAAAGAGTACAGAAATTCGTTAAATGATGATCAAGAAATAGAGACAACTTATATAAAAGAAATTAAAAAACTTGGACAAAGAATAGAATATGAAAGTGTTTTTCCTCCTAATACTTTAGATGAAATGGAAAAAGCAATTAGGGTATTTGATAAAGTTCAAAAAAAAGAACAAGGAGCCACAAGAATCAAGGATATGTTATTGTTCCCAGGTGGAACAATTGTTGCTAGTGGTCCAACCTGTGCAGAGGATGGTCCTGGTAGATGGCTACCTAAACCATCAGATACTTTTAGAATTTTTGGAGATCTTTTAAAACCAAGTGTAGGGTTTAAAATGATTCCTATGATTTGGTATGAAATGATGGGAGTTAATAGAATAGTTGGTTTTCTTTTACCTAATTGGATAGCAGATATCATGCCTGGAAAATATCCTGTTCATACCTCTGATGGAACGGTAGAGCCAAATTTCAAAAGCAAAGTTTTGGATGTTGTGACGGGTGAATTTGAAGCTTTTAAAATACCAGTCCCTACAGGGCACATTTGGGATTCTTTTTTAAGAGTATTTTTAGGTTTAACTCTTGGTATAATTTTAGGAGTTCCTTTAGGCTTATTTATGGGTCTAAATAGATTTGCTAAAGGATTTTTTGACCCGCTAGTTGAACTATATAGACCGGTGCCACCGCTTGCCTGGGCACCATTAGTAATTACTGTTTTTGGAATTGATAACGTTGGGAAAGTATTTTTATTATTTATGGTCTCTTTTTCAATTATGATTATTTCAGCAAGAGCTGGGGCATCAGGTACACAATTATCGAAAATTCATGCCGCTCACTCACTTGGGGCATCTAGATGGCAAATACTTAGAAATGTTATATTTCCTAATTCATTACCTGAAATATTAACTGGAGTAAGAGTTGCTGTTGGTATGTGCTGGGGGACATTAGTTGCTGCAGAGTTTTTAGCAGGAACAACAGGCATTGGTTTTGTTGAAAATGTAGCTAGAAAATACATGCAGTATGAAGTCATTTGGATAACAATATTTGTAATGGGAATGTTAGGACTTTTATTTGATGTAACTATTAGAAAAATAATAGATAAAACTATTCCTTGGCGTGGAAAAGGCTAGATGCTTAATAAAGAAACACTAGAAAGTATTTTTAAAAAGTTGTTTTCTCAAGCAAAAAAATCTTACGATGAATTTAATGCTGCTGATGGGAAAATTGGAGATGGAGATCTTGGTATTACTATTTTGAATGGTTTTGAAGAAATTAATAATAATATCAATAAATTTAGCGACGATATGGGTGCAAATTTTATAATTTGTTCCCAGGCTTTTGTTAAAAAATCTGGCTCAAGTTTTGGAACTCTAATAGCTTTTTCTTTTATGAATATTTCAAAAAACCTAAAAGGTAAAACATCATGCAATCATGATGATATTGTTAATATTTTTGAAACCGCATTAAAAACTATACAAGAAAGAGGAAAGACTAAATTAGGAGATAAAACAATTGCTGATAGTTTAGATTTAATAATAAAAAAACTTAAGGAAAATAATTCTAATTATTCAGAGATATTTAAAACAGCAACTAAACAAGCTCTGGATGAATTTAAAGGAAAAAAAATACTTATTGGAAGAGCGAGAATGTTTGAAGATAAAACAAAAGATTTAGATGATCCTGGCATGCTTGCATTAAATCAATTAAGCAAAGTTTTTTAAATCCTTTGTGTCTACCAATTCTTCAGGAGGACTTTTCTATCTTTTTAGAAATATTTAATGGAGAAACTGTGTAATTTAAATTATCAAATGATATACTTAAAATGAAAAAGAAATTCTTATGAAAAAAATACTAGTTATCTTATTATTTATTGCTAACCCCCTCCAAGCTGAAAAAATAGAACAGTTAAGTTGGTATAATTTGCAGGAACTTCTTGAGGACGACAATTTAACTTATAAAGTAATTAAAGGTTGTGTATCTCTAAATTCAGCAGTAACAGAACTAATTAGAGAAGAACATCCAAATTTAGCAAATGAATTTTACAAAACAGCAAATTTTTTATATCCTTTTGGTATTCTTACCTTGTCAAAAGTAAAAAATACCGATCGTAAAGTAGCAGAAAAAGAATTTGTAATTGGTGTAGGCGATCTTACAAATGATTATATGGATTACATGAAAAAAAATGGTGTAATTAATCAAAGTTTTATTAAAGGAACTTTTTTAGGTGACGATCTTACGTTTTGCAACGAAATTAGATCGGCAATAGAAATAACCATAAATGAATCTTCTAATGAAAAATAAATTATTCAGATTTCTTAAATTTTGGTATTTTTGATTTCTTTTTATCTTTTTTAGGAATTTTTGGTTTCTTGGGAATTTTAGATTTTTTAGATTCTCCAGAAACTTCTTCAGTAAAGCTTTCTTCTATAGCTGGCAATATTTCCTGACATTTTTCAGAGTCGCAAAAATATGTTGATCCAGTTTTGGTGTTATAAAGATAGGCTCCACAATTAGATTTTTTTTTTTCAGTGCAATTAACAGGCTCTAATTTATATTCTGCAAACAAACTTGTTGAAGAAAATAATAAAAATGTAAATATTAAAAAAAATTTTTTCATAAACTTACTTAACCAAAAAGTTAAATTAAAATACAACGATTCAACTCCTAATAGAATAATTTTTCAACAATTAAAATATTAAATTTAGCATACAAATAACTTTTAAAATAAACAAAAATTTGACCTTATAAAATATTAAAAATCTAAGGGCTGTTATATTGGTGGAAAAAAATGTTTATACATGAGAGCATAAGATTTTGAAAAATAAGGAGGGGAAAACTATGAGAATAGGAAAATTATTCTATGTTGTTATTTTCTCTTGGTTTCTAGGAATTTTTACTACTGCTTCTGCACAAGAATTGTGCACTGAGTGCTTAAGTAAAGTACCTAAAGACATGAGAGACTATGTATACAACATGGACTTTATGGACAAGGATCAACCTTTAGGACCAACAGTCATGAAGGGCTGGAAGAGTCCAAGAAAACCGCCGTGGACAATAGGTTATGCTAGTACTTACGCTGGTAATACTTGGCGTAAAGGTGCAATGGAAAGGTTAATGGAAGTGGTTTATCCTAAATGGAAAGCATTAGGAATGGTTGATGAGATTGTAATCACTCAATCAAATTTGGATGATACTTTGCAAATTCAACAAATGAGACAGATGATCGATGGTGGAGAAGTTGATGCTATTATCATTTGTTGCTCAAACTTAACAGCACTTAACCAAACAATTAAATATGGTTGGGAAAAAGGTATACCTACACTTTCTTTTACAGGCTTTACAACATCACCTTATTCTATCAATACATCGGTTAACTACCGACTAGTTGGCTTTTATATTGGTGCGTGGATGGCTGAACTAATTGGTGAAAAAGGAAATGTAATAGTTATGGATGGAATTCCTGGTTATTCCGCTTCTGACCAACAAAGTGATGGGATGCTTGAGGGTCTAGCACAATATCCTGGCATAAAAGTTGTTGCACAGTTAGCACATAACTGGACATCGCAAGTTGCTCAGAAAGAATTATCTCAATGGCTATCAAGTAACCCAATAGAGGTACATGGTATTGCTGTTCAGTCTTCAGGAGAGACTGGAACTTTACAAGCTTTACTTCAGTCTGGACGTGATCCAATTCCACCAATCGCATTAGGTGGAGAGCTAGGTGCTCTATGTTATTGGAGACAAAATCCAAGTTACATTGATGAAGCGATATATGCTTGGCCTCCAGGAGATGAAATAGAGCTGGGTATGGAAGTGATGATCAGAACTTTGCAAGGTCAAGGTCCAAGGATTCAATCTATATTAGTTGGTCCTGCGACAAAGAGTTTTGATGATATCGCGGCAGTCTTAAAAGAAGATTGCGATAGAAACTCCACGGGTTGGGACAATCCAGGAATAGAAAACTGGGCTCCAAGAGCTTATGTAGAATCATTCTTTGATAATCCTTCAGATCCAGAGAAATACGATCCAAAATCTCACTAATACTTTAAGTTAAAAGTATGAGTGCTGAACAAAACATTAAAGACAACACCTCTAACAAAGAGGTGTTGTCTGACAAATCAAAGACTATTACCGGTGATGTATATGTCCAAGATGTTCATAAATATTTTGGTGTAACTAAAGCATTAGACGGAGTTAATTTTAATGCAAATTTTGGCGAGATTCATGCAATCGTTGGAGGTAATGGTTGTGGAAAAAGTACACTAGCAAAAGTAATGTCGGGTGTTTTGCCAGTTGATAAAGGTAAAGTTTCTGTTATGGGTCACGTTCCTACTTCACCTGTTATGGCAAGAGAGGTGGGTATAGCTACTGTTTTCCAAGAAGTCATGATTGCAGAAGAAGCTTCTGTTGTAGATAACTTATTTGTTGGTTCAGATAGCTTTTGGTACAAAAATTTAACACAAAGAGAAAAAGTTATAAAAGCACAAGAACTTATGGAAGATCTTGCAGGCGAATATATAGATCCATATACTCAAGTATTCAATTTATCATTACCTATTAAAGCTTGGATCACGATTGGAAGAGCTTTTTTACGCGAAAATACAAAAGTACTAATTCTTGATGAATCGTCTGCTGCTCTTGATTTTGATTCAACTGAAAGACTATTTAAAAAAATGAGAGAGTTAAAAGATAATGGTGTTGCAGTATTTATTGTTACCCATCGAATAGCAGAATTAATACGTATAAGTGATAAAGCAACTGTTATGAGAGACGGTAAAGATGTGGGAGTTCTAGAAAAAAAAGATCTTAACGAAAAAAATTTATTAGGTTTAATGACTGGGCGAGTTGAATCTGGAGAGAAATCTACATCTGTTGCGGTAAAAACAAAGACTGACAAAGTTGTAATGAGGGCCGAAAAATTAGTTGTTTGGCCTGAAAGTACACCAGTAAATATAGAAGTTCGCAGAGGTGAAATATTAGGTGTTACAGGTCTAGATGGTAACGGACAGGATGACTTTGTTAAAATTTTAGCAGGTGTTCAAGAATCTCACGGTGGAACAACTGAAGTTTTAGATAAAAGTGACAAATTTGTGAAATATAATTCTTTGATGGATGCCAAAAATAATGGTGTCTCTTTTGTTTCAGGAGATAGAAAAAAAGAAGGAATACTTCCCAATTTAAGTATTTACGAAAATTTAGTAGTACCACTTTATCGAACAACAAGTAAAGCGGGGTGGTTAGGTTTTGTTAACTGGCTTGAGTTAAATGGTATATATGAATATGAAGTTGAAAGATTAAGCATTAAAACTGGTCCAAAAGATAATCTTATAGGTTCACTAAGTGGAGGAAATCAGCAAAAAGTCATGATAGCCAGATCTTTGGCAACACATCCAAAAATTCTTGTCTTGAATGACCCTGCCAGAGGTATTGATGTAAGTACCAAAAGAGATTTATACGCACATCTTAGAAAATTTGTGGAAGAAGGAAATACAGTTATTTTCTTATCTAGCGAACTAGAAGAGTTCATAGGCCTTTGTCCAAAAGTTGTAGTGTTTAGGCATGGAACTATATTCGATATTTTTGAAAATGAAAGAGTCAATGCTGATACTTTACTTGCAGGAATGTTTGGACAAACTTCAGGAATAAGATCAACTAGTATAAGCAGATCAAATAATACAAGCATTTCAGAAAACACAAGAGATACCAAAACTAATCTGAGAAATGTTGATGTTCAGGATAAAAAAATTATAAAAATTGTAGATTTTGATAGAGAAAAACAATCCAAAGAAAATAATTTAAACAAAAAAATAAAGATTAAAACATTTTAATGAAAACAGAAAATACGAATAAATATTATACTGACGAGGATTTAATTCACTTTGAAAAATTAAAGAATTTTAATAAATCCAAAGTTGATAAATTAAATAATAATCAAAATAAGAAACATCCCACCAGGTACGCTATGTCTGACAAAACATATTTTGATAAAATAATGAATACTAATAATGTTATGAGTTCTTTATCGAAACAGATCGAGAAAACAAAAAAAAATAATTACTATAGTTCATTGGACCTTAAAAATTTTGAAAAAATAAATCAATTCTCAACATTTAATGATAATAAAACTATAAATAAAAACACTGAAGTTGCAAAAATCAAAAATAATTATACGGTCACTGATGTGAATGCATTTGATCAAATTATCAAATCTCAAGCTGATATAAAAAAACAAAGTGAAGATAAAATTAATTCAAGAATTGATATTAAAAAAATTAAGATTATTGATTTTAATAAGTTAAAAGAAAAAGAAAAAATTCTTAAAAACAAAGTTGGCATTGATAAAATTAAAATAGTTTATTTTGATTAATTAATTATTATTTTATGGAATTAGTAGAAAGTGTAAAAAAAGTTTTCAGATCAAGCACAGATACTTCTTCAAATAAGTATCTTATGGTGCCAATTTTTATTTTCTTTTCACTATTAATTTTTGCAATGATAAGAAGCCCAATTATAATTTCACAATCAGGTATAGGTAGTGCAATAATTCTTAGCGCACCACTCATATTAACAACTTATGCTTTAACATTTATTGTTATGGCCGGCCGCGGTGGTGTCGACTTGTCCATCGGTCCTTTTATGGGTTTTATAAATGTCAGTAGTATCCAATTATATGCTCATGGATATTTACAAACATCTATTGGTTGGTTTATTTACGCCATCGCCATGGGTTTAATTTGGCAGTTGTTTTATGCTTTGGTTGTAGTGTTCGTGAGAGTTTCACCAATCATAGTAGCATTAGCAGGTTATTTAGCATTCACTGGAATTAATCTAGTTATTCTATCTCGTCCAGGCGGTATTGCTCCAGATTGGTTAATACCTTGGGGAGAAGGTTTTACAATATTCAACGAAATATTTCTTTTGCTGATTTTAGCAACAATTTTATTTTATATCATCACCCATACAGCTTTTTGGAGTCATCTAAAATTAATGGGCGCAGATGAGCGTGCCGCTTTTACAAGTGGTGTTAAAATTAACTGGGTAAGAATAGTTGCACACTTAATAGCTGGAATTTTTGCTGCATTATCTGCAATATGTTTTACTGCCTTGGTTGGTTCTGGAGATCCTATACAAGGAACTAAGTATACGCTTCTGGGAGTAACCGCACTGGTTCTTGGTGGAGCGAGTCTTGTAGGTGGTCGTGGTGGTGCTTTTGGGGCAATTTTAGGTGCTGGAACCCTTTATTTAATCAATTATATTTTAGTTACTTTTAGATTTGAAAGATTACAAAGTTTTGTCTCTGATTTATCTTACGGAGCTGTCCTAGTTATTGCTTTGCTTGTAAGCCTTCTTCTCCCATACGTACAAAGAGTAACAAAAGGTTTATCTGTTATGGTTTTTTTCATTCTTATGTCTTTTGCTAGTTTGTTTGTCGTAATTCATCAAGTATATGATCAACCTATTGTTGTTGAAGCTGAAGTTAAAGAAGACATAGATGAAGCTTCTAAAGCATATCAGAGAGGACAAAAGGTACGTAAATTAGATGCTACAGGAAATATTATTGTTGAAGAGGGTGAAGCAGGAACTACTACAGGAACGGGTACAAAACAAGGTGGATCATTAGCTGGTCACTCTGTTGTTCGGTTTACAGAAACTCCAGGGACAATAGTGCTTTATGTAATTATTGGATTAGCGGGTCTTGCTCTTCTTCTTTATCTTCTTTCCGTGCATCGGAATCCCTCTACTATATCTTTTGTAGTTGTTGTTGCCATCATAGTTGCGGGATTGATATTTGATCCTGGAGATAAAAAAAAAGATTTGCTTAAAGATACTGAGCAGATAAGCTTACAATCAAATCAGGTAAGTAGTATTGAAACTTCATCTCCTCAATATTTTAGTCTTGAAAAAATTAATTATTTTTCAAATATATCTGATACTGCTCTGATTTCAGGTACGTCATACAGTCTTATCTATATTGCAGGAGTAATTCTGCTCGTATCATTAATTGTAATTGTGATGCTACCTCAATTTAGTACAAGGGCCAAATCAACAGCTATGATGTTTTTTCTTGCTGCCTTATCACTCGTTGTTTTAAAAGGTATCTCTTATAACAATTTAGAAGAAAGTACTGTTAAAAGTTTCTTTGGCATCCAAGGATATGGAGTAATATTAGTAATCTTGTTGCTTTTTGTTATTACCGCACCTTTTGTTCATTCAAAAATAAAAAATTTAACAAATGTTTATGTTTTTGGATTAGGTGTTTTGGGCATTCTTGCTGTATATTTTATTGGAGGAAATACTTTTATTCCCAACGATCCTTCTCTTTATCAACCACAGATTATAACTGAATTAAATATTGGAGATATTTCTCAAATAAAATATACAGGACCTAAAAGATTTTTTTATGAAAACCTAACTTCAAATTTTGCTCAAATTGCATACAGCATAGTTACAGTATTTTTATTACAATATTTTTTATTTTTAAACATGGGACACAAAGGTAGTTACAAACGCTTTGCTCCTTACTTGTATATAGTTATTTTTGCGGGATTTTTGTGGTCTGCAATATTTTATTCAGTAGGATATTCATTTTATAAAATCATTGCGGTATTTGCTATTGGAATACCGATCACTCCTTTAGTATGGCAATTTATGAGAATCTATAGAGAGAAAATTGCGCGTGACAGACAATTAAGCCAATGGGAGGAGACAAAGTAAATAAACTATGAACAGATCTACTTTTCTTTTCTTTAAAGGGTTAGGGTTATTATTTGCAATCTTGTGCGGTATAGGAACTGCTGTATTGGGTTATTTTGATGCTGCCGATTGGATGAATATTGTTGCATACTCTATTGCAGTAACAGGATTAATATTATGGGGTTGGCATCATTTTTCTATTAGATGGATTCATGGTGATTTAAAGGAAAATATACTTTCTCAATTTCCAAAAAAAGAACAAACTGAAGGAAAAAATTTACAAGAAGAAGAGCATGAAGAAAATTTCTTCTTTAAAACTATTCGTGATCATAAATGGAAAACATTAGCTTTTATTTTGCTAATACTTATTTTTATTTTTGTTTCATTTATTGCTGAAGGCTTCTTTTCTGGTCGTACGTTAGTATCTTTTTTAATTTTCCTAGGATTTATTATATTAATGGGAGTTGTTGGTCGACACATCAAAGGCCAAAAAAGTGTGTTCATTGGTATTTGTGTCTTAATTGCACTATTTATATTAGGATCACTAACCATAGGCGGATTTCTCTCACTTCTTAACATGAAATCAATGTTAGTGTTCGCAGCATTTTTAGGCTTAGCTACAGTGGGTCAAACATTCGTTGCATTATTGGGTGGCCTTGATTTATCAATTCCATTTTTAATAGGAGCATCCAATGTTGCTCTAATGTCTTTAATCTCGAAAGGTGTGCCTCCATGGTTAGCTTTGGTTGCTGTGTTAATATTAGGTCTAATAGTAGGATTAGTAAATGGCATCTTAAGCTTTAGACTACAAGGTCAGGCATTAATACTAACTTTAGGTGTTGGTTTTTTCGTTAAGGGAGGTGTTCAAATCCTTGTGGCGATGGGTACTTTTTCTGCCGGTACAGTTTTTGGTGTTGTCCCAGATTGGATGAGAAATATTGCTTCTATGAATGGTGAAACTGTGGGACTGCCTATTCCTCCCATTATTTTAATTTGGATTGTCGCTTCAATAATTATAATTGTTGCTCTTCGTTTAACTAAATGGGGAAGAAATCTTTATTCTCTTGGAGGAAGTCGTTTATCATCGGCAAGATTATCTATTTCCGAAAGAGGTTACTGGGTTGGAGCTTATGTAATTAGTGGTTTTTTTGCAGCTTTAACTGGTGCATTACTTTTAGGTTGGAGCGGAGGTGGTTTTATAGGAGTTGGTGATACTTATTTATTTTTAACAATTGCTGCAGTTGTTGTTGGGGGTACTTCTTTATTAGGAGGTGTTGGTGGATACGGATTAAGTGTAATTGGAGTTTTAATTTTGCAAGTAATTACAACAGTACTAATTGGTTGGGGTTTAAAATGGGAAGCACAACAATTTATATTAGGTTTATTAATTATACCAATGGTAGCTCTATACGCTAGATCACCACACATTAGATCACAAATTTAGTCGTAGTAAAACATAGGTGCTTTTTTCCAATCAAGCCAGGAAACTGGATCATGACCCCAAACAACTTTTGCATCATGTTCTTTTGCAATCCTTCTTAATTTTTTAACTGAAGCCGCAGCGTCAGAAGAAGAAGACACAAGTCCCGGTAAACATTTGTCACACCAGTGATCACCCGTGTAGCAAGCGTCACCAGTAAATAACATATAACCAGTTTTTGGAAGCTTAACCATTACAGATTGATGCCCAGGAGTATGCCCTGGTGTAAATATTATTTTTATAACACCGTCTCCATACACATCATAAAAATCAGTTTTTCTGCCCTGTAGAAATTTCCAACGGATATTTGGTTTGTCAAAATCTGCTCTAATGTAAGCTGGCCCAGAAAACCAATCAGGGTTAAATGCATAATCATATTCTAATCTTTGTGTTATATGAGTAGCGTTTGGAAAATGACCTATAGCACCTGAATGATCTAGATGAAGATGAGTTTGTATCACATATCTGATATCACCTGGGTTTGTATTTACAGTTTTTACTTGATCTCTGCACCATTCTGATTTTTTCATCACTGGGTCATAGGCTTCAACCACATCTCCCCAATGTTTATGTTTATCAATAGCAGTTTCTATAGGCATTCCCCCATCAATAATAACATCTCCTTCAGGATGTTTAATTAAAAACCACGGCACAGGTATTTCATAAGGTTCTTCACTATGATTCATTTTTATAAATTTTAATTTTGTTTTAATTGATCCTGTTTGAAACATATATAATCTAACTCCTAAATTAAATTTTTTAGTTGATTCAAAAATATCTTTGTTTTTTTCTTTCATAAATATTTTTCCTACCAAGCTGATTGATAAATATTAAGTGCGTCTGTTTCTGTTAATTCACGTGGATTATTAACTAATAACCTTGTCTGTTTCATTGCATCGCGGGCCATTTTTTCACATGCATTTTTTGGAATATTAACTTCTCTTAATCTCTGAGGCAGACCTAATCTCTTCGATAAATTTTCTATCTTATCAATAAACTCTGAACAAACTGCCTGTGTTCCTCTATTAATATCTAAATTAGGAAAAACATACGGTGCAAGTTCGGCATAATAATTTGCTGCTTTTACATCAATACTGTTGAACCTAAGCACATATGGCAAAACAAGAGAATTAGAAAGTCCGTGAGAAATATGAAAAGTTCCTCCTATTGGATATGCAAGAGCATGGACTGCTGCAACTGGAGAATTAGCAAAAGCTTTTCCTGCTAGCATAGCTCCAATAAGCATGTTTCCTCTGGCTTCGATATTAGAACCTTGTAAAACAGCAGTTTCTATTGAACCTCCAAGTAATTTTAGCGCTTCTATGGCTAACATTTTTGAAATTGGATTGTTGTTTTTATTGGAAGACGCGTATCCTTCAATAGCATGAACCATTGCATCGATACCTGTTGATGCTGTAGTTACTGATGGAAGACCTAGTGTTAGATCAGGATCTAAAATTGCTAAATCTGGCAAAATTATTGAAGAAGATACTCCTTTTTTTTCTTCTTCTCCTACTGTAATAATTGCAACAGGGGTAACCTCTGAACCAGTTCCCGCTGTTGTAGGAACTAAAACTAGTGGCAAACGTGGCCCTTTAGCATTTTCCACTCCCCAAGCTGTATCTAAATCTTCGTTAGAACCCAATATTAAGGACACAAGTTTAGCAACATCCATGGATGATCCTCCACCAAATCCAACAACACCCGATGCATTAAATTTCTTTCCAATTTTTATTGCTGATAAAAGAGTCTTTAGAGATGGGTCTGCTTCAACTTCATCAAATATTTCAACAGAACCATTTTTTTTAAGCTCTTCTATTGTGGGTGTTGTTAATTCTAAAGACATCAAATCTTTATCTGTTATAAAAAGTATTCGAGGACCCAGCTTTTTAGAAATTTCTTTACAGGAATTTTTTGCTTGACCGCTACCAAATCGAAGACCAGGTGTTGTGTTAAAATTAAAAGAATTTAAAGTCATAATTTTTTATACAAAATAAATATAAAATACTATTGAAAATATTGCCATTCCTGTAAGTATTAATATCCAGCCATAGCCTGTTCCAACTTTGTCGATATAATTAACTTCCCCTTGAATTTCATCTGGCTGTTTATAAAGATCATTTGGTTGAATTGGTTTGTTGGGCAAAGTTGATAAATCCATCTTGCTAGCAAGAAACCAGATTAAGCCTATGCCAATAAACCACCAAATAAGTTGATATCCCCAAATAGAAGGTATTTTAAGAATCCAATATTCATAACCTGCGCCAGGGTTACCAAAAAAATCATTACCAACTATTTGCCCTGGTCCAACTCCAAAAAAAAGCCAAATCATAGCAATTACATAAGCAAAAGATCTTAATTTTGTCCTGCTTGGATGGAGGCCCATATGATCATTTAAAAAATCATGAAACTTTTCTCTGTGTGACCTATTAGCATCAATTTTTGTGATACTGGAAAAAGCAGAAATAGAAAAACAAATAAATACATTAAATAATAATCCCCATACACCTGAATATATTGTTAGCGGCCATCTTCCCCAAGGTAGCCTATTACCAGTAATTTGTTGTCCTATAGTTTCTGTTAAAATAACTATAATAATTCCAATAATTAATCCAAAAGTTGCTGCACCTTTTGTTATCCAAGGTAACCAGATCAAACCTAATAAGACAATTATAAACTGAAATGCTATAGGAATTGCTATTCCACTAAAGATAACCATTGCAGGTTTAGCAAAAGTTGCTACATAAAGTGAAGCTAAAAATATTACCATCATTATTATACGGGCAGTTGCAAGTTCTTTTTCCCAACTGATGTTTTGATTAACATAGGCTTTATATAAATCTCTTGTGACAATACTCCCAGACGTCATTAGAAGTGCTGCTGAAGTTGATTGGAGGGCTGCAATTAATCCTACCGCCAACAAACCAGTTAACCAAAGAGCGTGTTTATCCATTAAACTTATTATGTGATAAATTAATAACGAATGATCTTTATTAGAAACTTCTGGTAATAAAGTATTTATTGAAAGACCACTATTATTGATTTCTGCATTAGCTCCCAATAAACTTGCTCCAATTCCTTGATAGGTTGTAAATACAAATAATAATAATCCTACAATAACGGCGGATCCCCAAATCTGATAGTAAGAAAAAGCTTTTGGATGTTTTACAGAATAACTCCACATAGAAAAGGAAGGTGAAAGAACTATTCCCATAAAAGAAATCGTAAAAGTAAAAATCATCATTGCTGTCCAAGGACCACCTACTGCTTCATTTTTTCCTAGTCCCGCTACCCATTGAATAACACCTGGTAATGCAAAATAACTATTGTAATCACCACCTCCATAACCATTGGTGTTTCCCCAGTTGTTTACGGATGTACTAGCTATTTTTGCTAATGATTTACCAAAAGATTCAATATCACCTACGAAAAAATAAACAATAATTCCTAAAAGAATTATAGTTAAAAAGTAAAGCCAGGATTGAACCACTCCTATACTAACAATAGATTTAAACCCTCCTCGTGTTACATAAAATAAAACAATTATGGAAATTACCCACATACCAAGTTCTCTAGAAACATATCCTGAAGTTAACGTATTTATTAAATATCCTGTAGCACCAAAAAAAACTGCCAGTAGAGGTATTGCTATAAATAAAGTTACTAAAACTGAAATAACACGAATTGTATCACTTTTGTAATAATCGTAATACATTTCGCCTGGTGTAATGTATCCAAACTTTCTACTTAACATCCATTGTCTTTTAAAAAAAAATATACTTCCAAGAGGAACGGTTATTGCAATGAATGCTGTGCCTACATATTGAAAACCATCATGAAAAACAAGACTAGTATGAGATACTACTGTTAGTCCAGCAAAAGTAGCTGTGGTAGCTGCGAAAAAAAAAACCCATGAAGAAACATTTTTGTTAGCTAAATAATATCTTTCTGGATTATCTGAATTATATTTTGATCCTCGTTCACCCCAAAAAAAACAATAAGCGGCATACAATAATATAAAAATAAATAACCAAAGAGATTTTTCGGACATTAAATCCTTTTAAAATTTAGGTACAACGCCTTGGCGCTGATTCACCTCGCTCTTTTTTAATTCTTTCAGCTTCTTTTTGAGCTTCTCCAATTGAAAGGAAAACTTTATCTTCAAATATAACAAATGGTTTTGCTCTATCAGCATTGAGCTGAGCTACACACCATTCTTTGCCGGGCTTAGTACACATAACCATATAGGCTCCTGGTATAGGTCCATATTTTCTATTATTTAAAGTAAAAAGACTCTTAGCCAGTTCATTTAGTTTATCTTCGTCTAAATTTCCTAAAGCATTTTTTTCTAATTCATTCAAAGGAGTGACATTATCAGATCCTAGTACGCTTTTACCGCCTGTTCCTTCTGGTCTTGTAAATTGTGGTTTGTTCATTAAGGTAAAGGGCCTTCCTTTAAAAATCCTCTTATTGCATTCTCAAGAATTTTAGAAACATTGTTATTGTAATTATTGTAAGACAAGCTTCCACACCATGAAAGAGATCCAGGTGCAAACAATGCACCATTATTTGGAGTTTTGTAGTAAATCATATCTGCCCTAACCATTGGATTTTCAGTGCCTCCACCGTAATAACCTCTTACAGTAAAATGGATTTCTTCGTTAACTTGCATCATTAAGTTTGTATGATTTTCTGATCTTGCTAATAAATAGGCGTTATGCGGCGTTCCAAACTCTAGATCATACCTATCAAGTTCAAGTCCAGCTGCACCACCTCCTACTAAACCAAAATCTCCGATTACTTCATCATCTCCTACACCTTCAAAAATCCATGAACATTCTGGTCTCTTGCTATCAGGTTCTCTTTTATAATAAGAAGAAACATCAAATCCATATGCTGTAAAAGTTAGACCACACACTTTGGATGGTATTCTTCCACGAGCCCTCCACATTCCACCATATTTTCCATCAAAAGCGTTATTGTATTCTCCTGGATTTGCTGTCCAAGCTCTGGTTCCAGCTTCACCTTTTCTAACTTCTATAATATTTGGATTATCTGGATGATATTCGCTAATCCAATAAAAACCATCTGAACCTAAATATATCCATCTCCCACCATTTAATTGATAAGATTCATATGCTGCAAGCATTTTTTCTGAACTATATTCTGGATGTGAACCAGTTAAGACACATTTATAACGATTTAACATATCAACGCCTTCGATGTGTAAATCTTCGTCAGTTACGACATCAAATTCTAAATTTTTTTCTTCTAACCAATCTGTCAAATGAAGATCTGCGTTTAGTTGCCATAACGAAGGTGACAACCAATGCCTATATTTTGGTCTCATATTAAGTATTGGTCTTAATCTTGATGAAATAGCTACTCCACTTCCATCAGAGTGTAGAGAATATGTTGATAATCCATATTCTCTGTGTTCATTTAAATATAAATCTGCCGCAGACATTACTGGCACCTTGCCAGCTAATAATTGTGCCACTACTGAGTTTGTTCCTAAATTATCATTTGAATAAGCCATATAACTATTAGAAGGAAGAACAAATAAAAGTTTTGAAGTTGTTTTACCTTTTGGAGGCTTTATTACAAAAGGGATAAAGTCTTCTGTTTCTGAAGAATCTTCGCCATTAATTCTTAATCTAGCGGCATATACACCGCTCTTAATTAAATCTGGCACCTCGTAAGTAAAATCAACTTCCCATCTAGCATCATCAATATCGTCATCATGAAAGTGAATAGCTCCATACTCTTCTGGTTTGTGATGAAAAACCATTTCATCTGCTGTCCAATTGTAGCCTGTCATTCCCCTACATGGTAAATTGATTATAAAACCATTTAAATGATTTGAAGTAGTATCAACTATATAAGTTGATGCAATATTTGTGGTTATATTTGCATGAAAATCCCAAGCTCCAATTACCTCTGATCTTAAGTCTGATGGACATCCACTATAGCCTCTTGCCAAAGACTCAATTTCTGCTTTTGATAATGCTTTTTTACTTAATCTTGGTCTATCGATCTTTCCATTATAAGTTAAAGTTTGTTCTGGCAATTCTACAGGATCGATTGCTTCTTTGTAATGCGCTCCTTGAATATGTCTCCCAGAACGATCATTTAAACTACAAGCTGCCATTAAAAATGGCGCATCATTTGCTCTTGGTTTTAAATTATTAGTTGTTTCAACAAAAGATGTTGTTTCATCTGCGGGATAAAGTAATGACATACCCAATCCCCCATTAGTTGGAGTAACACAAGGCTCTTGGTAAAGTTTAACTTTTCCAGTTTCAGCGTCATAGCTAACTGCCACAAGGTACCAAACTTTTCTCATTAATTTTTTTTCACTAGAAAGATTCATGACTTGACCAGCACCATCTCCTATCATCGCTGAAAGGCATGCATTTTCATCTATGAAAAGTCCGTATCCACTTTTAGCTTTATCATTCCATTTTGTTAAAACACCTTGTCTTCCTTTGTCTGGGGTTGTAGGAAATATATATGCTTGCAAAGTAAAGCTAGATGTATTTAATCTTTGATCCTGCGGAATAACAATATAAGATCCACCATGAATTCTTTGGTTTCTTCCTTGATACGTTTTATTGCATTGTGCTCCGATTTCTTCTTCTTTATATCCAGGACCTTCTGGATTTGTATCTCCATGAATTAATCTAACAATTTGAACATCATAATTTTCTTTTTTTTCTGCATTTACATAAAACTTAACTTTTTCTCCAGGAAAAGCTGAGTATTTGTCACTATAGCCAGTAATTCTTAACATTTTAAACTTTCAAAAATATTAATCATTCTGCATACCTTTCTAATAAATCCACAATTCTTTTTAAAAAAATAGCATGCTCACAGGCCTCTTCAGATGAGAAGGACTCTTCTAAAATTTTAACTGGCTGACCTCTTACTCCACTGACAATACCTATTCTATAATCTTCAAAATCTTTTTTACATACTGTTACATATTTTTTTACCGCCATTGGTTGTCGTCTAAGTTTATCTAAAACAATTTGAAGCTCCTTGCTATGCTCAACCATTGGTTGGCCTTTGTGTGGTTGAGCAGCTTTACCAACAGGACAGGCTCTATGCTCTTCTATTAATTTATTTCTCATTTTTTCATCTTTTAATAAAGGTAGAACATATTTTCTAGTTATAAAGTCATCAGTGCTTGTATGACCTTGATTTAGTTGTACTCCAGTTTTATCTTTGGTCATAAATTATTTATTTGTCCTTTCATTAATAATTTTTAGTGCTTCTATTAAATAAACTCTAAAGACTTCATGATTTTCACTCATTGGAAAATGGCCAATATCTGGCATTTCAATATAAACTCCACCTTTTATTTGTCTTGCAGTATTCTCTGTGGCTTCAGGTGGTGTTAAATAGTCATAAGTTCCTGTCATCATAATAACTGGGCACTTATGTCCATCAATGTTTTTTAGTTCTTTTCTTAAATCGTGATCAACAGAATAAAAGTATAAATCTCCCTTAAAGGCTTCGGAACCTTGTGTGTAATAATGCCAAGTTAACCATCTATCTTTTTCAGGTGATTGAGGCGCCATAAGATCCCATGTTCCACTACCACATACTTGAGCCGCATTAGCATGAGGATGTCTCCACCAGTCTAAATAAAATCCAGGAGCGTGGTCCGCAGCTTCTACAGGAATCACTGCTCTAAATTTATTTGGGTAACGTAATGCAAGTTGCAACGCAACGTTCCCTCCAAAAGAAGATCCCATAAATATTGGGTTTTTTAAATCAAGAGCATCACATAGCTTAATTATAAAATTACAATAATGTTCAGCAGTTAATTTGTATTCTTCTTTCCAAAATTCTTTATTATGAGGAGGGTCTGATTTACCGTGCCTTGGAAGATCATAAGCTATTACATTATAATTTTTTATTATTTCTTCGTCTTCAAGTAGTCCTCTCCATTGATGATTATGACAACCTGCTGTATGTTGGCAAATTAATGGTATTCCTTTTCCATTTTGAAGATAAAAAACTTTATATTCACAATCATCTACTTCAATCGTAACATAACGACCTACTACACTATGATGTTTTACCATTTTTTTTCTCCCCCTAATTCAAAAAACTTCATCTTAGACAGGTACTCCCGATTTTCTTAATAGTTCAAATTGAACTGTAAAATTTCTTAAGTTTTTCATTAACACTAGGTGATTACCTTCAATTTTTAAATCTTTTCTAAAACTTGCTGACCATATTCCATGATACATAGGCTTTGGCATTGGTTGACTAAATTCTTTCCAGGTATTTGCTGAAGCTCGAAGAGCAAAATCATATGGATCTAAAGGCCCTGGATTGGTATTAATATTTTTAACCTTTCCATCATGCATTTCAATAATGACCTTTGCTTTTTCCATATCAAACATAAAAGAGCATGAGTAATATTTTGCCATTGCTCCAATAGTTTCATTACTATTTGTAAGATCTTCAAATTTTTTTGCCCAATTATCTAGTTCACTACTCATAATTTTTTACTTTCGTTACTTAGAACCTTTGGTTCCTTTGGTTGGATCTTTATCAAAGTTCATATGAAAATCTTTTTTTGGATTTTCGTAATCACCTAGGATGTTTCTGATGTTACTTATTTCGCCTGGAGCCATTCCAATCTCTTTAAGCAAACTATCTAGAAATGGTTGGTGCGCTCTATAACGTAGTGCGGAGCTAACTACATTATCTGCTAAATTACCACTTCTTCTTCCAGATCCTCCTCCTGTAGTTACTGCTTCACCACTGTCTCCTGTGCCAGAAGTTCCACTAAAGCCAGGTAAACCGTTAACATCAACTATTTTAATATCTCCAATATTTGCCATCGGTTTAACACTTTCTCTAATAATTACTTCAATTTTGTCAGCAAGTTTTAATCTTAGAGCACTTCTTCTACTTGCATCACTTCTCAGGTTCTCAGCAGCATTTAATGCTTCTTTGCCAGCTGCATCTATTTCATATCGCAATTTTGCAGCCATAGTTGCAAATCTATCCTGTTCAGCTTTTGAAGCAGCGGTTATAACATCAACTTTCTTAATACCATGAGCTTTTTCAACGTACATAGCTGAATTTGCTTTTTCTTCAGCTTCTAATGCCCTAGCTCTAGTAGTTTGTTCTTCAGCTTTAGATTTCAAAACTTGTTTTGATTTATTTATAACTTCAAGATTTTTTTGATGTTCCTCTATACTTAATCTTTTCGCTTTATCTATATCAAGAAGTCTTGTTTCTCTTTCTGTTTCAATTCTGTGAGCATCTAAATTTCTTTGTTGAGCAATTTTAGCGTTTTTAATACCTTGTTCAGAAATTATTTGAGCTTCCTCAGCATCTTTTTGTCTTTCTGACTGCTCTTTAATTATAGTAGCTTTCTCTTGTGCTCTCTTCATATCAACAAGTCTTTGTTTTTCTAAACGTGCATACTCACTTTCTTTATCTAAGTTTAAAATTTTAACTTCGGTCTCAAGATCTTTTTGTCTAATTTCATACGCTGCATTTTTCTCCAATTCATTTTGTTCTTTTCGACGTTTTTCAATTTCTTCGATCAACCTTGTTTCAGTTAGTTTTTTTTCAACTTCGATAACTTGATTTTGAGAAATTTTTGCAACTTCAATTTGTTCTTGGCTGGTTATTTCAGCTTCTTCAGCTTCGCGTTCTGTTTCTGCTCTTTTTTTAATAGTTTCAGCTCTTTCGCTTGCTTTTTGAATAGCTATTTCTCTTTCTTGTTTGTACCTAGAAAATTCTTCGTTCTTCTTAATTTCTAGTTCTTTTTGAACTGTTTCTAAATTTTTATTTTCAATTGAAATTCTTGTATCTTGTGTAATATCATTTCTTTTTTTCTTTCTTTCCTCAATTTGTTCGGTTAATTGCGTTAAACCTTGAGAATCAAAAGTATTTGCTGGATTAAACTGTTCGATTGGAGTTTGATCCAAGGATAAAATAGAGACTGTTTCTAGTGCCAGACCCGTGTGTCCTATTGATGCGTCCGCAATTTTTGTAACTTCTTTTACAAATTGTCCTCTATTTTCTTGTATTTCATCAAGTGTCATTTTTGCAGCGACTTCCCCTAGAGCATCAGCAAAACGACCTTGAACTACCTCTCTTAAGTGTTCGGGATCAAGTGTTCTGTTACCTAAAGTTTGCGCTGCAGTTGCTACGGCTTTTTGTTCTGGTGGAACTTTAGTAAAAAATTCCGTTACTAGTTCTGCTCTCATTCGGTCTTTTGTTATCAGAGATTTTTCTCCACTTCTTTTTATAGTTATGCTTAAAGTACGCATTCCCACTTGAGTAATGTTGTGAATTATAGGTAAAACAAAGGCTCCTCCCGATATAACTACCTTCTCGCCAAGCATTCCTGTACGTACAAATGAAACTTCCTTTGATGATCTTCTATACAGCCAATGCAATAGATAAACTATAATCGCTACTGCAAGTGCTAGTAGAATTATTGCTGCTATTATATCTGCTCCTCTAGTCATAAATTATCCCTCTCTAACTTAAGTTGTTTTTCTCGTATCGTTTAAAGCAGCACTGTAAATTATCATTCCAAAAATGATTTTGTTTAATACATCGGCTAAGTTGTAAATAATATTTAAACTGTTAATATTTACTCCTCCAGCCAAGTGCTCAATAAAATATCCTATATGGTAAATTGAAAAACCAATGGTTATAATCAACCTATTTGCAAAAAATGCCATTTGAACATTTTCATTGTTACATGAAGCATTTTTTCTCCCCGCATCTCCCATGTAAAGTTCACCAATAATGTAAAGCCAACCAACAATACCCACTAAAAATCCAAGAGTAACACTCATATATCCGTAAGCTCCTAATAGCTGAGCTATAACCCAGACAAGTGTTCCAACAAGGAGTCTCCAGAACATTCCTCTCTTAACGTCTGTTACCGACTTAAGCATTACGTAAAAAGTTAATATCGTCAGTGGGAAAGTTAACATCCAATCAATATATCTTAATGCTGTAGGCGCCTGACCATTTAAAATCCATAAATTCTTTGCATAGAAGTAGTGTATAGATGACATTAGGGCTATTACCCCAACAAGATTCATAACCGTTCCCCATCTGTTCGACAGACGACCTCTTTCTAAGAAGAAAAATATCGCTGCCCCTATCATTGCAACCGAGATTAACCAAAAAGATCCACCGACGACGTCTTGCGGCAGCAATAATTTGTTCATGAACTCCTTTTCAGACTAATTTTTTTTATTTTTGCTATTTAAATTCTAATTTTTGCACAAATCAATCAAATAAAATTGAATTTAAGAAAAAGATCTTTCAAAATCTTTTAAAATACCTCTAAAAAAAATTATTTTTTTACAATTCAATTAATACTAGAATTTTTTCAAAGTTCTCTTTTTGGTTTAAATAATTGAGCAACGGATGGGATGTTTATAATTTTAAAATTCTGATTTCGTTAAATATTTATTATCTATATTATTAAGCTTGAATGCTTTCCAAAGTGATAACAATAGCACAACAAAAAGGGGGTACGGGTAAAACAACATTAGCGGTGCATCTAGCTCTGGCTTTTGTTAAATACCATAATCTTAAAGTTGTCATTATTGATACCGATCCTCAGGGTAGCCTTGGTAAATGGTTTATGGTTCGATCAAAAAAAAATTCTCTGAATAAAAATTTAACCTTTAAAACTGCTAGCTTATGGGGTGCACAGTATGAATCAAAAACATTTAAAAAAGATCATGATATTATTATTATAGATACTCCACCTAAAATTGAATCTGATGCACGTCCATCGATAGAAGCTGCGGATTTAGTTTTAATACCAATGACGCCATCTCATGTTGATTTTTGGGCTACTGAAGCAATTATTGAAATTGCAAAAAAAGCACAAAAAAAAGTATTGGTACAAATCAATAGAGCAAATCAAAGATCTAAACTTATTAACAAAACACACGAGTACATTAATAGTATTAAAGTTTCAGCTACAAATATAATAATTGGAAATCGACAAATTTACCCATCATCTATGGGTGAAGGAAAAACAGCTGTGGAAAAACAAAAAAAAAGTAAAGCTGTAGAAGAAATAAAAAAACTATCTGAACAAATTTTATTAGAATTAAAATAATTTTTCTAATTAATTTTAACCTAATGCCCGTCTCTATTAATGCAAACTCTTACTAAAAGTTTAAAATTTTTGCAAATTCCCTAATATCTTTAACTAATAAATCGGGCTGCTCTAAAGCAGCAAAGTGACCACCTTTTTTCATTTTGGTCCAACGCTGAATATTATAAATTCTTTCAACATAAGATCTTGGTGCCCACTCTAAATATTCTTTCGGAAATAGAGCTATTGCGGTAGGAATTTTTATAGGAAGACCTTTTTTGGGAAGTAATCTTCCACCTTCTTCTCTCCTTCCATAATAAATCCATGAAGCTGTATTAAATGTCTTAGTAACTAAATAAACCATAATATTTGATAATAAAGAATCTTTTGAATAAACACTTTCAATATTGTTATCTTTAATATCTGACCATCCATGCATTTTTTCAATAATCCAAGCCGCAACACCAACTGGGCTATCCATCATTGCATAACTTAATGTCTGAGGTTTTGTTGCTTGTTGGGTTCTATAACCATCCTCGATCATTTGATTTTTTTTAAATCTTTCTTCCCACTCTTTCTCTTTTTTATTTTGAGATCCATCTGGATGTCGTACGATTAAAATATTAATATGAATAGCTGCACAATTTTTCGGAAAATCATAAGCAAGCCAAGTTGCAATTGTTCCACCAAAATCACCACCTTGAGCTAAATATTTTTTGTATCCAAGAACTTTTATCATTAAAGAATTAAAAATATTTGCCATTTTTCTTGGTCCGATAGGTTTTGGGGGTCGACTTGAAAATCCAAACCCCGGTAAAGATGGAACTATAACATCAAAAGCGTCTTCTTTTTTTCCACCATATTTTTCAGGATGAGCAAGCTGATCTATAATATGTAAAAATTCTATAATCGATCCAGGCCAACCATGACTTAATAATAATGGTCTTGGATTAGTCCCACTTCCCTTTTCTTGAATAAAATGGACATCAAATCCATTAATGTTTGTTTTAAAATTTCGAAATTTATTTATTTTTTCTTCTGTTTTTCTCCAATCAAATTTTTCTATCCAATATTTTGAAATTTCTTTCATATAATCTAGATTGGTTCCGTAGTTCCAACCACCATCCTCTGGCATTTCGTGCCAAGAGTAATTAGCAACTTTTGTATTAATTTCTTCAATTATTTTATTGGAAATATTTATTTTAAATGGTCTTATCATAGTTGTATATACTTTAATATATTAAAAATAAAATTGCATGAAAAAGATAATTAATAGAGCAAGTGATTTTGTAGAGGAGTCTATTGAGGGACTAGTTAAATCTCATCCAGATGTTTATTCTTTTGCGCCAGATAATAAAAGAGTAATTATCAGAACCGAAAAATCTTCGAATAAAGTTGGGTTAGTCACGGGAGGAGGTTCTGGTCACCTTCCAGTTTTTACTGGATATGTTGGAAAAGGTTTATTGGATGCTTGTGCAATAGGTTCTGTTTTTGCTTCACCTTCAGTTGAACAAATCACATCTGGTATTAGAAATGCAAATAATGGTAATGGAGTTCTGTGTATACTTGGAAACTACGGTGGCGATGTTATGAATTTTGAAATGGCTTGCGAAATAGCAAGCTCAGAAGGAATTAAAACAAAAACAGTTATTGTTGCCGATGATATTGCAAGCGCTAGTTCAGAAGAAAAATTAAAACGCAGAGGTATAGCGGGAATGATTTTTGTTTTTAAAGTTGCTGGATCAGTTGCAGAAACAGGTGCCTCACTTGAAAAAACTTTTGAAGTTGCTTCTTTAGTTAACAGCAATATCAGAACTCTCGGGATAGCATTGTCCCCTTGTATCTTGCCGGAAGCTGGTAAACCAACTTTTGATATTAAAGAGGATGAAATTGAAATTGGCATGGGAATTCATGGTGAGCCTGGAATTAAAAGAGAGAAATTAAGAGATGCTGACCAAATAATTGATGATTTATGTAAAAGAATTTTAGACGATTTTAAGCTTAATGCTAATGATCAAATATCTATAATGATTAATAGTTTGGGGGCCACTCCTTTAGAAGAACTTTATATTGCATCGAGAAGAGTTAATGAAAACTTATCTAAACTAAAAGTTAAAATTACTAAATCCTATGTTGGTAGATATGCCACTTCTATGGAAATGGCAGGGATGTCTATTACTGTATTTAAACTAAATGATGAATTGAAAAAATATTTATTATCATCAAGCGAATGCCCGTTCTGGAATAATTAAAAAATACTATTTTAAAAAGCTATCAACTTCTACCTGATAACCTTCTACTAATCTATTTGTTTCATTAGCCATTCCAACAACTGCTATCATCTCATTAAGCATCTCATCTGTAGCTCCTTTTTTCTTAGCAGCTATACTGTGAGATTTTATACAATATTCACATCCATTGGTTATAGAAACTGCAACATAAATTAATTCTTTAAAGACTGAATCGAGAGCTCCTTTTTTCATTACCTGTTGTAACGAAGTCCAAGTTCTTTCTAAAGTTTCTGAATTATTTGCAAGAGTTTTCCAAAAGTTTGGAACTTCTGTAATTTGTCTTACTTTTTTTATTTCCTCATATATTTCTTTAACTTTGCCCTTAGCTTCGTTTTCTGAGATTGGTTTAAAGATTGGCATTTTCTCTCCTTTTAATTATAAATTGATTCAATTTTTGGCATTAATGTTAACAATTCTTTTGTGTATTCATGATTTGGATTTTTAAATAATTCCTCGGTCATTGAAACCTCGCAAAGTTTGCCATTTTTTAATACTGCTATTCGATCACACATTTGTCTTACCACGGGTAAGTCATGACTAATAAATAAGATTGTCAGGTTTAATTGCTCTTGTAAATCCTTTAATAAATTTAATATTTGTGCCTGGATGCTAACATCTAAAGCAGAAGTAGGTTCATCACAAACCAGTAATCTTGGTTGAGTTGCTAATGCCCTTGCTATTGATATTCTTTGTCTTTGACCTCCAGAAAATTCATGGGGATAACGCTCTGCTGATTGTTGAGTTAGTTCGACAGATTCTAATAAGTCATAGATATAATTATTTAAATCTTTTGAGTTAATTGAAGGGGTATGAAGTTTTATTGGTTCAGAAACTATATCTTTGACTTTTAATCTTCCATTTAATGAAGAGTATGGATCTTGAAATATCATTTGAATTTGCTTTCTAAACTTCATCATTTCTTTATTACTTTTAATTTTTGTTATGCAAACATCGTTAAAATAAATATCTCCTGAGCTTGGTCTAAATAGATTAACAATCATTTTAGCAATTGTTGATTTTCCACTTCCACTCTCCCCTACTAATCCAAACGATTGTCCTTCTTTAATATTAAAGGATACGTCATTTACAGCCATTACAGAGTTTTTTGAACTTTCTGTAAAAAAACTATCATCAAATGTTTTGCTTAAATTTTTTACTTGAACCAAATCTTTATTTCGAAGTTCCTTTTTTTCCCATCTATTTAAAATTTTAATATTAGTTTCGCTCTGACTTTTGTTTTCTTTTTCAATAATTTTAAATCTTTCAATTTTTTTATTTGTTGGTGGCACAGAACTTACAAGACTCTTTGTATAAATTTCCTTAGGTTTTGTTAGTATTTCTTTTGTAGGACCAATTTCGACTAAATCTCCATTTTTCATTACAGCTACTCTGTCAGTAGTCTCTGCAACAACTGCCATATCATGAGTGATCAGTATTACTGCTAGATTTCTTTCTTTAGTTAATCTTTTTATTAAATCTAAAATTTGAGATTGTATTGATACATCTAAAGCTGTTGTTGGCTCGTCTGCTATAAGTAATTCAGGTTCACAACAAAGTGCTAGCGAAATAACAACTCTTTGTCTCATTCCTCCAGAAAATTGGTGGGGATAGTTATTAAATCTAGTAGTTGCATCTTTTATGCCAACCTCTTTCAACAGATTGATGGCTTTGTTTTTTGCTTCTTCCGCACTTAAACTTAAATGGGTTTGAATAGTTTCTATTAACTGTTCACCAATTGTTAATATTGGATTTAAAGAAGTTTGAGGATCTTGAAAAATTAAACCAATTTTTTTTCCTCTGTATTTTACAATATTTTCTGGGTTTTCATGAATATCTATTCCATCTAAAACTATAGAGCCATTTGAAACTCTTCCTGGTTCATCAATAAGATTTATGATTGCATTACCAACAGTACTTTTCCCTGATCCAGATTCTCCAACTAGTCCTAGAATTTCCCCTTTATTAACTTCTATATTTACATTTTTAGCAGCATAGACCGTTTCTCTTCTCATTTCATAATCAACGCTTAAATTATTTATTTTTAAAAAACTCATTAGTTTAATTTTGGATTCAAAGTATCTCTCATCCAATCTCCCAATAGATTAATTGAAAACGCCAAAATAACTAAAAAAATTGCTGGAAAGAAAGTTATCCACCACTCACCAGAAAATAAAAAATCATTACCAATTCTAATTAAAGTTCCTAACGAAGGTGTTGTGGGTGGAACGCCTACTCCCAAAAAACTTAACGTCGACTCTGCTATTATAGCAAGTGCAAGTCCTATGGTGCCAATTACTAAAACTGGTCTCATTATATTTGGTAAAATATGTTTAAACATAATAAATATATTTGAAACCCCAATAATTGCTGAAGCAGAAACATAATCTTTATTTCTTTCTACTAAGGTAGCTGCACGTGAAACTCTTGCGAATTGAGGCCATTCGGAAATACCTATCGCAAAAATTAAAACATAAATTGCCATTTCATCATGCAATTCTTTAGAAATAATTCCTCTTGCAATACCATCGACCAATAAAGCCATCAAAATACTTGGTACTGTTAACTGAACATCAGTTAACCTCATAACAATCATTTCATACTTTCCACCAAAATACCCTGAGGTTAAGCCTAAAGTCACTCCTAATATTAAACTAAATAAAATTGCAGAAAAACCAACTATCAAAGAAATTCGTGATCCATAAAGAATTGTTGAAAACATATCTCTACCTTGTCCATCAGTTCCTAAAATAAATTTAGCTACACCATCTTTAGACCAAGAAGGAGGTGTGAATGCATCCATTAAAGATAAACTTGAAGGATCAAATGGATTAAAAGGTGCAACAAGTTCAACAAAAAAAGAGCAGAAAAAAATAATTATTAAAATAATAGTTGATACAATAGCTGTTGGGGATTTTGTAAAGCTAAAGTAAATATCGCTATCTTGAATTCTGCTTAATAAAGTTAATCTTTGGTTATCCACTTACAGCCTCCGATTTAACTCTGATTCTTGGATCAATAAAATAATATAAAATATCAACTATGAAATTTATCATTACAAAAACAAAAGCTATAAAAACTAAATAAGCAGACATGATAGGTATATCTACAAACTTAACTGCTTGAATAAAAAGAAATCCCATTCCTGGCCATTGAAAAACCGTTTCTGTAATTATTGAAAAGGCTATTAGTGTTCCGATATTTATTCCTGCAATTGTGATTACAGGAATTAAACCATTTTTTAGTGCATGTTTATAATGAATACTTTTTTCGTTTATTCCTCTTGCTCTTGCAAACTTAATATAATCAGTTTGCAGTATTTCCATCATCTCGGCTCGAACAAGTCTTATAATGTATGTCATTTGGAAAAGACTAAGAGTTACAGATGGGAGAATTATAGCTTTTAAACCTGATGTTGTTAAAAAACCTGTAGACCAAAAACCAAGATCAACTACTTCTCCCCTGCCAAATGAAGGCAGTACTCCTAAAATCACTGCAAACAAATATATAAATAGTATGCCTATAACAAATGTAGGGAGCGATACTCCAAGTAATGAAACAGCTAATATAGTGTCAGTTAAAAAACCTTTTCGGTTAATACCTGTATAAACTCCCAATAAGGTTCCTGAAACTAGTGCAATTAACGCTGAAATTATAACTAGCTCAAGGGTAGCTGGTAATCTTTCTGAAATTAGTTCAGAAACTGGTCTTCTTAATTGATAAGATATTCCAAACTCTCCTTGTGAAGCATTAACTACAAACCTTGAAAATTGAACATATACAGGATCGTTTAATCCTAAGTTTTCACGTAGCTCTGTTCTTTCCTCATCTGAAGTTTCTTCCCCAACCATATTATTGATTGGGTCTCCCACAAAAGTAAAAAGAGAGAATGAAACAAAGGCTACGACAAGCATAACCAAGATTGATTGAAACAATCGTTTTAAAAAATATTTAGTCAATTTTTGAAAGCTTTATCTTATAAGCCCTTTTTAAAATAAAAAGGGCTTATAAATTAATGTATTATCTTTTTTTCGAAAAACGGAACAAAGGTTCGTTATTTGGTCTTATAGGAACATCAACACTTCTTTTTGATGCCCAAGAGATTACTTGGTGATGTAAAGGTAGATATGCAATATCATCTTTTACAATTTTCCAAGCTTTTGCTATTGCAGCATTTCTCTTTTCTAGATCAACTTCACCTTCCATTACCCTAATAGCTGCATCAACTTCAGCATTGCTAAAGTTAACTTTATTCCAGCTTGCTTCACTTTCATATAGATAATGAAAAACATAGTGACTGTCTAAAGTGGGTACACCCCAACCTAACATGTAAAAATCACCTTGATCGTCTTTAAGTTCTTTGAAATGTTTGCTTTTAGTTTGAGAATTTAAAGAGACATTAACTCCTATTTTTCCTAGCATTCCTACTACAGCTGTGCAAATTGCTTCATCATTTACATATCTGTCATTTGGACATCTTAATTCAATATCAAAACCATCTGGATAACCAGCGCCTGCTAGAAGTTTTTTTGCAGCAGCTACATCATAAGATAATCTTTTATCAAGTTCCTTTGTGTAACCTGTTACGCCAGGAAATGTAATTATTCCAGCTGGTGAACTTAAACCTCTCATTACTTTTTCTTTTATAGCTTCAATATCAATGGCTTGATAAAACGCCTGTCTAACCTCTTTCTTTTTAAAAGGATTATCGCCTGTGTTGCCAGATCTAAGTTTATCTGCGGCTTGGTCCATGCCTAAAAAGATAGTACGCATTTGTTCTATGCTCGAAACTTTATGAGTACCAGAACTCCTGATACGTTCTAAGTCTTGTACCGGAGCATCCGTTACTATATCTAATTCACCCGATAATAATGCAGCAACTCTTGTTGCGGCGTTAGCAATTGGAAGAAGATGTATTTCATCAAGGTTGTGTTTAACTTCACCCCACCATTTTCTATTTTTTTTAAAAACAGTTTTAGTATTTGGTTCTCTTAATGTGATTTTGAATGGACCCGTTCCCATTGCATTTGTTGCAGAAAATGTTTCTTGTCCTGCGTCCCAGTTTTGTGGAACAATAGCAAAATTTTCATTTGCCCATTTTTTAGACATAACAAATATATTTGATAGTTGGTTCAAAAGAATTGGGTTTGGCTCTTTTGTTTGAATTTCAACTGTATAATCATCAAGTGCTTTAACTGATGTAATGGTGCTAATATATTCTTTAAAATCAGACGTTGGTTGTTGAGCTCTTAATAAACTAAACACAACATCTTCTGATGTCATTTTATCTCCGTTATGAAAAATTACATCTTTTCTAAGATTAAAAACCCAAGTTGTTGGATTTGTAGCTTTCCAAGTCGTAGCCAATTGAGGTCCAATTGACATATCAAGTCCTCTTGTCACAAGTGCTTCGTATACTTGTCTTGATACCATTGTAGTTGGCCCTTCGTTTTGAGCATGCGGATCTAGCGTAAGACTATCGCCCTGCATAGACCATTTGATTGTATTTGCTGCCCAAGATAAAGTGGACCAAAAAACAAATAGCGAAACCAAGACTATTTTGTATAAATTTTTTACTTTCATTGTTCCCCTCCTAATTATTAAGTATAGGATGATTAAGATTGCTTTAACAAGCTTTTTTTTAATGCAAAATTCAAGCAATATATTAAAAGGAACAAATAAATTAGATGTTATCGAACAAAAAAATTATCTGCCCCAATAACCTTCTGAATGTCGCAAAAAAAAAAGGAATTATAGATGCTGCAATCGTTAATGCAGGAGAAATTTTTCCTATGGAATCAGTTCATAAAGCAGTTCAAAATCAATTAATAAATCCTCTATTTATAGGAAATGAAATTGAAATTAAAAAACACGCTGAAAAATTAAAATGGAATATATCTAAATTTAAAATTATTGATGAAAAAGAAGAAAATAATACCGCTCCAATAGCAGCAAAATTGGCAAGTGAAGGGAAAGTTAAAATAATAGTTAAGGGTCATATTCATACTGATATTTTAATGAAAGCTGTCTTAAAAAGAAGTTTAAATTTGATTGGAAAAAAAAGATTAAGTCACGTTTGGCATATGACTTTAGATAAAGATGATAGGCCATTTATAATTACTGATGGTGTAGTTAATGTCTTACCTAAACTAGAAGTCAAAATGCATATTCTTAAAAATGCAGTGGAATTTGCAAATAAAATTGGTATTGAAAAACCCAAGGTTTCTATATTGTCTGCTACTGAAGAAGTTATTGAAAGTGTTCCAAGTTCTGTAGAGGCTGATTTAATTACAAAAAAAACTAAAGAAGAAAATATAAATGCTGAAGTTTTTGGACCATTAGCCTTTGATAATTCTGTTTCAAAAAAATCAGCTGCAATTAAAAAAATTAAAAATAATGTTGCAGGAAATGCTGATATACTTTTAGTTCCAAATGTTGAGGCTGGAAATGCACTTGTCAAAATGATGATTTATTTCATGGGGGCTTGCGCCGCAGGTGTTGTTGTAGGAGGAAAAACCCCAATAGTAATAACAAGCAGATCGGATGAAGCAGAGGCAAGATTAGCCTCTATTGCTGCGGCTGTTGTTTCCTTAGTTTAATAAAAAATTACTACCTTGATATAGTTGTTTGTAATATAATATTTTTAATATGATTTGGTATATTGTTATTGGACTTTGGCTGGTTGGTGCTATAGCAGATTAAATTTTTTTAGTTTCATTTATAATCTCTGCAATCACCTTTTCTTTGTTGTGCCCCATAAGGTGTACACCGTTGACACCTTTTATTTCGCGAAAAATATTAATAAGTTCAATGCATATCTTTTTACCTTCTTCTTTTGGATCTTTAGATAATTCCAATCTTTTTATTATATTTTCAGGAATATCAACGCCATACAAATTATCATTCATCCATTTTGCGCTCTTTGCTGAAGAAAAAGGTCCTAATCCAATTATAAAATATGTTTTTTCTAATATTCCAAAATCACCTAAAATTTTCATATACTCCTTTAATACCAAAGCATCAAAAACATATTGTGTTTGAAAAAAATCAATTCCTGCTTTAATTTTTTTTAAAATTTTTTCTGGAATTGGTTTTCCTTGAGTTGGCACTTCTGCCCCACCTATAAATAAATTTGGTGGAGGTTCAATTATTCTTCCTGAAGGAAATTTTTTTTCTTTACGCATCATATTTGCTGTAATCACCAATTCTAAGCTACTAATGTCATTTACTGCTTTTGTTTCTGGTTGATCTCCTTTTTTTGGGTCATCACCTGTTAAACATAAAATATTATTAACTCCTAAAGCAGACGCTCCTACTAAATCACCTTGGAGGGCTAAACGATTTCGATCTCGAACAGTTAATTGTAATATTGACTCAAAACCATTTTTTGCAAGAATAATTGCTGCTGTAAGAGAAGACATATGCACTTTAGCTCCCGGACCATCAGTAACATTTATAGCATCAACAAAACCTTTTAATGGTTTTGTTTTTTCTAATAATTTATTCTGATCCGAGGCGTCAGGAGGGGTGGTTTCAGCAGTATAAACAAATGTCCCTTTTAACAATTTTTTATGTAATAAACTCTGAAATTCCATTTTTACTCGCTAGTTTTAAATTTAGTTTGTTGAATTGTCCATACAGTAATAATTGGTATAAGCAATGTTAAAAGTGTAACTATTATCAACAATATTCCTAATTCTGAATAATCTGCTGAAGTTTGTACTGCGTTTGTAACTTTATCTTTAACTTCTCGCGTGATTATAAAAATTTCATTTAAATATTTGGTTCCTAGCGCATTAGCTGAAAGTGCAAGATTGGTAAAAGAGGCAAAAATTGCAAAAAAAGTTGCTTTCAAATGGCTTGGGGCATTTTTTGCGATCCAAGCTAATAAGGGTATCATGGAGACTTGGCCTAAAGGAGATTCTAAAGCTGTATTAACAATTGCAATAAATCTTGCATCTACTACCCCATTAGTTAATGAAGCTGTCCAATTATGAAAACCATAATACATTCCAACACTTGGTAAGAATAAAATTGATCCAACGATTGAAAGAATCACTATTATTTTTGCAATAGAATTATTTGCCATGAAAGGTCTAAAAATGACAATGCCTACTAAAGTTAATGCGGATGCGATAAGTGATAGTAATGAAAAGAACTGCTGATCAAAACCAAGAACATCAATATCAAACCAATTTAAACCTGGTCCAGGGCCTGGCATTGCCCGAAAAACAAAGATAATGATAGCGGTTCCAACAACAACAAAACGAGATGATTCAGGTAGTTCAGTAATTAATTTTTTCATTAAAAACAAAATAATTAGCATTGAACCTATAAATACAATTTCCTGAGCAAACGGAACTTTTAGGATGCCAACTCCAAGCGTAAAAATGACAAAAACCAAACTACCTCCAAGAATCCACCAGTTAGGTTCAGTGCTTACTACGAACTCTGCCATAAGTTTTTTTAATTCTTCATCACTTACCCCTGATTTTATTAATTTTTTCAGGCGTAATCTTTTGAGATACATTGCAAGAAAAACTCCCGAAACCGAAACAATTGGAATGATTAAAGCGTAAAGATAAATTCTGCCATATATTTCAATTTTTTCGGCTTCACTTAAAACGCTAACGCCAGCAAACATAACGACATTAACCAGCGCCACTAACAAAAAACCACCGATAATAGCAAAACGACCAAGAGTTTGCATCGTTGTATGCATAATTTTTATTTGCTGAGCAGAATATTGAATCCCCTGATCATCTGTGCTTGGTATTGCTTCGACCGTCATAGCATCAGCTACAACGTCCTGCGTAACATAACCAACTGGAGCAAGCAATGCACTAATGATAAACCATGTTTCAACTTTTAGAATGGATGCCATAGTCTCTGTATGGATAATTAGGCCATACATTATAATTATGCTCAACGCGATAAGTCCAGCTCCAACAAAAACGAGGTAATTTTTTCTCGACCAAATTAAATCAACAAGATGTCCTAAAGGCATTTTTAATGCCCACGGAATTCCTGCCCAAAATCCTAAACCCGCTAAAAAAGCCGCTGACAAATTAAGATAATCTTTTATAAAAAAAATACCAACGATTCCAGTTAAACCTGCTATTCCAGCGGCAACATAAATCATTAAAGGAGGTAAATAAGACCATCTAAATTGACGACCCAAATCTATGAGGGTACTGTCAATAAATTTATAAATTTTTTGTAAAATCATATTTTATGATAATTAAATCATTTTAAATTTATATTGAAATAAATGTTTTTTAAAGACAATGTGATTCATGTCATTAAAAATTTTTTTAATTGTGATTTTAGCTGCATTCCTACACGCTATTTGGAATGCAATGGTAAAAAATGAGGATAATAAATATCTTGCAGTAACAGCTATAGTTTTAGGCCATATTCCAGCTTCAATATTAATTATTTTACTAACTCCTACCCCATCAATTGAAAGTATTCCATTTATCATCGGAAGTGCTTTGCTGCATAATGGTTACCAATGGTACCTTCTATCCGCTTATAAGTTTGGGGATTTAACAAAAGTTTACCCTATAGCTCGGGGAACAGCGCCATTTTTAGTTGCTATTGTATCTGTAATTTTTTTTGGTATTGCTCTAAACAATTTTGAAATTTTAGGTATTTTTGCTATTTCGTTAGGAATTTTAAGTTTAAGTTTTTACGAAACAAAAAATTACAAAAATAATTCTGCTGTAACTTATGCGTTAATTACTGGTTTTTTTATTATGGGTTACACAATAACTGATGGTTATGGGTCAAGAACAAGTGGATCTTTTTTAAGTTACATGGGTTGGTCATTTATTTTAAATGCTATAATTTTCTCAATAATACTGAAAATCAAAAAAAAATCAGAAGTAATTAGTAAAACTTTTAAAAAAGGAAAAAAAATTTTTTTTATCGGAGGAACACTTTCTTATATAGTTTATGGAATTATAGTTTGGGGTTTTACGCAAGCTCCGATCGCATTAGTTGCGGCTCTCAGAGAAACTAGTATTATTTTTGCTTTATTAATTGGAATTTTATTCTTAAAAGAAAAACTTACTCTTTTAAAAGCAATGGCAACATCTATTATTTTTTTTGGTGTGATTTTGTTAAAATTTTATTAATTTGACCTATTTTTAATATAAGTTTAAATTATTTTAAAACTAAAAAACTTTTTATGGACAACTATAATTTGAAGGTTACAAAAGTGGTTTATTGATTATGCAAATAGGATTTGATGTTGGTGCAACTAAAATAGAGAGCGTTGTTTTAGAAGAAACTGGTCAAGAAAGTTTTAGAGAAAGAACAAATTGTCCTAAAGATTATAATTCTGTAATTAATAATATTGTTGAAATTACAAAAAAGTTAGAAAAAAAATTAAATAAATCTCTTCCTGTTGGAGTTTGTCATCCTGGAATTCATTCACCACAAACTGGATTAATAAAAAATGCACCTAATTGTTACTGGATTGAAAAAAAACCTTTTCAAAAAGATTTAAGAGATGCTTTGGGTAAAGAAGTATTTTGTGAAAATGATGCAAATTGTTTTGCATTATCAGAGTCAATAGATGGTGCCGGAAAACATTATAAAATAGTGTATGGAATTATTTTAGGTTCAGGTGCAGGTGGAGGGTTGGTAATAGACAAAAAAATAGTTACTGGTCCCAATGGACTATCTGGAGAATGGGGGCATAATCAATTACCATATATGGCAGCAAAAAGAGAGAAACTTGATACAAATAGTTTAAGAGAGAGCGAAATTGAAAGTTTTATTTCTGGACATGGTTTGGCAAAAAAATTTAACAAAAAATATGGAAAAAATTTAAAATCTCATGAGATTTTTAATCTTTACCGGCAACACGATCTTGACGCTGAAAAGATGGTAGATGAATTTAAAATCAATCTTGCAATGTCATTATCTACAATAATTAATATTCTTGATCCGGATGCTTTTATTTTTGGAGGAGGAGTTTCAAAAGAAATTGATTTTTTAAGCGAAATTGAAACAAGCATTAAAAAATTTGTTATTGGTAAAGAATATGAAGGTGTTTTCTTAAAACCAAAATATGGAGATGCAAGTGGTGTCCGGGGTGCTGCCAGATTAGGAAGAGAAGCAGTTTATTAAATATTCTCCTAAAAAGTGAATTTAATAAATTTTATTAATCTTTTTTTTTAGAAATATATAAGCATATTAAGTCAAAAATAAAAAACAATTAAAGGTTGTATATTAAACTATCGTTATGAATTTGTAGGTAATATTTATATATTTTATTTTTAATTTTAGTTAACTAACAATAAAAAAAGAGGGAAATATGAAAAAAATATTAATTGCTCTAATTGTATTTGCGTTAGCTCCTAATTTTTCACTAGCTGGTCCAAAAATTGAGGTTTTGCACTGGTGGACATCAGGGGGTGAAGCGGCTGCACTTAAAGTATTAAAAGACGACTTTGCTGCAAATGGTGGTGAGTGGTTGGACATGCCTGTAACAGGTGGTGGCGGTGACGCTGCAAACGTTACATTAAAAGCAAGAATAGTTGCTGGCGATCCTCCATCAGCTTCACAAATCAAAGGTCCTACGATTCAAGAATATGATCAAGAAGGTGTAGTAGCACCATATAACATTGATTCAGTGGCACAAGCAGAGGGTTGGGATAATTTATTAGATCCTATGATAGCGGCAGTGCACAAATGCCAAAATAATAGCGGTCCTTATTGTGCTGCCCCAGTAAACATTCACAGAATAGATTGGCTATGGGCTAATAAATCTGTATTTGATTCTAATGGTCTTTCTATGCCTACAACTTGGGATGAGTTGAATGCTGCAGCTGATAAACTAAAAGCAGCGGGAATAATTCCGTTTGCTCATGGAGGTCAACCTTGGCAAGATGCGACGGTATTTGAAGCGGTGGCTTTAGGTGTAGGAGGAAACAATTATTACAAAAATTGTTATGTAAAATTGGATGAAAATTGTCTACGAAGCGAAACCACTATCAAAGTCTTTGATCAAATGAGAAAACTTGCTAACTATACTGATGAAGGTAGCCCAGGTAGAGACTGGAACGTAGCTACAGGTATGGTTATTGAAGGCAAAGCTGGTTTTCAAATTATGGGAGATTGGGCTAAAGGAGAATTTACAGCTGCTAATAAAACGCCAGGTGTAGATTATTACTGTTCTTCAACTCCATCAAATAATGGATACTTGTACAATGTAGATAGTTTTATTTTTTATAAAACTACTGATCCTGAAAAAATAGAAGGTCAAAAATTATTGGCTAAGCTTATGATGGGTAAAAACTTCCAAAAAGTTTTCAACCTGTACAAAGGTTCAATCCCAGCTCGTTTGGATGTGCCAATGGATGAATTTGATCAATGTGCAAAAACATCTAATACTGACATTAAAACAGCCGGACAAAAAGGAGGCTTAGTTCCAAGCTTTGCTCACGGTATGGCTCAAGGCAATACAATGAAAGCTGCTCTTCAAGACGTTATTACAGAACACTTTAATTCTGATATGTCTTCAAAAGACGCTGCTAATGCCTTAGCTGATTCTGTTTTACAAAATATGTAACTAATTTTTTTATAAAAAGGCCACTTAATTTAAGTGGCCTTTTTATTATTTTTTATGCTCAAGTGGTTAGAAAAAAATTTACCTAAAATTGTGTTAGCTCCAGCTGTTGGTTTAATTAGCTGGTTTATTTATGGCTTTATTCTTTGGACATTTTATATTTCATTTACAAATTCTAAAATTCTTCCAAAATATGAACTATGGGGTGTTGGGCAATACGTTAAACTTTGGAAAACACATAAATGGCTTATAGCTGTTGATAACTTATTAATTTTTACAGTTCTTTTTTTAATTATTTGTATTGTTATAGGAGTTATTCTAGCCATATTTCTTGATCAAAAAATTAGAGCGGAAGGCGTTCTTAGAACTGTCTATCTCTATCCAATGGCTCTTTCTTTTATTGTCACAGGTACTGCATGGAAATGGATTTTAAATCCAACTTTAGGAATTCAAAAATTATTTATTGATATGGGTTTTGAAAACTTCACTTTTGATTGGCTTGTTAACAGAGAAATGGCTATTTATACCATCGTTATAGCTGGCGTTTGGCAATCGTCAGGATTTGTTATGGCTTTATTTCTTGCTGGCCTTAGATCTATTGATGATGAAATTGTTAAAGCAGCAAAAATCGATGGTGCAAGTTTATTTACCGTATATTGGAAAATTTTAATTCCTATGATGAGACCAGTATTTTTTACTAGTTTTGTTATTTTGGTACATATATCAATTAAAAGTTATGATTTAATAGTTGCGCTTACTCAAGGTGGACCTGGTATTTCAACAACTATGCCAGCTCTTTTTATGACGCAAACAGCTTTTCATAAAAGTCAAGTCGCCTTATCTGCTGCAAGTGCCATAATGATGTTTATGGCTGTAGCAGCAGTTATTATTCCTTATCTTTATTCAGAATTGAGAAGAGAAAATGTCAGATAATACTACTATAGCATCATATAAAAGACTTGAGGATCGCTCTAAAATAACAAATTTATTATTGAGATGGTTTCTTTATTTTATTTTAATACTTTTTGCTTCTTATTTTATATTTCCATTATATGTCATGCTTGTAACAGCATTTAAAACAATGCCAGAAATTAGACAAGGCAATCTTCTTACTTGGCCTAGTCAATTAAATTTTGAATCTTGGGCTGTAGCATGGGGTGGAAGAGGTTATGGTGCTGGCGATACTTTTTTAAGACCTTATTTTTGGAATTCAATTAAGATGGTTGTTCCAGCAGTATTCTTTTCAACTTTTATAGGTGCTATGACCGGATATGTTTTAACAAAATGGCGCTTTAAGGGTGATAGTTGGGTTTTTCTATTTTTGTTATTTGGTTGTTTTATACCTTATCAGGCAATACTCCTTCCAATGGCAAGGACTTTAGGTGTATTAGGTATATCGAACTCTATTTTAGGACTTGTAGTAGTTCATTCTATTTACGGAATACCTTTTACTACTTTGTTTTTTAGAAATTATTATGTTTCTATTCCCAATGAATTAATTAAGGCAGCTAGAATAGATGGAGCTGGATTTTTTAAAATATTTTTTAAAATACTACTTCCTATTTCAACACCAATTATAGTTGTAACGGTAATTTGGCAATTCACCCAAATATGGAACGATTTTTTATTTGGAGCTACTTTTTCTTTTGGTGAAGCAGCACCAATTCAAGTAGCTTTAAATAACATGGTTTTATCGAGTACCAGCGTTAAAGAATACAATGTTGATATGGCATCAGCAATTATTGCTGGCTTTCCAACTCTCATTGTTTATGTATTAGCTGGTAAATATTTTATAAGAGGACTTACCTCAGGTGCGGTGAAAGGGTAAAATGATAGCATTAAAAATACAAGATCTTTCAAAAAATTTTGGTAGTACAGAAGTTTTAAAAAAAATCAATTTAAAGATTGATGAAGGAAATTTTTTAGTACTTTTGGGGCCATCAGGATGTGGAAAATCAACTTTATTAAATATAATAGCTGGTCTAGAAACTATTGATGAAGGCACAGTTTTTATCGATGATTATGATGTAAGTAAGGTTGAACCTAAAGATAGAAATATTGCTATGGTTTTTCAGTCCTATGCACTGTATCCATCAATGAGTGTAAAAGAAAATATGGTTTTTGGTCTTAAACAAGCTAAAGCATCAAAAGAAAAGATTGAAGAACAGCTAAAAAAATTTTCTAATTTTTTACATGTTGATGAATTATTAAATCGTAAACCTTCACAATTATCCGGCGGACAGAGACAACGTGTTGCGATAGGAAGAGCTCTGGTTAGAGAACCTAGAATTTTTTTATTTGATGAACCATTATCAAATTTAGATGCAAAACTAAGAGTTGAAATGAGAAGAGAAATAAAAAAACTTCATCAAAAATTAAAAACAACAGTGGTTTATGTTACACATGATCAAACCGAGGCGATGAGCTTAGGAACAAATATAGCTATAATGAACCACGGTATTATCCAGCAATATGATACTCCAGAAAATATATATAATAAGCCAAATAATACATTTGTTGCTGATTTCATTGGATCTCCACCAATGAATTTGATCAGCGGTCAATTAGTTAAAGAGGCTAATAAAACTTTATTTATTCCAGAAGGTTCCGGTCAATCAAATAATATTACTATAAAAAATTATAATTTTGTAAAAACACAAGATGAAAATAGCAAAGATGTTTATTTCGGAATTAGACCAGAGCACATACATTACAAAAAAACAAACGATAATGATATTGAATTTAATTTAAAAACTGATCTAAACGAGTATATTGGACACGAACAAATTACAACTTTTAATTATTTCAACCAAGAAGTTTTGGGAAAATTTCCTTCAACTATAAAAATTGAAACAAACAAAGAGATGAAATTATTTTTTGATTTAAGTCAAATTTCTATTTTTGATAAAAAAACAAATAACAGGATATAAATGAGTGTAAAATATTACGATCTAGAGAATAAAAGAATTTTTGTTACTGGTGGAGGATCAGGAATAGGTGCATCAATTGTAGAGCATTTTTGCGAACAAAATTCCGAGGTTTATTTTGTTGATATCAATAGAGAAGAATCTAATAAACTGATTTCTGATATTAAAAATAAAAATTTTAAAGTTCCAACTTTTATTAAATGTGATCTTTTAAATATTAAACAACTTCAAAATACGATGTCAAAAATTATTTCTGACAAAGGTCCAATAAACATATTAATTAATAACGCGGCAAATGATGAAAGGCACGCAATTGATGATGTTACTGAAGAATATTGGAACGAAAGAATGAATATTAATCTAAGACATTATTTCTTCACTGTTCAATCAGTTAAAAAATCAATGATTGAAAACAAAGGAGGTGCAATTGTAAATATTGGATCAGCATCTTGGATGATTGGACAAGGAGGAATGGCCGCATATACTGCCGCAAAGTCAGGCGTAGTTGGTCTGACAAGATCTTTTGCGAGAGACTTAGGGGAATTTAATATTAGAGTTAATTCTGTAGTGCCCGGATGGACTATGACAAAAAGACAAATCGAAAAATGGTTAACTCCTGAATCTGAAAAAGAATTAATGAAAAATCAATGTTTAAAACATAAGTTAATGCCTTCTGATATTGCCAAAGCAGTTTTATTTTTCTCATCGGAACAATCCTCTGGTTGCACTAACCAATCTTATATAGTTGACAAGGGTTGGTTTTAATCAATCTTAATATTTTATGAAAAAAAAAAATTTAAGAAGTAAAGAATGGTTTAATAACCCAAATGATCCAGGTCTTACTGCTCTTTATTTAGAGAGATATCTAAACTATGGTTTAAAAAAAGAAGATCTCCAATCTGATAAACCTATAATTGGAATAGCACAATCAGGTAGTGACCTTTCGCCTTGCAATAGACATTTTCAAACTCTTAGTAAAACTATTAAAGATGGAATAACAGAAGCTGGTGGTGTACCAATGGAATTTCCAACGCATCCAATTCAAGAAACTGGTAAAAGGCCAACGGCGGCTTTGGATAGGAATTTGTCTTATCTATCTTTAGTAGAAGTTCTTTATGGTTATCCAATAGATGGAGTTATATTAACTACAGGTTGCGATAAAACTACACCTGCTGCTTTAATGGCAGCTGCAACAGTAAACATACCTTCCATTGTTTTATCTGGTGGGCCAATGCTAGATGGATCTTATAAAGGCAAAAAAGCTGGTTCGGGTACTATTATATGGGAAGCTAGAAAATTACATGCAAAAGGTGAAATTAATTATGATGAATTTATGGACATGGCTGCAGCTTCAGCACCTAGTATAGGGCATTGTAATACTATGGGAACAGCATCATCCATGAACTCTATTGCTGAAGCTCTTGGAATGTCTTTAACAGGAGGTGCAATTATACCGGCACCATATAAGGAGAGAGAAACTATTTCTTTTGAAACCGGAAAAAGAATTGTCGAAATGGTTCATGAAGATCTTACACCTTCAAAGATCATGACAAAGGAAGCTTTTGAAAATGCAATTTATGTTGCAAGTGCAATTGGTGCTTCAAGCAATTGTCCACCACACCTCACGGCTATTGCAAGACATATGGGAATTGATTTAGATATAGAAAATTGGGAAAAATTGGGACTTGATATTCCTCTACTTGTTAATTGCCAACCAGCTGGAGAACATTTAATGGAAGGTTTTTTTAAAGCGGGAGGAATTCCAGCAATCATGCAAGAATTAATGAAAAATAATAAATTACACAAAAATGCTATGACAGTTACTGGCAAAACCGTTGAAGAAAATTTAAATATTAAAATTAATATTGACGAAAATGTTATAAAATCATTTAAAAATCCTTTAGTCGAAAAAGCTGGATTTATTGTGATGAAAAGTAATTTTTTTAATTCTGCAGTTATGAAAACTTCGGTAATAAGCAAAGAATTTAGAAAAAGATATTTATCAAATCCAAAAAATCCAAATATTTTTGAAGCCAATGCAGTTGTCTTCGAAGGACCAGAAGATTATCATAAAAGAATAAATAATGAAAATTTAAAAATTGATGAGAATTCTATTTTAATAATTAGAGGATGTGGGCCAGTTGGATATCCAGGTTCTGCAGAGGTTGTGAACATGCAGCCACCGGACAGGTTATTAAAAAAAGGAATTAATACTCTACCAACACTAGGTGATGGTAGACAAAGTGGTACTTCTGAGAGTCCCTCAATTTTAAATGTATCTCCGGAGTCAGCAATTGGCGGTGCATTATTGTTAGTAAATACAGGCGATAAAATCAAAGTAGACTTAAACAATAGTAGAATTGATCTATTAATTTCAGATGAAGTAATAGAAAATAGAAGAAAAAATGTTAAAATTCCTAAATTAAAAAATCAAACTCCATGGCAAGAAATTTCAAGAAGTTTAGTTGGACAATTAGAAACTGGAGCTTGTTTAGAAACAGAATCTGTATATTTAGATATAACTAATACAAAAGGAATGCCAAGGCACTCACATTAAAAAAACACTAAATGAGCAAAAGATTAGAAAATAAAAATATAGTTGTCACTGCTGCAGGACAAGGAATTGGTAGAGCAACAGCTATAGCTTTTCATAAAGAAGGTGCAAAAGTTATTGCAACTGACATTAATGAAAAAACTTTAGAAACTTTGAATAAAGAATATCCAAATATTAAGGTTAAAAAATTAGACTCAACAAACAAAGAGGATATTGAAAAATTTTCTGAATCATTAGAAAGAGTAGATATTTTATTTAATGCAGTTGGCTTTGTTCATCATGGAACTATACTTGATTGTGATGAAAAAGATTGGGATTTTTCATTTAATGTAAATATTAAATCAATGTATTTTATGATTAAATTTTTAATTCCAAAAATGATTAAACAAAAAAAAGGAAATATTATTAATGTGTCTTCTATTGCTTCAAGCTTAAGAGGGCTGCCCAATCGATTTGTTTATGGTTCATCTAAAGCTGCTATAATTGGTTTAACCAAATCTATTGCTGCAGATTTTATTAAAGATAATATAAGATGTAATGCAATTGCTCCTGGAACTGTTCATACGCCTTCGTGGGAAGATAGGGTGAAAGCTTTTAAAGACCCCGTCCAAGCAAAAAAAGATTTTATAGCTCGACAACCTATGGGACGTCTTGGAACTCCTAAAGAAATTGCTGATCTTGCGGTCTATTTAGCTAGTGATGAATCTGATTTTGTAACAGGCGTTACGCATGCTATTGATGGAGGGATGTCAATTTAATTAAAATATACAAGGGGTAATAAAATGAAATTATTAAGATGCGGAAACACTGGCAGTGAAAAGCCTGCAGCTCTGGATAAAAATAACAAAATTAGAGATCTTTCTTCTCATATTTCAGATTTAAATACAAAAAATATTAATTTTGAAACTTTGTCCAAGTTACAAAAAATTGATTTAGAAACATTGCCAGAAATTTCAAGTTCAACAAGAATTGGTGCTTGTATAAATCAACCTGGAAAATTCATAGGAATAGGTTTAAATTATTCCGATCATGCGGCAGAGACTGGTGCTAAACCTCCATCCGAACCTATTGTTTTTATGAAAGCTACCAGTTGTATAATAGGACCAAATGACGACGTAA
>QCRZ01000004.1 GCA_003209225.1 Pelagibacteraceae bacterium AG-464-B04
ATTCACAATCAACATATCATGTTCTCTATAACCTCCCGAGCCTGGTTTATCCTCGGGAATCATAATCATTGGCTCCATAGAAATAACCATATTAGGCTGCAAAATAGTATCTATGTCTTCTCGAAGTTCTAGACCCGCTTCTCTTCCATAAAAATGTGAAAGAACTCCAAAAGAATGGCCATAACCAAATGTTCTATATTGAAGATAACCAAGTTGGGCTAAAATATCATTTAATTCGTGACAAATTTCTGAACATTTAACACCAGGTTTAATTAATTCTAGTCCCCTCTTGTGTACTTTTATATTTGCTTCCCAAACTTTAAGAGAAGCATCATCTATGTTATTTAAAAACAAAGTTCTTTCTAATGCAGAGTAATAGCCGGATATCATTGGAAATGTATTAAGTGAGAGAATATCGTCAGAAACTAATTTTCTTGATGTTTTTGGGTTATGTGCACCATCTGTATTTATACCTGATTGAAACCATACCCAAGTATCCATATATTCTGCTTCAGGATATTTTTTTGCAATTTCTAATTCCATTTTATCTCTTCCGGTCATTGCTATTTCTAATTCACTAGCACCAACTTTGATATGTTTGACTATTTCCTCTGCTCCAATATCTGCTATTCTTGCTCCGTTTCTAATAATTTCCATTTCTTCCTTAGATTTAATCACTCGAAGCTTCATTAGATCCTTGGACACATCTTTAAATTTTGAAAAACTGAATAAAGAAGTTAATTTTTCTTTTGCTTCAATGGTTACATGGTCATTTTCTATACCAATATTTTTAGGAGGTTCATCTTTTCCAATGACTGAAACGATAGCTTTTAAAAAGTTATCTTTCTTCCAATCAGTATAAATAACATTGTCGCAAAAAGATCTTCTCCAAGGCTGGCTTGCATCAATATTTGCTGAGATTGTTACTATCTTTTTTTCATTAATTACGCATCCATATGGTCTTCCAAAAGAACAATAAATAAAACCTGTATAATAAGCAATATTATGCATTGATGTTAAAATAATCATATCTAAATTATTTTTGCTGATTGTAGTTCTGAGACTATCTAATCTATTTTGATATTCAGTTTTACTAAATGGAAGTTTTACTCTTGATCCATTTTTCAATTCAAAAAAATCTGGTCTTTCCATAAATTTTTCTTAGTTAAGTCCAATAAATCTTTTATTTCTTTTAATAAAGAAACTGTAATAAAAAATCGCAAAAGTAATAATAACTCCTCCGATTATAGTATTTTCTGATGGAATTTCATTAATCCCAAAAATTGGTAGCCAAACCCAAAAAATTCCCCCTATTACTTCGGTTAAAGACAACAAAGTAAGATCAGCTGCAGGTAATTCTTTTGATCCTATTGAGTATAATATTAATCCGCAACATACTAAAAGACCATGTAATGCTGACAATGATGAGTTTCCAAATGTAGTTAAAAAATTTGCATCTGAAAAGGTTAATACCAAGGATGAAAAAATTGCACAAAACAACCCAGCTATTGCAACTGTAGTAAATTTTGGGGTCTCTTTTCTCCACCTTAGTGAAACAGAAAAAATTGAAAATCCAAATGCAGACATAAGTCCAACTAGTAATCCAAATAATGTTCCTATTTTATTGCTATTTGATGCCATAAAAAAAATTCCAATAGATGCAATAATTATTGCTGTAAATGTTGTTATTGAAATTTTTTCTTTCAAAATAAAATAGCCTAAAATTGCAGTAATGAATGGCATTGCCGCTAACATTAAAAGTGTAACTGCCGCTGATGTGTGAGTTATAGACCAAATAAAACACATCATAGCTGAACCTAAGCTAACCCCTCCAATGACTCCGGATAATCCAATTTTTGAATAATTGTTCAAAAATGATTTTCCTTCTTTTAAAAACAAATAAAAATTTAATAGTAAAAAAATAGTAATTCCTCTAAAAAAGACATATTGCCATGGAACGTTTCGAGCATCTTCTATATACCTTACGACTAATGCTCCAAAAGACCATAGTATTCCTGCTATTAAAACAAGTAGAATTGCCAAATTAGTTTTATCTTTTGGCATATTTATTTTATTTCTTTTTTAGGTCTTAAAGAATGGCCTGGGAGCCAACCTTCAGTTCCTTCAATATAGTGTTCTTTTTTCCATATTGGAGATTGGTGTTTAACTTCTTCAAGAATATATCTACAAATTTTAAAAGCTTCATCTCTATGCCCTGCCCCAACTGCAATAATAATGCTTATCTCTCCTACAGGGACAAACCCTTTAGCGTGCTCTAAAAAAATTTTAGCGTTTTTATCGAATTTGTTAATCGCCATTTCACATATAGAATTGAAAGACTTTAAAACCATTTGATCATGAGCATCATAGGTAACTGCAGTCACCTTTTTTCCACTATTTTCGTTTCTTACTCTTCCAATAAAAACGGATTCTGCTCCATTTGATTCAGAAGAAATAAATTTTATGGATTTTTCTTTTAAGATTTTTTGATCTTTTGTATTAACTATTGCTGTATGAATATTCATTAACCACCGGTAACGTTCATGTGGCGTGGAACATATGTTTCTTCTTGTTCCCTATCAATCAAAAAGTCATGACCTTTAGGTTTTCTAGAAATTGCTTCATATATGACATTTTTTAAAAGATCATTATTTTCACTTTGTCTAAGAGGAGTTATTAAGTCTGCTTTATCCTGTTGTCCTAAGCACATGTACATAATACCAGTACAAGTTACTCTTACACGGTTACATAATTCACAAAAATTGTGTGTATGAGGTGTAATAAAACCAATTTTTTGATCTGTTTCATGACAGTGTACATATCTAGCAGGTCCTCCCGTTCTTAAAGGATCGTCAGTTAAACTATACTTAGTTTGTATTAATTCTTTTACCTCTGTTAATGGCATGTACTGATCGGCACGTTTTTCTCCTATTTCACCCATAGGCATAACTTCAATAAATGTAAGAGAAAATTGATTTTCTCCGCACCAGTTAACCAAATTTAAAATCTCATTGTCATTAATTCCTTTTAACGCAACTACATTAATTTTTATTTTCAGACCAGCTTTTTTTGCTGCCATAATTCCATTAATAACCTTTTCAAAGTCACCAATTCGAGTGATTTTTTTAAATTTATTTTTGTCTAAAGAATCTAACGAAATATTAACTCTTCTAACTCCATTATTTAATAAATCTTTTGCATAGCGTTCTAGCTGAGAACCATTTGTTGTAAGCGTTAATTCTTCCAATCCGTGACCTATTTTTTTTCCAAGATTGCTAAATAATTTCATTATATTTTTTCGAACTAAAGGTTCACCTCCAGTAATCCTAAGTTTTTTTACACCGAGATCGATAAAGGTATTACAAAGTCTGTCCAGTTCTTCTAATGATAAAACATCTTTTTTAGGTAAAAATTCCATATCTTCAGACATACAATAAGTGCATCTGAAGTCACAACGATCTGTAACTGAAACTCTTACGTATGATATTTTTCTTTGAAATGGATCTATCAACATAAATAAATTAAATCACAAAAATTATGATTTGTTAATTACTTTATTTTATTTAATTCTTCCCTGATTATACAATTTTTCTATTTTTCAGAGCTATGAGCGACATAATATGATACTGCATCAATCTCGTCTGAAGTTAATAAACCTTCCTCTCCAAATGCTGGCATAACTCCAAGCCCCTCGATTACAACACTTCTTACTTGTTCTTCTGAAGGTTTTAAACTATCTAAATCTGGACCTATATCGCCCGTTGATCCAGCAGCCTTTAAAACATGACAAGTACTACACATCGCTTTATTGTTGAAAACCTCCAACCCTAAAACCATTTTTTCAGAATCTGCTTTTAGATCTGTCATCAAGAAAAATGAAAAAAATAAAACAACAAAATAAATTTTACAAATTCTCATTACAGAAAATTATTAAATTAAGAAAAATTTAATATCTTTAATGATTAAATTTTTATACTACTTCAACGTTTACGCTATGATCTTTCCAACCGTTATGGGCGTAGCCTCTTCTATTTTCGTATCTTAGTTCAGGTTGACTATCGCCACCGGCAGTAGCCTTACTAGCAAGATTGTGACTTCCGGGTGCTAAGTTTGCTTCAAAGACAAACTGTCTCCATGCGTATTTCCCAAGATAGGGTCCTACAAATTTTGCTTTTTTCCAGGTCCCGCCATCAATTGAAACTCTAACGTTACTAATTTTTTTAGTTCCACCCATCGCTACTCCAGCAATTTGGACCTTGCCAGATTTTACCACTCCAGTTTCATCGGTAGGTCTTACAATCCATGATTTAACGGGCATTTCCCAACAAGAAGGATACTCCGGACCTTTTTTTCCAATTGGTGAAATTCTGTAACTTGTTTTCATGTATTTCACATCTGACTCTGTTTCAGTAAAAGCTAATTTTCCTAAATGTTTTACGTTATTAATGCCAAAATATCCTGGTGGAACAGATCTTAGTGGACCTCCATGAGCATTTGGAAGAGGCACACCATTCATTTCCCAAGCTAAAATTGATTCTTTATAGACTAGAAGCGGAACTGATCTCTCGACCGTTGCTTTTTTTGGATCCAAATCTTTTGGTGCATCAACTCCTGTGCAGGTCATATATTTTGCACCACTTGCAATTCCACCACATGCAGAAACTATCTTTTTAACTGGAACACCTGTCCATAAAATACACGAAGCAGCACCTGTCCTCCATTGTGATCCTTTTGGTCCATGTTCAAAAAAACCTCTTCCGTTACCTGAACATTGTAGCACTGTTGCGATAGTTGTCTGGCCAAGTTTTTTCAACTGAGCCAAAGTAAATGTTTTTGGCTTTTTAACTCCTTCAACAGACAATTTCCATTTATTTCTATCTCCAATTTGTGCATCAGTCATAGTCGGCATATTATTTCTAATATAAACATTTCTAATTGGTGTAATTATACTTTCGCCAATTGCACTTCTGTGTGCCTCAATACCTTTTTTAGAATGAACAATTAGAGCTTCTCTATTTTTCCATTTAATAAAATCTGGTAAACCTTTTGGATCAGAATCTTCATGATTAGCTTTTGCAATTGATATCGGTAGTACCGATGTTGCGGCAGCTACCCCAGCCAAAGTTGCTGAACCTGTTAAAAAATTCCTTTTACTAGTATCAATTTTTTTTATTATTCTTTTTTTCATCAATTTCTCCTTTGATCCATTAAATATATATTCATTATAAATAATTAAGTATTAATTTCAATAAAACAAAGCCGTTATCATATTTATAAATTTTCACTTTCTGATTGAAAAACAAAACTCTTAAATAATTAGAGAGTAATAGAAAAAACATTTATATAAGGATAATGGTGGATACAACTGAAGATAAAAAGAAATATAAACTTACACACGAACAAGTAGATAAAACTGTAGAATCTCCATGTATCCAAATTTGCACGTATGATGAAGAAGAAGAATTTTGTATTGGATGTTATAGAACTAAAAAAGAATTACAAGATTGGTGGATTATGACTAGAGAACAAAAGCTAGAAGCATTAAAAAAACTTGAGGACGGTTATGATGATTAACAACAACTGGTACGACATTTGATTGTTAACCAACCACCTCGAAACTAGAGGTAAAACTGAGATAAAAATTTATCCCTTTCAGCAACTAGGAATTAAAGGTACCCATTCAATAATATCTCCTGATTTAAATTGTTCTTTGCCACCAGGAAAAATACCCCAACAGTTTGCTTTTACAAATGATTCGACTCTATGAGACTGCTGTCCTTGCAACACCTGCAATTTCCCCAACCCCTTAGTATTAACATTTATTAAACATCTCGCAAAATGAGTAAAATTCTTTGGTTTTGAATATTTGTTAATTAGTTGGGCCTTAAATTTTTTTTCTTTTAACATTCCTAAACTATTACGTAGCAATGGATAAATAAAAAAACGAAACCCTGCTGCACATGAAATGGGATTCCCAGGCAGTCCAAAAAACAATTTTTCTTTTCTCTTGAATTTCGACAACATTATGGGTCGACCAGGTTTTATAGAAACACCTTTAAAATACGTTTTAAAACTGAGTTCTTTTATTAATTCTGGAATAAAGTCAAATTTACCTGCAGATATTGCGCCCGAAGTTACAAATATATCAATATCTGATTTAAGTGACTTTTTAAGTTTTTCTTTAAGCTTACTTTGTTCGTTGTCTTTTATAGCTCCACCGTCAATAATTTGGTAATGCAAACTTTTTCCAAATGATGTGATGTAATGATTATTTGAATTACGAACTTGCCAATTCGATATATTTTTCTTTTTATAATCTACAATTTCATCGCCAGTTCCAAAAAAAATTATTTTAGGCCTTTTTTTTACATACAAGTACCTAATTCCAAGAGTAGTAAGAGCCATAATGTGCTTTGGTTGAATTAACTCACCTTTTTTTACTACTACATCTTTTAAATTATAATCTTCACCTGCAAATCGAATAAATGAAAATTTTTTTACTTCACTATCTACAAAAATATGTGTTGGTTTTTTCTCAGATGGGTAATATTTTATCTTTTCAACTGGTACGATAGAATCAAAAGGTTTGGGAACTATGCCTCCTGTCATAATTTCTACAGAAGAATTTTTTAGATAATTATTTATTTTTGGATTGTCGCCAGCTCCAATAGTTTTTAAAATCTTAAATTTTTTAATATTTTTTTTAGATAACCCTTTGGTTTCTTTAGCTAAAACTGCAAAACCGTCGAATGCTGTGTTATTAGCCAATGGATTTGTCGATGGTGATAAGATATTTTTTGCACAAACTCTATTTAAAGAATCTTGTATAGAAATTTTTTCGTTAGGTAAATTTAAGAAAACTTTATTTATTATTTTTATAGCTTTTAGGTAGTTGATCATTTTAAATATTTAAAACGTTTTTTATTTTTTTTGGTATCCCTTCGGGGTTGATCCATAATCCTTTTTTACCTCCTGATTTGACAAGCAATCTTGTGTTAGTAATTTTTAAATTTGGTTCTACAATTTTTGAAAGGTCATAAATTGCAAGAAGCGCTGAGTTCACCCCAGATAAAGCTTCCATTTCAACGCCTGTTTTAGAATTTGCGGAAACTAAACAGTAAACAATAATTGAATTTTTTGGTTCATCAATCTCTGTATGAATAGAAATATGATCTAAAGGCAAAGGATGACAAAGAGGTATTAGTTCACTCGTCTTTTTAACTCCATTGATTCCAGAAACTTCTGCAATAGCAAGAGGGTCACCTTTGGGCATTTTCTTATTCTTAACCATCTCTATTACCTCAGAACTTAAAATTATTTCCCCAACAGCTAGGGCTTTACGATGAGTTATCTCCTTACTACTTACATCTACCATTTTGTAACCCGAGGACGAAAATATTTTATTTAAAGAATTTTCTAAGTTATTATTTTTTTTCATTTTTTATCCTTGTGCCTAGCTTTCTTGCAAATTCTAAATCCTCATTGGTATTAATGTTAAAAAAAGGATCATAATCTTCAAATTTAAATTCTAAATTTTTTATATTATTTTCCTTTGTCCAGTCTTGAACTTTTCGCACTTTTTTATTAACTAAATCATTATAGAGTTTGTCATAAAGATCTAATGACCACAAACCAAAAATATTGTGTTGGCGTCCATGAGAGCTTGCACAAAGTATTAAAGAATCTTTTTTTTCAGATTCCTTAATGAAATTTTTAATAATGGCTTCTGGAAAAAAAGGTGTATCACATGGAAAAGTAGCTATCCAAGAATACTTAGTTGAATTTTCCTTTGCCCATTTCATCGCAGTAAGTATACCGACTAAGGGACCAAGTTGTCCTTTGATGCAGTCTTTAACCGTTATTAAATTATTTTTAGAGAAAAATTCATTATCTTTATTAGTTATTATAATTAATTCCTTAAAATATTTTTTTACTTTATCTACTGTGTATTCAATAAGTTTCTTATTATCAATCTCAAGAAAAAGTTTATCTTTACCCATTCTTTTTGATTGACCACCAGCTAGTATAGCTCCGAGTATATTGTGTTCGTTCATGAAACAAATTATAAATGTTAAAGAAAATACAATAAAGTTCAAATGATAGATAAAGAAATCATCAAAATAGCATCAAATACTGAAAATCACGGTATGCTTGATAATCATACTCACTTTTCAAAGTTAAAAAACCCAATATGTGGCGATGAAATGAAAGTCTACTTAATTATTAAAAACAACAAAATAACAAATTTTAAATATGAGTGTGAATCATGTATATACTGCCAGGCTTCAGTAAGTTTATTGTCAAGAAAATCTAAAAATAAATCTATTGATAAAGTTAAAAATTTTACGGAACAAGCAAAAAAAATTTTTGAAAAAAATACAATTTCTTTTGATAAAGAGTGGAAAGAATTTGATAAGATTATGAATAAAAATAATATTTCTAGAAAAGATTGCTTATTGCTACCTATAAATACGACTATCAATGCTCTAAATAAAAAAACTTTATGAAATTTAAAAAAATAATTTGTTGGCCACCATTATTAGCTGGTGTAGGAGCTGGGGTTACTATAGGAATTCTTACTTATATAACTTATATATCTTTTTTAGCTGATAGTGTTTATGGACTTTGGCTAGCTACATCTTTTGGATCAACTGTCGTTGTAGTGTTTGGGTATCCTGATAATGAATTTGCTCAGCCAAAAAATGTATTATTGGGTCACCTTTTATGCACTTTAGTTGGAGTCGTTTTTGTAACTATATTTAAGATCACTCAAGATAGATCAATATTTTTTCTAACAATTGCTTTGGCTATAGGTATTGCGGTTATGCTTATGATGGCATTTAAAATTACACATCCACCTGCTGGAGGTAATACAATCGTTGTAATGCTTGCGCAAGATTCGTTTCAATATTTAATATTTCCAATAATGGTTGGTGCTGTCACTATAATAATTGGTGGCATAGTTTATAATCGTTTTATTTTAAAAAAAAACTATCCTTTGAAATGGTTTTAGCATGAATTCAAAATATAAAACTATTAAATATAAAAATAACAAACCATCAAATTTAGAAGATCTGATATCAATCGAAGAACCTCTTGAAATGATAGTTCGTTATAAAAAAAATAGTGAATGGATTGATAATTCTATTTCAATAACAATGCGTACACCTAAAAATGATGAAGATTTAATTGTTGGTTTATTGTTTTGTGAAGGAATAATTAATAAAATTACTGAAATTAAAAAAGTTGAATCTTTAGGAGATAAAGTTGGAAAATTTGATTTACAAAATAAAGTTAGAGTTACATTAAGTAGTGGTGAAAATCTTGACATAAAACATTTAAGGAGAAATTTTTTGACAAATTCTAGTTGTGGAGTTTGTGGAAAAACTTCTATGGATTCTTTAGAAATTGTATGCAAAACAAAAATAAATAAAGATATTCCAAAGATTAAAAACTCTTTGATTATTAAAATCCCAGACTTTTTAAGACAAAGTCAGTCTGAATTTTCAAAAACCGGAGGTATACACGCTAGTGCATTATTTAATAAAGAAGGTAAAGCTCTTGTGATAAAAGAAGATGTTGGTCGCCACAATGCTTTAGATAAGGTCATTGGCCACAGCTTTAGAAATTCTCTTTTTGATACAAAAAATCAATTTATAGCTTGTTCGGGACGTTTGAGTTTTGAGCTGGTCCAAAAAACTCTTATGGCAAACATTGGGCTTTTAATGGGTGTGGGTGCGCCAACAAGTCTTGCTATAGATCTAGCAAAAAGGTTTGATATGACATTAATTGGTTTTGTTAAATCTGATAGTTTTAATATATATTGTGGTGAAAATCGTATTTTAAAATAGATTAATTATGTCAAGAAATATTAGTAAACTATCTGGAAGAAAAGGTCTTAAAGACAATCTATTCAAAAGAATGATTGACATAACTAGTAAATCTAAAAATGGTGAAGAAATAAAACAATTGGCTGACGAATATCATGTAGGTATGTCAACTATTCACGGTGCAGAAAGTTTTTATGAATTTTTGAGACCAGAACATAAAGAAAAAAAAGCATGGGTATGCAATGGCAGTGCATGCATGTGTGCTGGGAATCAAGACAAGCTTAAAGAAAAATTAGTAGATAAATTAGGTAAAGATAAAGTAGGTGAAATGTTTTGTTTAGGACATTGTTATGAAAACACTGCATTTCATTATGATGGTTACAATTATTCAGGAAAAGATATTGACCAGATTGATGAAATTATTAAAGGGAAAAAAATTAACGAAAAAAATATTAATTCAATAAGCCATGCAACAACAAGCATATTAATGGGTGAGGACTTATCTACTATTGAAAAATTTAAAGATTTATTATCACAAACATTAAAAAACGATAAAAAAGAAACTCTTAAAACTATAACTGAGTCAAACCTTTGTGGTAGAGGTGGCGCAGGTTTTCCAACTGGAATGAAATGGAATTTCTGTAGTCAGCAAAAAGTAGAAAAAAAATATGTAGTTTGTAATGCTGATGAAGGAGACTCGGGTGCTTTTTCTGATAGATATCTTTTAGAAGACCAACCTCTTAAAGTTTTGTTTGGAATGATTGCTTGTGCCTATATTATAGGAAGCGATGAAGGTGTTCTTTATATTAGAGGAGAATATCCAAAATCGATCGAAATCATTAACGGTACAATTAATGAATTAAAAAAATTAAATCTATTAGGTGAAAATATCTTGGGTACTAATTTTTCATGTGATTTATCTATCTGCATTGGACAGGGTGCTTATATATGCGGAGAAGAAACTGCTTTGATTGCATCTATTGAAGGGAGAAGAGCTGAAGTTGATGTTCGCCCACCCTTTCCAACAGTTGAAGGTTTATATAAAAAACCAACTGTAGTTAATAATGTTGAAACTCTAGCAGCTATAGCTAACATATTAAAACTTGGCGCAAAATCTTTTTCCTCTATAGGTAATGTTAAATCGGCTGGTACCAAACTCGTTTGTTTAGACAGTTTGTTTAAAAATCCTGGTGTTTATGAAATAGATATGGGAACTCCTATGAAAAAAATAATTTATGATATTGGGGGTGGATTTGTTGAACCCGTAAAAGCTTTACAGGTTGGAGGGCCATTAGGTGGAGTTATTCCAATCAAAGAAGTGGAAAAATTAAATTTAGATTTTCAGGAATTTACTAACGCAGGTTTTATGTTGGGGCATGGTAGTATTGTTAGTATTCCCGAAAACTTTAATATGATTAAATATATTCATCATTTGTTTAAATTTACTGCTGAAGAGTCTTGTGGAAAATGCTTTCCTGGAAGACTAGGTTCATACCGGGGAAAAGAAATGTTTGATCAAGCAGTGAATAAAACGAATAAAATTCCAATAAAACTTTTAAACGAATTGCTTATAACTATGCAAAAAGGTAGTTTATGTGCTCTTTGTGGAGCGATTCCAGTGCCTATTCAAAACATACTTAAATATTTTACCCATGAATTTAAAGCTGATATAAACCAGGAAGCTTAGGGGAAAAATGAAAAACAAAAAAAACGGATCAAACGGGAAAGATCATAAATTTGCTTACATTAATGGTGTAGCTCATGAAATTAAACCTAATCATACTTCTGTTTTAAAATTTGTAAGAGAGCATATTAGTGAAAAAGAGGTTCCTAGCTTATGCGACGATCCAAATTTGGTTCCTTATGGAGCGTGCAGAGTCTGTTCCGTTGATGTTGCTCTTAAAAAAGATGGACCAACAAGAACAGTAGCTTCGTGTCATACTCCAATAACTGAAGGATCCTATATAATTACTCAAAATGAAGATTTAACAAAGCTAAGAAAAAATATTGTAGAACTTGTTCTTACCGACCATCCGATGACATGTTCAACCTGCGAAGTTAATAATAATTGCGAACTACAAACCGTAGCTAACGATTTAGGCATAAGTGAACACCGTTATAATAAACCAAAACAAAATAAAGGAATTCCAAAAGATACTTCGCATGCATATATGCGAATGAATTTAGATAACTGTATTAATTGTGGACGCTGTGTAAGAGCATGTGATGAAATTCAAGGTTCGTTTGTTTTAACGATGAGTGGAAGAGGTTTCGATTCAAAAATTACAACGGATAATGATTTGATGTTTGGCGACTCTTCTTGTGTTTCTTGTGGAGCTTGCGCACACACTTGTCCAACAGATGCGATATCGGATGTTTTTGCATCTAAATCAGCTGACTATGATGAAAAAGTTAGAACGACCTGTTCTTATTGTGGAGTGGGATGTAATTTAGAAGCATCAGTAAAAGATGGTAAAGTAGTTTCTATTGATACACCAAAAGAAACAGAGGTAAATGCAGGTCATACTTGCTTAAAAGGTAGATATGCATTTGGTTTTTATGATCACGCAGACAGATTAAGAAATCCTCTAATAAAGAGAAATGGAAAGTTTGAAAAAGCATCTTGGGATGAAGCTTATGATTATATTAAGATCAAATTAGAAAAAATAATAAAAGAAAATGGTCCTGATGCTATTGCAGGTATTTCATCTGCAAGATGTACAAACGAGGAAAATTATGTTTTCCAAAAAATGATTAGAGCTACAATAGGCACAAATAATATTGATTGTTGTGCAAGAATTTGTCATTCACCAACCGCATGGGGTATGCAACAAACATTTGGAACGGGAGCTGCAACAAATTCAACTGAGGACATTTATTTTGCAGATTTATTTTTGGTTATTGGAGCAAATCCAACAAACGCACATCCAGTTACCGGTTCAAAAATTAAGCAACAAGTAATGAAGGGAAAAAAACTTATAGTTTTAGATCCAATAACAACAGAATTAGCAAGAATGGCGGACTATCATATTAGATTAAAACCTGGAACTAATGTAGCGGTTCTAAATATGATGTTATATTTCATTATAGAAGCTAAATTATGCAAAGAAGATTTTATTTTAAGCAGAACAGAAGGTTTTGAAAACTTCCTTAAAGGAATTAAGAAATTAGATATCGATCAATTAGCTAAGGCTGCTGGAGTTGATAAGCAGCAAGTAAAGGAAGCTGCTATTGCTTATGCAACTGCAAAAAATTCAATGGAGTTTCATGGTCTGGGAGTTACTGAACATGAACAAGGTTCAAAAACGGTAATGTTAATTGCTGATCTTGCAATGATAACAGGAAATATTGGAAGAAGAGGTGTTGGGGTTAATCCATTAAGAGGTCAAAATAATGTTCAGGGTGCTGCTGACATGGGTTGCCAACCACATCAAGGAGCGGGTTATTTTCCCGTTGCTGATAAAAAAATTCAAGATTTTTATACTGAAAAATATGGAGTTGTTCATCCAACAAAAGCTGGATTAAAAATTCCACAAATTTTTGATGCAGCAATAAATAGAGAGGTAAGAGCAGTATGGATAATTGGTGAAGATGTCGTTCAAACAGATCCCAACAGTGCTCACGTTGCTAAAGCTATGAATGCATTGGACTTATTAGTGGTTCAAGAAATATTTATGAGTGAAACTGCTAAACATGCAGATGTAGTTTTGCCTGGAACAACTTTCTTAGAAAAAGATGGAACTTTCACAAACACTGAAAGAAGGGTTCAAAGAGTTAATAAAGCAGCAGAACCTCTTCCTGGAACAAAAACAGATGGTCTCATAGTCACAGAAATGATGCAAAAACTTGGCTATGATCAAAAATTATATGATGCTGACGAAGTATTAGCTGAAATTGCAGATGTAGTTCCTTTTTTCAAAGGCATAACTCGAGAAAGACTTGGAAAATTAGGATTACAATGGCCAGTAAAAGAAGATGGAACAGATACAAAAATTCTGCATGAAAAAGAATTTAAATTAGGGAAAGGTAGAATTAAGTATTTTGACTGGAAAGAAAGTAGTGAATTAGAGAAAAACAAAAAAGATTTTCCATTAATACTAACCACAAGTAGAGTATTACAACACTACAACGCAGCTACCATGACGAAAAGAACTAAAAATATTAAAATTGTTGATGAAGACATTTTATTAATTCATCCAAAAGATGCTAAACTTAGAGAATTAAACACAGGCGATGTTGGAAGACTTTATTCAGGAAGAGGTGAAGTTTCCTTGAAAGTTGAAGTTACTGAAAAAGTTAAAGAAGGTATAGTATTTACCACTTTCCATTTCCCAGAACACATGGTCAATATGGTAACTGGCCACGGAAAAGATGAAGAAACAATGTGTGCTGAATACAAAGTGTCAGCTGTTGAAGTTCAAAAAATATCCAATCAATTTAAAACTGAAGTTTCAACTGAAAAAAATCAAGCCGAAGTATTGAAATCTTAATTAAAGACCTTTGCTAATAAAAATCCTAAAAACATGGATACAATGAAAGCTAAAGAATAATTATTTAATAAAGCTAAAGACGATATTGCGGGTCCTGGGCATAATCCTGCTGACCCCCAGCCTACGCCAAACATTGAAGACCCAATAATCAATTTAGTATCAATTGTTTTTACTTCTGGAATTGAAAAAGATTGTGCAAATAATGGCTTTGTTTTATTTCTAGTTAAAAAGAAAAATGGTGAACTCACAACTATTGCTCCTATCATAACAAATATTAATGATGGGTCCCATTGTCCAAATAAATCCAAAAACCCCAAAACTTTAGCTGGGTTTGTCATGCTTGAAACTGTTAACCCAAAACCAAAAATTACCCCGCTAATTAATGAAATTATTTTATTCATTTTAACTTTATCCAAAAAATGAAACAGTAACTATTCCAGTTAAAATAAAAGTAATTGTTGCAATAATAGATCTTAGTGAAAATCGCCCAATTCCACAGATGCCATGACCACTTGTACAACCACCACTTACTTTAGTTCCGATTCCAACTAATAATCCAGCAAAAATAATAGATGTAAAAGAATCTGTAATTAAAAATGGAATTTCATTATTAACAAATATACTAAATATAATTGGCCCAATAATTAAACCTATAAGAAATAAGAAATTATCTGTTCTATTAATTTTTGATGTAAGAAAATTGCTCGCAATACCACTAACTCCTGCTAATCTACCGTTTCCAATAAAAAATAACACAACAGCAAGTCCAATAATTACTCCACCAGTAAAAGCAGCAAAGGGTGTAAAGTTTACAATGTTCATAAAACGTAAGGTTCTGTTCTTTTTTCTTTAGCAAAAATTCTATCTAGGCCAAAGCAAGATAAATCTATAGTTTGATATTTGCCTGTCATGATTAACTCGGTTAATCCTCTTCCGATCCCTGGTGCTTGCATCAAACCTCTTCCGGTAAATCCTGTAGCCATAAAAACATTTTCATATTTGGGATGTTTTCCTACAATTGCATTATTATCTAAGGTGTTACAGTCGTAATATCCTGCCCAACCGCCGGTGAGTTTTAATTCTTCAAATTCAGGAATTCTGTTTGCTAAAGCAGGCCAAACAAATTCTTCAAAATCATTCCATTCTGGTTCTAAATCAGGTGAATCAAATTTGGAGATAGGAGATCCTGCAAGATATTCTTTACCTTCTGGTCTCCAATATACTCCTGATGGCAAATCACCTATTAAAGGCATATCGGGGTAATGTTTAGGACATTTTACTCTAAACACCGTATGTTTTTGTGGAGCAACCGGAATATCTTCTAGCAATTCTTTAGTCCAACACCCAGCGGCGGATACGATAGTTTTTGCTTTAATATCATTTATTTTTTCAACATTTCCTTTTTCAAATTTAGCCCCTAGTTCAATAGCTTTATTTTTCAATGCATTGTGAAACATGTGAGGATCTATCCAACCTTCAATTTTACTATCTGTATAGGTTGCTGTTTCTAATCCTTCTGGATTTATCCAATTAAAAACTTCTTTTAATTTACTTGCTGGAATATTTTTTGTACCAGCATCACATGCTTTATGATTTTTTAATGCTTCGTATTGCTCTTGAGCATGTTCTGGTCCAAATAATAAAAGATAGCCATTAGGAACCATGCTAGCAGTTGGGTTGGGATTATTTTTTGTTTTTAGTGTACTAGAAATATTTGAAATAAATTCTAAAGCAAATTTACCTAAATTAATATTTTCTTTTTGAAAAAATTGCCTTCTAAAACCACCCAAAGATAAAGGGAATGATGCTTTTTTATAAGTTGGATCTCTTTCTATAACTCTTACTTTTCTACCTTCTTTTGACAGAAAATAAGCTGTAGCAACTCCTATAATTCCACCACCAACAACTACTATGTCATCCATGAATCCCCGTTCTTTGGGGAATATATCATAATTTAATTAAGGGTTAAAATATTGAAATTTAAAATAAATGCAAAACCTAACCAGGCAAGGTAAGGTATCATTAGTGCGACACTAATTTTATTTATAGGGTAATATAGTCTTATTAACCATAGTACAAAAAAAATGATTAAACCTATTAATATTAAAGATACAAGTATTTGGTGAAGTGCAAAAAAAGCTACACTCCAACTAGCGTTAACGAATAAGTGAATAAAATAAATATAAAATATTTTTTCTGTTTTTCTAGGACTTAACCAAATTAACCATACCGCAAATGCAATTGATAAATATAAAGTTATCCAAACTGGAGCAAAAACCCAATCTGCTGGATTAAACGAAGGTTTTGCCAATGTTGAATACCAAGGTTCTTTATAATAATTTGTTATAAATCCACCCCAGGCTGACATACAAAAACCAAAAAAAAGAAAAAATATCAGATAAGAAATTTTTTTAGATAAAATATTTTTCATGCTACAGCTGATCTTCCTCCATCTATACCAATTATTTGGCCTGTTATCCATGAGCTTTCTTTTGAGAGTAAAAATTTTGCCAAACTTGCAGCATCTTTTCCTTCACCTAAGCGTTTTAATGGATGCATTTTTTCAATTATATCTATGTTTTTTTTGTTATTAAACAAAAAGTTTGATATTTTTGATTTAGTTAAACTTGGTGCTATACAATTAATTCTAATTTCTGGAGATAATTCAGCCGCCAAAGAAACAGTTAAACCTTCGATTGCTGCTTTTGCAGAAGAAATAATACTGTGGTTTGAAAAACCTTTTTTTGCTGCCACTGTTGAAAACAAAACAATTGATCCATTGTTTTTTTTTAAGTTACTTTGAAAAGCTTTAATAACTTCTGTTACAGAAACAACATTTAAAACATAGCTTGAAATAAAATCTTTTGCTTGAGTTGACCTAAATGGCTTAATATCAATAGACCCTACGCAGTAAGCTAAACCAAGTATATCTGTTAAAGATAAGTCTTTAATTAATTTTTCAACAAAATTTAAATCTAATACGTTACATATTGAATAACTATAACCATAAGCTAATGCAAGATCTTCAAGTTCTTTCTTATTCCTTGAAACTAAATGGCAATCTTTTTTATCTTCAAACATTTGTTGGGCTAACACTGAACCCGTTGCGCCAGTAGCACCAAAAATAATATATTTTTTATTCATTTATTCGATTTGATATTATAAGTTGACCTTGTTGTAGCTTTATAAACAATGAAAGATTTTAATCTACTTACATCTTGTCGCATAATATATATAAAAGAATTAAACTTATTTTATGAATATTAAGACCCTAAAAAAAAATGATTTTTCATACGCAGATACTTTAGCCAGTTTGCATGCCAAGAACATTAATGGAAAACTATCAAATATAGGGGTTGAATTTTTATCAAAAATTTATCAAACATTTTTGCAAGACAAAAACATCAGAATATGGATTTTAGTTCATAAAAAAAAAGCTATAGGTTTTCTATGTGGATGTGATAATAATGAAAAAATTTACAAAAAATTTTTACTAAAAAACTTTCCTTTTTTAATTTTTCTTTTTTTAAGCAATATATTAAATTTTTTTTTTATAAAAAATATTTACGGTTTAATTATTTTATTTTTAAATCCTAAAAAAAAAACAATTAATTCTGAACTTCTTTCAATTGCTATTACAAAAAAGTTTCAAAATAAACATTATGGAAAAAGATTAGTACGTAAATTGGAACGTTATTTAAAAAAAAAAAATAAAAAAGAATATATTGTAAAAGTTGAATCTAATAACAAAAGAGCAATTAGTTTTTATTTATCAAATAAATTTAGATATATATTTAAAACGAGCTATCCTTTATTTGATATAATTAATTTAAAAAAAAAACTATGATTCACAAGTTTTTTTAAGATTGTTTTTTAAGTATAAAATGTAAATGTCACCATTGTATAGTTCGCAATAATCTTTTTCACTTATTGAAATTTTCTCCGTGATGGGTTTTGTTTTTTCCAATATAATAATTTCAGGCTTTTTAAAATTTATTGTTTGGTTGCTATAAAATTTTGCTCTTAATCTGTCAAATTCTTCCTTAGGTATTGCTATTTGCTGACTCAGTATTGGCGATGTAGATAAAATAAATTTTTTAATATCTTCTTCAAAATTTTTAGATCCTTTAAAAGTATTTAATGAATTTGCACTATATCTATAATCAAAAAAAGTTCCTACATTAGAGTTAAAATATCTCCATCCTCTTTTTTCATTTTTTAAGAAATTTAAAAGGTCTTCATCATTAAGATTCAAGAATTTAAAATTGTTAATCAAATCATTTTCAATCATTTCATTAGTTTTTCCTGTAAACATACCTTTAACTAAGCTCAAATATTTAACATCATTTAAAATTGCCCAAATCATTAATTCATTATCAAATGTTAACATTGAAATATTTTCAATAACGATATTTTTATTATTGTTTATTTTTTCTGTAATTTTTTCAAACTCTACTCTCCTTTTTTTATATTTCTGATTATTAAATTCATAATTTTTTTCTAAATAAAAATTAAAAAAATAAATAACAATTAACAAAGTGGATAAAATATTAATTAATGGCAATTTTAAATCTTTTTTAAAATAGTGTTTGATTGATATAATTAAAAAAAATATAAAAAATAAAATTATACAAACAACGACGGCATTGTTAAAATGATAAAGCAATCCTGAATTAGGTGAGATTATAATAAAAAAAATAGGAGAAAAAATAGATCCTATAAAAATTATTAAAAGGAGATTTAATAATCTGGTACCAGCAAAGTTTTTTTTATTTGAAACATAAATACAAATTACCGACAAAAACAATAAAAGTAAAAATTTTAAGCTAAAATACTTCCCAAAATAATAATTAGCTAATACAATTTTTTTTTCAAAGCTTAGTTTAAATAATCCTGCACGCATTACAGAATCATTTTCGGTGTATATTATATTTATTACAAAAGGCGAAATAATGATTAAAAAAATTAGTATTGAAAATAAAATATTTTTGTAATTATTAAATAATTCTTCAATTATCTTTGTTTTAAACTTGTAAATCAAAAATATTAAAAGTGAAAAAAATTCAATTAAAAAAAAATAATAAAAACTTGAAAAAGTAAGCCCCAATATTATTGCTAAAAAAATTATTTTTTTTTTTTGTAAATTTTGGTCACAATCCATACTTACGAGCAAGTAAATGAATGAAAAAAGATATAAATTTGATGGAACTGGTCTATGAGTTCGAAGGAAAAAAAAATTATTGAAAAAAGTTTCTAGATAAATTGTATTAAAGTTTTGTAAACTTTCCATGTTGTTTATTTCTTTCATCAGGATAGGAATCATAAAAATAAGCAAACTTAAGAACACAGATTCATTTTCATTAAAAAATTTTGAAAAGATTTTAAAAAAAATAAGTAGAAAGATAAATATTGCAAAAAATTCTATAATAACTAATCCGATAGAACTAAATATTTTAAAAAATATTGCGTGAAAAATAAGAGAACCCACAGGAATAGGAACACCTTTTAAATTATTAACATTAGGATCAAATGAATTATAAAAATTTAAAGAAGTTAGGTATTTTATATATGGGTACCAATAGTGTCCATCACCTACATTTTCAAAAATAATTCTAACTGATAATTTTTCATCGAAAAAATAGAATGACAGAATCCATTTTGTTGAGAAAAGCAATATTGATAAAATTAAAATTTTATTAATATTTTTATTTTTAAATACCATCATTAAGTTAAGAATACTGAGTAAGAGTTATAAATGAAAGCTTTTGTTGAGAGTGGTACAAAATTGTTAACAATTTTATTTGTATATTGTAATGGTTTTTATTATTACTACTATTAAAAATTATAGTTATTTTATTAACAAAATTTATGAAACTTTCAAACAAATTATTAGCTAAATGAACTTATCAATCATACTTCCAACATATAATGAAAAAGGAAACATCATCGTTTTAGTAAACAAAATATTAGAGGTAACAAAAAATATTGATGATAAAGAGATTTTAATTGTTGATGATAATAGTCCTGACGAAACCTATTCGATTTGTAAAAAAACTTTTGAAAATAATAATAAAGTTAAAACTATTTTGAGAGAAAACAATAGAGGTTTGGCTAATTCGATTAAAGAAGGAATTAAATTTGCTCAAGGAGAAAATATCATAGTTATGGATACAGATCTAACACATGATCCACAATTAATACCTCAATTAGTTTATCTAATTAAAGTATACGATATAATAAGTTGCTCTCGTTATTGCGCTGGAGGACTTATGGAAAATAAAATACATTTTTATTTTAGTTTTCTTTTTAATTTAATTTTAAGAATCATGCTAAAAACACAAATTCAAGATAATCTAGGAGGTTATTTTTGTATAAAGAAATCAGTCTTAAAAAACTTGCCTGAAGAAAAAATTTTTTTTGGGTATGGAGAATATTTTTTTAGACTATTATGTTATGCGCAAAAGAAAAACTATAAAATAGTTGAAATACCTGCCTATTATAATATGAGATATAAAGGTAAATCTAAATCTAATTTTTTATTACTTTTATTTAAGTATTTTTTTGAGGCTATAAAATTACGATTCATTTTAAGTAAGTACGATAAATAATTGAAAAATATTTATTGATAATGAATTGTATAAATAAAGATTGTAAAATTTTATGAAATTTTATTTTAAAGAGAATAACAAAAGGATTAAATGATACCTTGGGCTAAACCAGATTACTACGGCTATGAAAAAAAATATATTAATCAAGCTCTAAAATCTTCATGGTTGTCCGATGGTAAATTTGTTAAAGATCTTGAAAATAAAGTTTGTAAATTTGTTAATTCTAAATTTGCAATTTCCGTCACTAACTGTACATCTGCAATACATTTATCTTACCTAGCCTTGGGATTAAAAAGAGGAGATGAAATAATCATTCCTGGATATGGTTATTTAGCAGCAGCAAATATCGCACTACAAATGGAACTAAAACCAGTATTTGCAGATGTGGATCAAGAAACTTTTTGTGTAACTTCAAAAAGTATAGAAAAAAAAATAACAAAAAGAACAAAATTAATTATTGTATTTAGTACCTATGGAAACATTTGTGATTTAGACGCAATAATAAAGATAGCCAAGAATAAAAAAATATGTGTTTTAGAAGATGCCGCAGAATCTTTTGGATCCACATATAAAAATAAAAAATCTGGAACATTAACCGATATAGGCACTTATAGTTTTCAGGCAACAAAAACAATCACCACTGGAGAAGGGGGAATGGTTGTAACAAACAAAGATAAAAATTTTATAGCTAAATTAAAATCTTATAGAAGTCATGGTGTCAAAGATAAAAGATACTACCATTATTTTCCAGGCCACAATTTTAGATTGACCAATATTCAAGCTGCTATTGGTTGTGCTCAGCTTAAAAAAATTAATGAAATTATTATAAAAAGAAAAAAAATTTATAATTCTTATTTTAATTTTTTCAAAAATATAGAAGGTTTAAAATTACAAATGTTTACTCCAAAAGTTAAACCTGTTGTATGGACATTCGCTATTGTTCTTGACCCTAAAGCTTTTATTGATAGAGACAAAGTTATGAAAATTATGAAAACCAAAGGTATAGAAACAAGAAATGGCTTTTATTCTCCAAATCTATTACCACTATATAAAAAGTTTCAAATATCTAATTTAATTAATGCTGAAACGCTTTCAAAAAACATTATTTGCTTACCTTTTTATACAAGTATAAAAGAAAGAGAAATTGAATATATTTCTAAAACTCTTTTAAGTCTTAAAAGATGAGTAAAAAAGTTTGGATAACTGGAGCTAGCAGTGGAATAGGAAGAGCTTTGGCAATTAAGTTTGCTAATGAGGGTTGTCTTGTTGCTGTATCTGCAAGACGAGAAAACTTATTAAAAGAGTTAACTGAAAAAAATAATAATATTTACTCTTTCCCTTTGGATGTTACTGATATTAATAATTGCAAAACTGTTTTTAAACAAATTTTAGAAAAATTCAAAAATATTGATATTTGTATATTTGGAACTGGAATACACGATCCAAAATCAGAAAAAAAATTTAATTTAGAAAAAATAAGAAAGATTATGGAGGTTAATTATTTTGGAACAATGAACTCTATTAACTCAGTCTATGATTATTATAATGAAAAAAAAGGTGGGCAAATATCTATAATTTCTTCCGTAGCAGGTTATAGAGGATTACCAGCGGCAGGGGCTTACTGCGCTTCAAAATCTGCTTTAACAAGTTTTGCTGAAAGTTTACATTTTGAAATGAAAAGAAAAAACGTAAGAATATCTTTGATAAGTCCAGGTTTTATTAAAACACCAATGACTGATCAAAATGATTTTCCTATGCCAATGATAAAATCACCAGAGTTTGCAGCAGAACAAATATACAAGGGGTTAATTAAAAAAAATGGATTTGAAATACATTTTCCTAAAGCTTTTACCTTTTTTTTAAAAATTTTAAGAATTCTTCCAATCAATATATATTTTAAGCTTGTTGAAAAGGGATTAAAAAAAAAAATTTAATCCAATTAAAATAATCAAATATTAATTTTTTAAAAAGAAAACAGTTAGTTCGCCAACTTTAAAACCAAACTTTGTAATAGTAGCTCTATTAATCGCGACTTCTTCATCCTGTTTAAATATCCAGTCATCAAATCTAACTTTAATTTTTTTGTCTTTAAAAGGAATTAATAAATTATATTCAAATTTAAAAGCTGATCCATAGGATGTGCCTTTAGCAATACCAACCACATCTGCCGCTGTTCCTTCATATTTGTTTTTTCCAATTTTTTTTATAGTCCATTTTCTGCTTTGCTTTTCTCCATCATTCCAATTAAAATTTTCATTAAGGATAAAATTTTCTTTATCAAACGAACCGTTCATTGTTGCTGTAAATTGCCTTTTAACAACTCCTGACCTTCCTTGAAAAATTCCCCAAGCTTTAACATTTCCTAAAAAGTATTCTTCAATCTTCATTTCTGGTTTTGTATCTTTGTAATCTTCTGGTTTCATTTTTTCACAGCTAGTTAACAAAATAAAAAAAATAATCGCTAGAAATTTCATTTCTTACAAAATGAAAATTGCACTAAATCTATATTTTTTGATTTAAACCCTGCCTCACAATAAGAAAGATAAAAATCCCACATATTTTTAAAACTCTTATTAAAACCTTGTCTAGAGATTGCATCCCAAGATTCCAGAAAACTTTTCCTCCATTGTTGCAAAGTGTTATAATAATGTCTTCCATATAATTGATAATTTTTAATTTTTAAACCTGACTGATCAGACAACTTATTTAATGATTGCAAAGATGGTAAAAATCCACCTGGAAAAATATATTTTTGAATAAAATCTTCTTTAGTTCTATACCTGTCATATAACTCATCTTTAATAATAATTGCTTGAATTGCTCCACGTCCTCCAGGTAATAAATTTTCTTTTATTTTTTTAAAATATTTCGTTAAATATTTTTCACCAACTGCCTCAATCATTTCAATTGATATAATGCAGTCATATTTTTTTTTTATGTCCCTATAATCAAGCATTTTAACATTTACTTTATGATTTAATCCCAGACGTCTTATTCTTTCTTTTGCAAATACCAATTGTTTCTTTGATATTGTTATGCAGTCTAATTTAACATCATAATTTTTTGCTAGATGTTCAGCAAATCCACCCCAGCCACATCCTATTTCTAAAATTTTATCTCCTCGTTTTGGCTGAATTAAATTTATTAATTTATTATATTTATTTATTTGCGCTTTTTCTAGAGTTTCATTTCTAGAATTAAATATACCACAGGAATATGTAAGAGTTTTATCTAACCAAGTAGAGAAAAATTCATTTCCTAAATCATAATGCAGAGAAATATTTTTTTTACAGCTTTCCTTGTTATTCAAAAATATATTACTGCTAAATAATTTTTGTAAAAAGGTAAATTGAAGCAAGCCAGAAAATTTGTATGTTACATCAATGTTTCTAGCACTTAATTCTATTAAAGATGGTAAATCTTCAGTTTCAAATTCATTATTAATATAACTTTCAGCTAAACCACTGCTACCTTTTCTCATTAGTTTTTTAGTAAAGGTGGGATCATTAATTTTTACTTTCGTTTTTAAATCACTATTTTTATTTCCAAAAAAAAATTTACTTCCCTTGGAGTCCACAAGTTCTAAATAACCATAAGCAATTTTTTCAAGATTCCAAAAGACAAATTTGTCGCTAAGATCGTTAAAGCCAAAATTCATTAGTTTTCTAAAGATAAATTATTTTTAATTTTTAAGTTCTTGCTCACATGTTTAATGCCTTTTATCCACAATCTAAATGCTTCAAAATGTATCGCTGCAATAACTTTAAATGACATTAGGGGGTGTTTTATAAATTCAAAAAATAAATTTTTACTAGTAAAATCAAGTCGTTTTCCAATTTGTTGAGCAATAAGCAAAGTTCCTTTTACATCACTTTGTTTAATTAAAACATTTAGTTTCTTTCCAGGTTTTAACAATTTAAAGTTGTAAAATGTTTTCATTTCAATAAACGGTGAAACATAAAATTTTTTACTACATTCGTGTAACAACAAACTTAATCGTGAAGAAACTCGAAATATATATGTGTGTTGCTCATTGAAAGTATTTTTTACTTCATAAAGAATAGCTTTTAATTTTAGATTTTTATCATAACAGTAAAAAATACTCAGAGGGTTAAACACATAACCAAAAAATCTTGGATAACACAGTAATTTAATTTTTCCTTTTCCAATATTTATTTTAGATTTTTTTAAAGTTCTTTTTACCCATTTAACTAATGATTTTCCATTACGTGAACCATGATCAATATTATAAAAACTCAAGATGTTAAATTTATTATATGAAAAAAATTTAATTTTTTTTTCTAATTCATTAATTTCATTTAAATCAATTAACAAAGAAAAAGTTTTGTAAGAAAAAAAATGTTTTTTTGGCTTAAATCTTTTATGAGTTACAAAACCTGAATATATACAAGAGGAAAAAATACTCATAGTTTATTTGAAACATCAATTGCTGATTTTAAACCATCCTCATGAAAGCCATACCCAAAATAGCTACCACAAAACCAACTATTATTTATTCCCTGTAATTCTGCTAAATTTTTTTGGGTTTTAATAGTTTTTTCATCATAAAATGGATGAGTGAAATTAACTTTTTTTAAAATCTTATTATTTTCAATTTTATAAATTGGATTGAGTGTAAGAAAATAATTTTTTTTTGTTTTTAAATTTTGTAATTTATTTAACCAATAAGTAAGACAACTTTTATTTAAATCATCTTTATCTAAAATCGAGTTCCAGCTCGACCATGCATTTATTTTTTTTGGCATCAAGCGATTATCACAATGAAGATAGGCGGTATTATTTTTATATTCAAAACTGCTTAAAGTTTTTTTCTCATTTTCTGTTGGATTTTGAATTAATTTTAATGTTTCATCTGCGTGTGTAGCAAATATAACTTTATCATAATCAAAGTATTCATTAAGCTCTCCATAATATAATCTCGCGTTGTTTTGATTTCTTACTACACTTTTGATTTCATAATTTTTAAAATATTCTCCACTAATTGTCTGTAAAACTTTATTTACATAAACTTTGCTTCTTCCACTAACAGTATACCATTGTGGCCTATTTTTTGTTTTAAGTAGACCATGATTTCTAAAAAAATTAAGAAATAATGTCATTGGCATTTTTTCTGCTAATCTTGGTTGCATCGACCAAATTGCAGCGACCATAGGTATAATATGAAAATTAGTAAAATATGCTGACATTTGTTTTGATTTTAAATATTCTCCTAATGATTGGCCTTCATGTTTTTTTATATCTACTTCTGTAGCTTCTTTATAAAACGAAGTTATTTCTTTCAACATTTTCAAAAAATTTAAATTAAAAATATTAGATTTATTTGAAAATAATCCTTTTATTCCATTTCCTGAATATTCAATATTTGAATTTTTAACTGAAACAGAAAATGACATATTGCTTTTTTCATAAGGGATATTAAGATCTTTAAAAAAGTTAACTAGGTTTGGATAAGTAATTTCATTAAATACAATAAAACCTAAATCAAGAGAAATTAATTCATTTTTATCATTTTTTGGAACTTCGACTGTATAAGAGTGTCCACCAAAATGATTTTCTTTTTCGAACAAATCTACTTTGTGTTTTTTTGATAAAAAGTAAGCTGCTCCTAATCCAGATATACCTGATCCTATAACGGCAATTTTCATTAAAAAAAAAAATTAAGCTGCAGTTTCCTTATATTCATCTAGTGAAGGACAAGAGCAGAAAAGATTTTTATCTCCATAAACGTTATCTACTCTAGCAACTGGTGGCCAGTACTTATAAGATTTTAAAGTCGCAGAAGGATATGCGGCACTTTCTCTATCATATTTATGTTTCCATTCATTAGCGGTAAGCTCAATATGAGTATGTGGCGCATTTTTTAATGGATTATCGTTTTTATCAAATTTCCCACTTTTAACTTTATTAATTTCTTCTTTTATTTTAATTAGTGTATCGCAGAATCTATTAATTTCAGAAAGACTTTCGCTTTCGGTTGGTTCTATCATCATCGTACCTGGAACAGGCCAAGACATGGTGGGTGCATGAAAACCAAAATCGATTAGTCTCTTAGCAATATCTTCTTCGGTAATTCCTGTTTCGCTCTTAATTTTTCTAATATCTATGATGCATTCGTGAGCTACATTTCCATTTTTTCCTTTATATAAAATAGGAAAATGATCCTTAAGTTTATGTGCTATATAATTAGCATTTAAAATTGCATTTTGAGTAGCAAGTTTTAAACCCTCTGCACCCATCATTTTAATATACATCCATGATATAGAGAGAATGCTTGAACTTCCCCAAGGAGCTGCTGAAATCGCCCCTATTCCAGAAGGAGGACCACAATCAATTACTGTATGACTTGGTAAATAAATCTCTAAATGTTTTTTACAGGCAATAGGACCCATTCCTGGACCGCCTCCGCCATGAGGTATGCAGAATGTTTTGTGTAAATTGATATGACAAACATCTGGGCCAAAATTTCCTGGTTTTGCAATGCCAACCAATGCATTCAAATTTGCCCCATCCATATAAACTTGACCACCGTGTTTATGAATTAAATCACAAATATCAGTTATTTTTTCTTCAAAAACTCCGTGGGTTGACGGATAAGTTACCATTAGCGTGGACAAAGTTTCTGAGTATTCTTCGGCCTTTTTCTTTAAATCTTCATAATCTACATTTCCATATGAGTCACAATTAACAACAACAACTTTCATGCCAGCCATTTGAGCGCTTGCTGGATTAGTTCCATGCGCAGAGCTCGGTATTAAACAAACTTTTCTGTTTTTTTGACCATTTTTTTCATGAAACTTTCTAATAACCATTAAGCCAGCAAATTCTCCTTGGGCTCCAGCATTTGGTTGCAAAGAAACACCAGAAAAACCTGTTATTGTTCTTAACCAATTTTTTAAATCAGTGAATAATTCTCTATAACCGTCCATTTGTTCTATGGGGGAATATGGATGTGGATGTGAGAATTCTTTCCATGTTACAGGTATCATTTCGGAAACTGAATTTAATTTCATCGTGCATGAACCTAAAGCTATCATTGATCTATTCAATGCAATGTCAGAGTCTTCTAATTTTTTTAAATATCTAAGCATTGAGGTTTCAGAATGGTAACTATTAAAAACTGGATGATCTAAATATGTTGAGGTTCTTAATAAAGTTTTTGGGAGATTAGATAAGCTTTTGTTTGTCGTTTCTTTAGTCGTTTCCTTAATTGTTTCTGAACAGTTAAAAATTTTTAATAATTGATTAGCTCTATAAAGATTTTTTCTTTCATCAAATGAAACTGCTAACATCTCAGAGTTAACTTTTCTTATGTTTACTTGTTGATCTAGTGCGTTTTTGTAAATTTTATCTGTTTTATCTAGTGTTTTTACAGTAACGGTATCAAAAAAATAATCTGAATAAAGATCATAGCCAGATTGTTTTAATTTATCCGCAAAATTTTTAGCAAGCTGTGAAACAGTGTCTGCTATTTTTTTAATTCCTTTTGGACCATGATATACAGCATAGGCTGCTGAAACTATTGCAAGCAAAGCCTGAGAGGTACAAATATTGCTTGTAGCTTTATCTCTTCTTATATGTTGTTCTCTTGTTTGTAGAGCCAATCTGTAAGCTTTGTTACCATGTCTATCCACCGAAACACCAACTATTCTTCCTGGCATTGATCTTTTGTATTCATCTTTAGTAGCGAAGAACGCGGCATGAGGACCTCCATAACCCATTGGAATTCCAAAACGTTGTGCACTTCCCACTGCTATATCGGCTCCTAATTCGGCAGGTGTTTTAATTTTGGCAAGAGCTAATAAATCACAAACCAATACTGCTTTTCCATTTTGTTTATGTATTTTGCTAATAGCTTCACTAGGATCCTTTATATCTCCTAGAGTTCCTGGGTATTGTATAATTCCACAAACAATATTCTCATTAATATCTTTGTCTTCATCCCCTACTATTATTTTTAAACCCAATGGTTCGGCTCTTGTTTTAATCACATCAATGGTTTGAGGGTGACAACTTTTCGAGACAAAGACTTTTTTGATATCTCTTTTGCAAATTCTATAACTTAAACCCATAGCTTCGGCTGCGGCTGTACCCTCATCTAAAAGAGATGCATTCGCAATATCCATCCCTGTGAAATCAATTATCATCTGCTGAAAATTTAAAAGCATCTCGAGTCTTCCCTGGGCCACTTCAGGTTGATATGGAGTATAAGAAGTATACCATCCTGGATTTTCCAAAATATTTCTTAGTATTACATATGGGGTGTAATTTCCGTAATATCCCATTCCGATAAAATTTGAATGAATTTTATTCTTTTGAGAGATGTCTCTTAATTTTCTAAGCGCTTTATACTCTGAATTAGGTTCACCAATACTTAGATTTTCTTTTAATAGAATTTTTTCTGGCACTGTTTTAGCAATCAGCTCATCTAAGTTATTATAACCCAATTCTTTAAGCATAACTTTCTGTTCTTCTTTAGAAGGTCCTATATGCCTTTGAATAAAATCTTTCTGGGCGTTTTTTAGCATTTAATTAGGATTCTCCTTTGCAAACTTATCGTAATCAGTTTTACTCATTAATTGATCTAATTCTGATTTGTTTTTTATTTTAATTTTAAAAAACCAACCTGAGCCCTCTGGATCTTTGTTCACAGCACCGGGGTCGTCTACAATAGATTGATTTGTATCAGTAATTTCTCCAGTTATCGGAGTATAAACATCACTGGCTGCCTTTGTTGACTCTACTACTCCCGCCTGTCCTTCTTTCTCTACACTCTTTCCCTTTTCGGGTAACTCGACGAACACAACATCTCCTAACATTTCAGCGGCGTGCGTCGTAATACCAATAGTCGCGACATCTCCTTCTATAGTAACCCACTCATGTTGCTTTGAATATTTTTTTTCACTCATTTTTTTACCTCACATAATTTTTTTTATAAAACGGAAGTTTAGATACTTTGGCTTCATGCTTCTTTCCTCTAACTTCCAAAGAGACCTTTGTTCCAAGTTTAGAAAAATCTAATTTTACATAACCCATAGCAATAGGTCCATTAACACTTGGGCCAAAAGTACCACTTGTAATAGATCCAATTTCTTTACCATCTTCAGAAAAAATCTTAACTCCTTCTCTTGCTATAATTTTTCCTTCAGGTTTAATGCCAACTCTCAATCGGCTTAAACTCCCATTTAAATCTGATTTGATTTTGTTGTAACCTACAAATCCACCTTCTTCTCTCCTTCTATTAGATATTGCCCATTTAAGATTTGCTTCGATCGGACTTGTAGATTCATTTATATCATGACCATAAAGACACAATCCAGCTTCTAACCTTAAAGTATCTCTGGCTCCTAAACCGATCGGCTTTACGTCTTGTGATATTAATTCTTTTGCTAAATTTTCTACAAATTCATTTGATATAGAAATTTCAAATCCATCTTCCCCTGTATAGCCTGATCTAGTGATATAAACATCTTTGCCATTATAAGAAAATTTATTTCCATTCATAAATTTAAGAGAAGAAATTCCACTAATTATTTTTTCTAATATTTCTGATGATTTTGGTCCTTGTAATGCAATAAGAGATAAATTTTTATGTAAAATTATTTTAAATTTATTATTAAGAAAATTATTAATTATTTTAAAATCATTATCTTTGCATGCGGCATTAAGAATAACATTAAAACCTTTTTCAACTTTAGTTACAATTAAATCATCATAGATTCCACCCTTTTTATTAGTAAGAAAAGAATATTTTGATTGATTGAGTTTTATTTTCTTAAGATCTATTGGAATAATTTTTTCTAATTCGACAGCTAGATCTGCATTTCCTTCGATTGACAATTGTCCCATATGGGAAACATCAAACATGCCTGCGCTATTCCTCGTTATTTTATGCTCGTCTACAATTCCTGAAGAATATTGAACAGGCATTTCATATCCTGCAAAGGGAACAAACTTTGCCCCAAGACTCTTGTGATATTCATATAAAGCTGTTCTTTGTGTTTCCATAATAACTCTTTTTACACCCCATCTGTCTGTTTACCTGAGAGATTTTTGCTCCGTCGGTGAGGCCCTAAGCCTGCTTTCCAGAGTTATTATGTACGGTCCTTTTGCCTGAGAGTTTCCGGGGTGGTTGCTCCTTCGGCGCCATTTGAATTGGTCTCTCCCGTATTAGTTAGAGTTTGTGTCAGAAGTGACTAAATGTCAAATGAATAAAATTATTGTTTTTTTTTGTAACTGAAAAAAAATTCAAATAAAATTGCTGAAATAATAATACTTCCACCAATAATAACACTTGTTGGTGGTATCTCATTTATAAAGAGCCAAGCCCACAATGGTCCAAAGACAGCTTCTGTTAACATTAAAATACCCACTACTGCAGCAGGTGTTGTTTGCGATCCTATGGTAATCATAATAAATCCAAAACCAATTTGAAAGGTGCCTGCTAAAAAACCCAAAAATAGATCATATGATGAAATAGATAATTTTCCAGCAACTAAATATCCAATAAAGACGGCAAAAATTCCTGCAACAAATTGGGATGGAACCATATCCACTTTTGGGTATTTTCTGACTATTATAATTAATACTGTAAATGAAAGAGGCATTATAAATGCAACAATATTTCCAAAAAATTGACTGCTAGATTGGATAGATAAAGAACTTCCAAGTATTAAAAGAATACCTGACATTCCTAAAATAATAGAAATTAATGTTACTAAATTAATTTTTTCCTTCAAAAAAATATAGCCAAATAATGCTAAAAAAATTGTCTCTGTTGTAATAATAAAAAGTGTATTAGCAACAGTGGTGTGATACATCGCAAATACATAAGCACAGAAACCTATACCTAAAGATATTCCTGCTAAAAATCCAGGTAAGCCAGAAGCGTGAAAGGATTTAAAAAAATTTTTTTTATAAGTAATTAATAGGTAAAAAGCTACGATAATTGAAAAAAAAGTTTGTCTCCAAAAAAGAATTTGCCATAAATTAGCTCCTTCAAATGATTTTACAATTAAGCCTCCAAAACTTAAACATAAAGCACCTAAAAAAACTAAAAATGTACCAGGAATTTTATTTAAAAATGTCAATTTATTTCTTTAATATTTTTTATAATTTTTGAAATGCTACTAACGTGTTCTTTATACAATAGCTCAGCTTCTTTCAACTCTACATTTTGAAACAAAATTTTTTCCCCTGGTATTTTTTGTACTAACAGATGATAATCAGCAGATATAACGTTAGCTATTTTAGGATAACCTCCAATAGTAGGATGATCTGTTAATAATATAATTGGTTGTCCATCAGCAGGAACCTGAATTGCTCCTTTGGTTATACCTTCCGATCTAATATTTGTGCTAACAGTATTTTTTATAATTGTTCCTTCCAATCGCATACCCATACGGTCTGTAAGATTAGTGATCTTATAATTTTTTGAAAAAAATTTTTTTTTACTATCTTTTGAAAAATAATTAAATTGCGTACCTTGCAAAACTCTAATTATGTATTTTTTTTTACTTGAAATATTTACCTTAAAATTTTTTTTTATAATGCTATTTTTTTTAATAATTATTTTATCATCTATCTTTATTTTTTTTCCTTCATTGGGTCCTATTTGGGCTCTGGATAAGATAGAAATACTATTACAAAAAGGTTCAACCTTAAAACCTCCTTCTACAGCCAAATATCCATAAGCTGATTGTTTTGTTGATAAAATATCAATTTGTTCGCCTTCAATTAAATTATAACTTCTATTACACTCTCCTTTTACTATTTTGTTATTTGTTTTAATGATTTGAAAAATAACATTGCCAGTAACCGCAACTTTTGTTTTTCCACCAATCAATTTTAGTGAGGGTCCTTGATAAGCAAATTCTAAAACGCCTTCGTCTAAATTATTTTTAACTAACGCATTTGCAATTAAAAAAGATTTCGTATCCATACACCCTGCGGGAGCAACTCCAAAGTGCTGCATATGAAAACGCCCCTTGTCTTGATAAACTGTGTTAATTCCAGCTCTTGAAGCTTTAAAAAAAATATCACTCATTATTAAAATTTTTAAATTCTTCTTTCGAAATTAATTTAAATTTTACAGAATCCCCTGGTGATAAAAGACATGGATTTAAGTTATTTTTTTCATTAAAAAGTTTAATAGGAGTTCTTCCTATAATATTCCAACCACCAGGGCTTTCGTATGGATAAATGTTACAAAATTTTTCTACTATGCCAACTGATCCGGGTGGAATTTTAACTCTTGGTGTTTTCAAACGATTTAAAAAAATTTTTGAATTTAAGTCTCCCATAAAAGGATGCCCAGGAATAAAACCAACCATATATATATAAAAAGTTGTATTTAAATGAATGTTTATAATTTCTTTTATATCTATTTTTAGAGTTTTGCTTATATTTTCTAAATCCATCCCAAAATCATAACAAATAGGGATTACCCATTCTTTTTTATTTTGAGAAAAATTAAGTTTTGAAAAATCTATTGATTTTATAAAATCAACAATTTGTGATGATTTTATTTTTTCAAGATCAAAATTTATAATTAGTTTATTGTATGAAGGTGTGCAGTTTAATATTCCTAGTAAATTTCCATCAGAACACTGTTTTGTTACATAATGGAATAATTTAATTACTTCTATATTTACACTTTTATTTACTTCATCGCCAAAATCACAAACGATGCCGCAGTCACCAATATTGCTTAATTTTTTAAACATAAATTGATATAATTAGTATAATTCCTTAATAAACAAATAAAGGTTTTAAAAGATGGAAATTAACATCAACTGCGACTTGGGGGAAAGCTCAAAATTTTGTTCAACCGAAAATGACCCTTTATTACTTAAAATTGTTAATTCAGCAAATGTAGCTTGCGGTTATCATGCTGGGGATAAACCCACAATGGAAAAAACGATCAAAATTTCAAAAGAAAATAGTGTTAGCATAGGAGCTCATCCATCTTTTAATGACCCAGAAAATTTTGGAAGAAAAAGACTTAATTTACCTTCGAGTGAAATAACAAAATTAATAGTTGATCAAATAAATATTTTATCGGACGTAGCAAATACCTCTGGAATTAAAGTTACACATGTTAAACCTCATGGCGCATTAAATAATATGGCCTGTGAAGATTATGAATTAGCAAAAATAATCTCCAATTCTATTATGTTAGTTAACAAAGATTTAATTTTTTTAGTTCCTACTGGATCAGAAATGGAAAAAGCAGGTAAAAAACTTGATATGAAAGTTGCTGCAGAAATATTTGCTGACAGGAATTATGAAGATAATGGAAATTTAGTTTCAAGGTCGAAGAGTAATGCGATGATTATTGATCCGGAAATAGCTAAAAAACATGTTATTAAGATGGTAGAGAATCAAGCACTTAATTGCTATTCTGGAAAACAAATTTCTTGTGAGATTGATTCTGTTTGTGTGCATGGTGATGGGCAAAGTGCAGTTAATACTGCAAAAGAAATAAGAAAAGGACTTATAAAAGCTGGTGTGACTTTAAAACCATTGGATAAAATGAAAAAATTTATCTAAATCACTGTATAAAAAAATGAAAAAAAATACTAAGTCTGTTTCAATAATTATTACTTTTATTACTTTACTATTTTTATGCAATCCAAGCTTTGTTAAAGCTGCAATGAGCGGTAACAGTGGTGATGGCGGCAAGAATAAGGTAAATTTATATGAAGAAGCTAAAAGATTTGTTTTAAAAGCAAAAAAACTCGAAAAAAAAAATAAAACAGAAAAAGCATTAAAATTATATTCAAAAGCACACAAAAAACTATTGAAAGCCTATAAAAAGAATAAAAATAATCCAGATATACTAAATTATCTAGGATTTACTTTGCGAAAGGCTGGAAATTTTGAAGAAGCAGAAAAATTTTATATAGCTGGACTCAAAATTAAACCTAATCATAGAGGGATTAACGAATATTTAGGAGAACTTTATGTTCAAACAAACAGAATTGATCTTGCTAAAAAAAGACTTAATGTACTTTATGGTTGTAACTGCGAAGAGTATGAAGAACTAAAAGAATTAATAGAAAATAAGTAAAAATGAAATCCGTTGAATCTGCGGAAATAAAAATTTTATATAAAATATTTAAGCCACAACTAACTCCCAGAAAAATGTTAGAGCTTGGAGTTTTTGGTGGATCTTACTTTGGGGGAAAAATAAAAGAATATCCAAAATCATGGTTTATAAAAGCAAAACTCAGCAAAACCTTTGATATTGAAAAAAATTATTTTCGAATAAAAGCAGGTTTGTCTAGAAAGCATTGGATAGATAAAGGATGGATTTTTAAAGAAGATCCACTAGGTTGGTTTCAGTGGTATTGTAGATTTTCAAATGGAAGACGTATTCCAAATGTTGACGCTGTTCAAATTAAAAGATGGAAAAATTTTACAAGACATGTCACTGCAATAAAAAAAAATTGTGAAACAGGAGACATACATTGTAGACGAAGACAAAGACAAGCAATATTACAATGGGCTTACGATCCTTTTATTTAATGGATTGAATCATTTGTTTTGGAAGCCATAATGCTATTTCTGGAAAAATAATTATTATAAAAACAGCGAAAATCATTAATAAAAAAAGTGGAAAAGCACTTTTTGCTATAAATCCCATATCTTTATTAGCCATACCTTGAAGTACAAATAAATTGAAACCGACAGGAGGTGTTATTTGCGCCATTTCAACAACTATTACTAAAAATATTCCAAACCAAATCATGTCAAAACCCGCTTGTCTAATCATTGGCTCTATAATAGCCATGGTCAATACTACGGCTGATATTCCGTCTAAAAACATTCCTAGAATAATATAGAAAATTGTTAAAACTATAATTAAGACATAAGGAGATAGGCTCATTTCTTGTATCCAAATTGCTAAATTTCTAGGTAATCCAGTAAAACCCATGGCCAAAGCTAAAAATGAAGAGCCCGCTAAAATAAATGCAATCATACATGAAGTTTTTGTTGCTCCCAATAAAGATAGTTTAAAACTTTCTTTAGTTAAGCTTCTTTGAAAAAAAGATAGAATTAATGCTCCTACTACTCCTAAGGATGCTGCCTCTGTAGCTGTTGCAATACCCACATATATAGATCCAATTACTGAAGTGATTAAAATAATAACAGGTATTAATTGAGCAGAATCTTTAATTTTTTTTGAGAAAGAAGAAGTCTTTTCTAATTTAGGCATACTTTTTTTATTTATTATTGACCAGCCAATAACATAAAGCATAAAAAAAATAGCAATCATAATTCCTGGAATAATTCCAGCTATAAAAAGTTTAGCTATAGATTCTTGAACTGTTACTCCATAAATAATCAATATGATGGAAGGAGGTATTAGTAGACCTAACGTTCCTGAACCAGCTAAGCTTCCAAGTAATAATTTTTCTGGATACTTTCTTTTTCTTAATTCTGGTATAGACATTTTGCCAACTGTAGCGACAGTTGCTGCCGAAGAGCCAGAAATTGCAGCAAATAGAGCGCAGCCAACAACGTTTACATGTATTAAACCTCCAGGCAAACGTGACATCCAAGGAGCTAATCCTTTGAATAAATTCTCGGATAGTTTAGTTCTAAATAATATTTCTCCCATCCAAACAAATAGAGGTAGTGCAGTCAAAGTCCAGGATGAGCTTGTTCCCCAAATTGTTGTTGCCATTGCATCACCAACAGGTCTTGAAGTGAAAAGCAACATTCCAATTGCTGAAACTCCTACCATGCTAAGAGCTACCCATACACCAGTACCTAAAAATATTAATAAAATAGAAATAAAAAATATTATTAAAAATAGTTCAGTCATAATTATGTATTATTTTTTTTTAAAATTAACAAAATAAAATTATGCAAAATACAAACAAAAAATATTGTTGAACCTAAAGCTACTGTTGTTTGAGGTATCCAAATATACATTTCATCAGCACCTTCACTTCTTTCTTTAAAATCAATTGATACAATTAACATTTTAATAAAATAATACGATAAAAAACCTGAAAAAAATGTTGCAACAGATAAACACCAAAGCTCTAGGTATCTTTTAATATTTTTATTAGCTTTTTCTAAAAATAGTGTAATTCTAATATGTCCTTTTTCTCCAAATGTATAAGCTAAAGCTAAAAATGAAGATGCGGCCATACTATAACCAGAGTATTCAGCTAAGCCTCTAATGTAGAAGCCAAATACTCTAGATGCTATTCCTGTAAGAATAAATATAGCTACCAATATAAGAAATATTGCTGCTGCATAGCCTGATAGCCTATACAGAGTTTTTAAATAATTATCTATTTTATAAAACATAAAAAAAAGGCCGTTTAATTATACGGCCTTTTTTTAAATTTAAATTTATTATTTATAAGCAGCTAAAACAGCTTGCCCTCTAGAACCAGCTCTATCCGCCCATTCTTTAGACATCGTAGCTCCAACTTCTTGGAAATGTTTTTTTAAGGTTGCATTAACTTTACCAACTTTCATACCTGCGTCAGCTAAAGATTTTTTATCATTTTTATTACCTTTTTTAGATAATGCCCATCCTTTTTTTTCAGCTTTTGCTGCTTCTGACATTACTAATTTTTGAGTGTCAGCATCCAATTTATTCCAAGCTTCTTTATTAACGATTACCATATTTTTTGGAAACCAAGCCGCTATATCATAAAAATAAGTCACTCCATTTTCCCAAATTTTACTATTTTTTCCTGTTGTAGGAGATGTAATCATACTTTCAACAGCTCCAGTAGAAAATGCCTGACTAATTTCAGCAGCTTCAATTTTTGTTGGCGCCATTCCAGTTAATTCTGCTAATCGAATTAGTGAACTATTATAAGCTCTAAATTTTAATCCTTTTAGATCTTCAACACTATTAATTGCATTTTTACTATAAAGACCTTGAGCTGGCCACGGTACAGCATATAAAAATACTAAACCTTTACTATCCAATCCTTTTACTATCTCGTCTTTAGAAGCTTTGTACAATTTTTTAGCATCCCCATAACTTGATGCTAAAAAGGGTTGTGAGTCTATTTCTAACAATGGATCTTCTTTTCCAAGTGCAGACATAAATCTTTCTCCTATTTGAGCCTGTCCTGTTCTAACAGCTCTAAAAATTTCCCCCCCTTTATAAAGAGATCCTCCTGGGTGAGTAACAATTGTTAATTTACCCCCACTCTTTTCACTAACATTTTTAGCAAACTCTGTAGCATTTGCTGAATGGAAATTTCCTGCTCCATATGCAAGCGCCATATCCCATTTTTCTCCAGCATTAGTTAGACTTTGACTAAATAGTAAAGCTAAGAATGTGAAAAAAATATTTTTTAATAATTTCATATACTCTCCTTTTTTTGATAATTGTATTTCACAATGTTGAAATATAAATTGCAATACAAAAATTTGTAATTTTAGTTGGATTCATTCACATTACTGTCATAATATTATTATAAAACCAAAAAAGTGATTGAAGAAACCTTAATATTTATTCAAATAGTATTTATAGACATCGTAATGGCTGCTGATAATGCCATCATTATAGGGATGGTTGCTGCAAATTTCGCTCCAAAAAATAGAAAAAAAATAATTATGTGGGGAGTGTTTGCTGCTTTTATTTTTAGAGTTATTTTTGCATTTTCTGCAACTTACCTACTTCAATTTGCTCTACTCAAATTAATTGGGGGAATACTTCTTTTGTGGGTCATAAATGATCTAAGACAAGATTTATTTACAATCAAAAAAATAAAATCTCCTACTAAAAAGTCAAAAGAACCTTCGTTTATGAATGGCGTATATAAAGTTTTAGTAGCTGATATAACATTAAGCTTTGATAATGTTTTGGGTGTAGCGGGCGCGGCTAAAGATCATTACTTTTTATTAGTATTTGGATTATTATTATCAGTAGTTCTTATAGGTGCGGCAGCTTCTTATTTTGCAAAATATATTAAAGAACATCAATGGGTGGGTTATGTGGGTTTAGTAGTAATTTTATTTGTTGCTGTTCAATTAATTATTGGAGGATTAATTGATATGAATGTTTTGTCAATTAATGAATCTTTTAAACATTTTTTTTAAAATATAATTAAATCATATTTCTTAATACATACTGTAATATTCCACCATTCTTATAATATTCAATTTCATTAGCCGTGTCTATTCTTGAAAGTAAATTAATTTTTTTTATTAATCCATCAGCAAATTTAATTTCGCAAATTACAGAATCTCTTGGTTTAATACCTTTTTCAATATCAAGAATAGTTATCAGTTCTGAACCATGAAAGTTTATTTTTTTACGATCAAAACCTTCTTCAAATTGTAAAGGCAAAATTCCCATTCCAACCAAATTAGACCTATGAATCCTTTCAAAACTTTCAGCAATAACAGCCTTTATTCCTAGCAATTTAGTTCCTTTAGCTGCCCAATCTCTTGATGAACCTGTTCCGTATTCCTTTCCAGCTATTACAACTAAATCTTCTTTTCTTTTTTTGTATTCCATTGCTGCATCAAAAACACTAATAATTTTTTCTTCAGGATAGATTTTTGTAAAACCTCCTTCTTTGTCGTTGAGCATTTCATTTCTAATTCTTATATTTCCGAATGTACCTCTCATCATGACTTCATGATTGCCTCTTCTTGCCCCATAAGAGTTAAAATCTTTTTGCTGAACTTGATGTTTCATAAAATATTCACCTGTAACACTTTCTTTTTGAATTGTTCCAGCTGGCGAAATATGGTCTGTTGTTATGGTGTCACCAAGTATTAATAATGGTCTAGCATCTTTAATTTTAATAAATCCTTCTGGCTTATCAGGTAAATTTTCAAAAAAAGGAGGTTTCTTTACATAGGTAGATTCTTCTTTCCAATCATATACGCTGCTTTCTTTAATTTTAATTTTACTCCATTCTTTTGGCCCAATTGATATATTAGAATATCTTCTATTAAACATTTCTGCATTTATAGATGAGTGAATTAGATCTTCGATTTCTTTATTTGTTGGCCAAATATCTTTAAGAAAAATATCATTTCCATTTTTATCTTGCCCAAGTGGGTCTTTGTATAAATCGGTCTTCATTGATCCTGCTATTGCGTAAGCTATAACTAAAGGTGGTGAAGCAAGATAGTTTGCTTTTACATCTGGATTTATTCTACCTTCAAAATTTCTATTTCCTGATAATACTGAAACTACATAAAGATCACTTTTTTTTATAGCGTCTGAAATGCTTTGTTTCAAAGGACCTGAATTTCCAATACATGTTGTGCAACCATAACCAACTAAATTAAAACCTAATTTATCTAAATATTGGCTCAGATTTGCTTTATCTAAATAATCGGTTACTACTTGAGAGCCTGGAGCTAAAGAGGTTTTAACCCAAGGTTTTACCAATAATCCTTTTTCTATTGCTTTTTTTGCTAATAATCCTGCCCCAATTAAAACATGTGGATTAGAAGTATTTGTACAAGATGTAATTGCTGCAATAACAATATCTCCATCTTTAACTTTGAAGCTTTCTTTTTCAATATTTTCCTCTTTAAATTCAATTCTTCCAGCATTTTTATTAAATATTTCTTTAAATGCTTCTGACGACTCTGATAACAAAACTTTATCCTGGGGTCTTTTTGGTCCAGAAATAGTTGGAGCTACAGTTGATAAATCAAGATTAGTAGTGTCTGTAAAAATTAAATCTTTCTGAGACCAAAGGTTTTGTTCTTTAGCATACATTTCAACAAGCGAAATTGTATTTGCTTCACGTCCAGAAAATTTTAAATATTTAATTGTTTCATCGTCTATTGGAAAAAAACCACATGTAGCTCCATATTCAGGTGCCATGTTAGCTATAGTTGCTCTATCAGCTAAAGTTAAATTTTTTAAACCCTCTCCAAAAAATTCAACGAATTTACCAACAACATTTTTTTTTCTTAATATTTGAACAATTGTTAATACTAAATCTGTTGCTGTTGTTCCTTCTTTAAGCTTACCTGTAATTTCAAACCCTATTACTTCAGGTACTAGCATTGAAATAGGTTGCCCCAACATTGCGGCTTCTGCTTCTATTCCACCAACACCCCAACCTAGCACTGATAATCCATTTACCATTGTTGTATGACTATCTGTACCAACTAAGGTATCTGGATAAGCAAACCAATTTCCCTTATGTTCGTAAGACCAGACGACTTGGGCCAAATATTCTAAATTTACTTGGTGACATATGCCAGTACCAGGAGGTACAACTCTTAAATTATCAAATGCACTTTGCCCCCATTTTAAAAAAGAATATCTTTCACCATTTCGTAAAAATTCTTTTTCTACATTTCTATTAAATGAATCTTTTGTTGCGTAATTATCAACCATTACTGAATGATCGATAACTAGATCAACATTAGTTAGTGGGTTAATTTTATTTGGATCAACTTTTTTAGCTTTAACTGCATCTCTCATTGCAGCAAGATCTGCGATTGCTGGGATTCCTGTGTAATCTTGCATTAGCACTCTTGAAGGTCTATAGGCAATTTCAGTTTTTGAACTTCTATTTTTTAACCAATGTTTCATAGACTCAATTTGATTTTGATTTACTGTTAGGCCATCTTCGAATCTAAGTAAATTTTCTAATAATACTTTTAAAGAATTTGGAAGTTTTGAAATACCTTTAAGACCATTTTTTTCAGCTTCAACTAAACTAAAATAATTATAATTTTTTCCATTAACATTTAGTTTTTTAATACAGTTAAAAGAATTTTTTGTTCCATATTTCATAATTTAAACGTAAATCAATATAACACAAACTATAAGGAAAAATGACATAACATAATTAAAACCCCGCAAAAAAAATTTATTTGTAGCAAATCGTCTTAGAAATTTACCTAGTAAACACCAACTGGTTATACTGGATGCAGCAACAATAAATGATACACCTATAACTATAATTGAATGAATTAAATAATTTGATCCAGATTCAACAAAAGTCGATATAGTAATAATGGCTATTATAACACCTTTAGGATTAATAAACTGAAAAATGAAAGTTTGTAAAAAATTAACTGGATTTTTAATATTTTGATTTTGAATTTTGTTTTGAAAAGAAATTTTATAAGCTAAATAAATTAAAAAACCAGAACCTAATATTTTTAAAATATTTTGAAGAATAGGATAAGATTTAAATACAATAATTAATCCAGTTGCTAAGGATAATAGAAGAGCAGTATAACCAAAAGTAACTCCTAAAATTAAAGGTAAAGATTTTTTAATACCAAAATTAAACCCCGAATATGAAGCTAAAATATTATTTGGACCAGGAGTAAAACCTGCTGCAACACAAAAAAAAATTAATGCTAGTAGATTTGGGTACATCGCAACGGTTTAAGCTATTTCTAAACCGTTTTCAACTTTTTGAGAAGGGTGAACCAAAACTACTTTTCCATCTTTTTCTATTGCTCCAAGAATAAGAACTTCGGAAACTATTCCTGCAATATTTTTTTTAGGAAAATTACAAACTCCTATAACTTGTTTCCCAACTAAATTTTCTTCGTTATAATAATGCGTAATTTGAGCCGATGATTTTTTTATCCCTATTTCCCCACCAAAATCAACTTCTACTACTAAAGAGGGTTTCCTTGCCTTTTTGTTATTAGATACCTTTAAAACAGTTCCAACTCTAATTTCTATTTTATTGTAGTCCTCAAAGATTATTTCTTGCTTCATAGCAATGATATATATTATTATTTGATTTAAATGGCTACGCAAAAAGATATTATTGATCAAACATTTAATGAAACTATAAAAATTTTATCAGATTTAATAAATTTTCAGACTGTTTCTGGTACTCCAAACCTTAAATTAATTGAGTATTGTGAAAATAAATTAAATAAACTAGAAGCAAAATCTTTCAAAACTATTAATGAATCAACTCAACAAGCTAATTTATTTTCAACTATAGGCGGCAAAAAAAAAGTAAATGATGGAGGTATTATACTGTCTGGTCATACAGATGTGGTTCCAGCTTCTCCAAAAGAATGGTCTTCTGATCCATATGTTGCAAGAGAAAAAGATAACAAGGTTTTTGGAAGAGGATCATGTGATATGAAAGGTTTTATTGCATGTACTTTGGCTATGGCTCCTTTTTTTGCTTCCGAAAATTTAAAAAAACCAATTCATTTTTCATACACTTTTGATGAAGAAACTGCGTGCCTAGGAGCTCCTTTAATGTTAGCCGATTTAAAAAAAAGAAAAATTAATTATTCGGCTTGCATAATTGGCGAACCCACTAGTATGAAAGCTATTACAGCTCATAAAGGTTATAATGAATACATAACACACTTTACTGGTTTATCGGGACATGCCTCAGATCCCGAACATGGTGTAAGTGCGGTTGAGTATGCAATTCGGTACAGTAATAAACTTATGGAATTGAGAAATGAATTAAAGAAAAGAAAATTAAAAAAAACAGTTTTTTCTCCTCCTTATACAACTCTACAAATAGGAAAAATTAATGGAGGAATCGGCACCAATGTAATTGCGGATAAATGTTCCCTTGATTGGGAAGCGAGACCAGTATCAAATGAGGATGGAGAATTTATTAATAAAAATATCGATTTATATGCTGAAAAAACTTTGTTGCCAGAAATGAAAAAAATTTATCCAAAAGCTAATATTAAAAAAATAACTGTTGGAGAAGTAGTTGGTTTTGATGAAAAAGAAGGCTCAGAAGCTGTAAATCTTGTTTGTAATTTAACAGGAGATAATTCAAAAGATGTAGTTTCTTTTGGTACAGAGGCGGGGTTATTTCAAGAATTTGGCATCAGTACTGTAGTTTGTGGCCCCGGATCAATAGAACAAGCCCACACAGTAGATGAATATATTACACATGATCAGTTAAAACTTTGTTTAAAAATGCTTTTTGATCTCAAAGAACGTATAACAGCTTAATCTTTTTTACTAACGTCTAATTCCTCTTAATCTTTCTGAACGCCTTCTTAATAATTCAACTGTGGTCAATAAAAATATAGATAAAATTACAAGACATGTTGCCATGCAAAGTATTACTGGGCTAATTTCCTGCCTTATACCAGCCCACATTTGACGAGGGATAGTTACTTGTTCAACACTTCCTAAAAATAAAACAACCACAACTTCATCAAATGAGGTAATAAAAGCAAACAGTGCGCCTGAAATCACTCCAGGAAGAATAAGTGGCATAATTACTTTGAAAAATGTTCTTATCTGATCACCTCCCAAACTTTGTGATGCACGTATAAGATTGGTATCAAAACCAGTTAATGTAGCTGTAACTGTAATAACAACAAAAGGTGTCCCAAGAGCAGTATGAGCTAGTATCAATCCAGTATAAGTACCTATTAAACCCATTTTGGCGTAAAAGAAAAATACCCCTGCAGCTGTAATAATCAAAGGAACGATCATGGGCGAAATTAAGAGAGCCATTATTGCACCTTTGAAAGGCATATGCGGTCTACTTAAACCTAAAGCTGCTACCGTTCCTAATGTTGTTGCAAGAATGGTTGCTGATATACCAATGATAAAACTATTAACTGTACCTAACATCCATTTGTTTGTGCATACTGTGGTAATAATTGCATCTTCTCTACATATGCCGAGCATTTGCTCGTACCACCTAAGAGAAAATGCATCAGGATCTAGTCTTAACATTCCTTCTGTAAAACCAAAAAAAGGTGACTGATTAAAAGACAAAGGAACAATAATAAAGATAGGAGCAATAAGAAAAAAAAATACCATCGCGCAGTAAGCCAGGAAACCATAGTATCCAATTTTTTGTCCAGTAGTTGTATATGTCGGTAAAGCCATAATAATTATCCCAGTTTTATATTTTCAATACCCACTACTTTGTTATAAACCCAGTAAAGAACTAGCATCACCACAAGTAAAATGCCTCCTAGTGCTGAACATAATCCCCAATTTAAAGATGTTTTTAGATGGTAAGCAATCCAATGACCAATTAATTGCCCATCTTTTCCTCCAACTAAAGCTGGAGTAATAAAATATCCAATGGCAAGAACAAAAACAAGTAAGCCACCAGCACTAATTCCTGGAACTGATTGAGGAAAATAAACTCTATAAAAAGCGTGCATTGGTTTTGCTCCCAAATTTAATGCTGCTCGCATGTAAGTAGGTGGAATTGTTTTCATGACACTATACAAAGGCAGTACCATAAAAGGCAATAAAATTTGGGTCATTGCAATTAATGTTCCTGTTTGATTATAGATTAATTGCATACGATTTTCGTCAGCAATCACTCCTCCCCAAACTAAAATACTATTAAAAATACCTTTCTGCATTAATATTACTATCCATGAAACTGTCCGAACCAATAACGAAGTCCAAAAAGGTAAAAGAACAAAAATCATGAGAAGATTGCTTAATTTTAATGGCAAAGTAGCTAAGAGGTATGCAACAGGATAGCCCAAAAGTAGAGTAAATAAAGTTACAAGAACGCTAACTTTAAGAGTTTTAATCCAAGTTGAATTATATACTCTTCTGTTTTCTGGTTGTTGTATAACATTTTTATCTGAATCATATTTTAAATCCACCGCATTTAAATAATAACCAAATGTAATGGGATCAACCATTTCCCCTAAGGCTTTCCAAAATTCAATTTGCCCCCACCGTTTATCAGCTTTAATCATTTGTTCTTTATAGGGACCTTCTTTTATTTTTTTAAATTTTCTTTTTGATTTCTTAAGTAAACTTTTCCATCCTGATTTACTATAATTCATACGTGTACTAGCTTTACCGATTTGTAATTTTTCAGCGCTTAAAATTTCATGAAACATAGAAGCATAAAGTTCTTCTGGTGGAAGATCTTTTCGATCCCATTGTTTATAAACTTCAAAGGTTTTTGGAAACACTGTATTGATTTGTTTGTCATCAACACTTCTTAACAACATACTAAGAATAGGGAATGCAAATGTGATAATAATAAATAATGCTAAAGGAAGCACTAGAGCAAATGCCCTAATCTTATTTAAACGTTCAGCACGTTTAAGACTGATTTTTAAGGGTATACCATCAGTAGTTAATATTTCACTTTTTGCTGACTGATTCATATGACCATTATAAAAAAAGGCGAGATAAAAATCTCGCCTTTTTTTTAATTAGATTTACTTAGACTTATTTACCCATCCAAGCTGAAAATCTTTCACCAATTTCTGTACCATTATCAGCCCAAAAAGCTGGGTTAGCAAAAACTGATCTTTTCACCTTTTTCTTCGTATTAGGCATATGCTCTAATACATTAACACCTGTATGGAACCAAGGCTCGTTTTTCTTGATAATATCAAGACCACAAGTTCTTAGTGGACCATATGTAATATATTTTGCTTGTTCAGCTTGTGCTTCGCAAGTTGTAGCGTGCTTTAAAAACTCAATAGCTTCGTCCTTATTTGGCGAACCTTTAACAATAGCTACCCAGTCACCTTCAAGAACTTGCCCTTCCCAAATATAATCGAAGTTAGCTCCTTCTGAAAGTTTAGCAGCTCCAACACGACCATTGTAAGCAATAGACATAACTACTTCACCACTTTTTACTAATTCTAGTGGCTGAGCTCCTGCTGACCAAAATACAACATCATCTTTGATTGTATCTAATTTTGCAAATGCTCTGTCTATTCCTTCTGGAGTTTCCAATACATCATAAACTTTATTTGCTTTAACACCGTCAGCAACTAATGCCATTTCTAGATTAGCGCTTGCCCATGTGTGTATACCTCTTTTTCCAGGAAACTTTTTAGTATCATAAAAATCTTTGATTCTTTTAGGTTTCTTTCCTGGGAAAGCTGAAGGATCAAAAAATACAACATATGTCCACCAAATTTGTGGTGCTGCACATGCTGATATTGGTCCACTGCTTCCAGTACCGTTTTCAGGTATACTATCTACATAACTTACACCGCCAGGTGCTTCAGGAAATGTACTCCAGTCTAATTCTTCGAATAAACCTTCGTCACATCCAGCTATTGCATCTGATGGTAGGATATCTACGACATCCCATATTACGTTGCCCGATTCTACTTGAGCTCTGACTTCACCGAGACCACCGTTGTAGTTTTCAACGCTAATACCGTTTTTTCTATCATCCCAAGTATCAATGTAACCTTTTTGCTGACTCATTGTGTATGCTCCACCCCATGAAACGAAAGTAAAGTCAGCATAAGCTGTAGCAGCAAATGCAAGTCCTAACGCTCCGAGGAAAGCAGATTTTATTAACTTAAACATATATTTCCCTCTTAATTTAATTAAATTAACGTATATATATGCTTAGATTTAAGCATAAATACAAAAGTACTTCAATGTTAGATTATCTAGCGTCTAAAGCCCTTGAATCATTTGCCTTCCAAGCAAGTTTAACTTTTACTCCTTCTTGAAATTCTGCACCTTTATAAGTATTTGGGACCTTCACTATAAACTGGTCAATACCACAAACTTCAACTCTTGTACGTATATGATCACCTAAGTAAATTAATTCCTTTATTTTTGCTTCAAATATATTTTCAAAATTATTGTTAGTCGGATTTATTTCGACACGTTCTGGGCGTAATGAAATAGTTGTATCATCACCTTCTGAATCAATATTTACTTTGAGTGCTTTTATTATTTCTCCAGTATCTGTTTTAACAACACAATTTTTTCCATTGATAGATTGAACCTTTCCTCTGATTTGATTATTTTCACCAATAAACTGAGCAACAAAAGAGTTTTCAGGTTTTTCGTATAATATATCTGGGGTGGATAACTGTTGAACATATCCATCATTAAATACTGCTATACGATTAGACATTGTCAAAGCTTCACTTTGGTCATGAGTGACGTACACAACTGTAATTCCAATTTTTTCATGAATATGTTTAATTTCATATTGCATTTGCTCTCTAAGTTTTTTGTCTAATGCTCCTAAAGGTTCATCCATTAAAACAAGTCTTGGCTCAAAAACTAATGCCCTAGCTAAAGCCACGCGTTGTTGTTGACCACCAGATAATTGTAGTGGCATACGATTACCAAAATCACCAAGTTCAACCATTGACAGAGCTTTTGAAACTTTATCTTTAATATCTGATTTTTTTAATTTTCTAACTTCAAGAGGAAAAGCAAGATTTTCATTTACAGTCATATGAGGAAATAATGCATAATTTTGAAACACCATTCCTATTCCTCTTTTATATGGAGGAATGCTTTTTATGGCTTCTCCATCTAAATATATTTCACCATTTGTTGGTGTTTCAAAACCAGCAAGCATCATCAGCGTGGTTGTTTTTCCAGATCCTGATGGACCTAACAATGTTAAAAATTCTCCTTGGGGTATATCTAAGTTAAGATTTTTTACAACTAAGACTTCACCATCATAACTTTTGTCTACTTTTTCAAACTTTACAAAACTGTCAGACATAAGATTATAAAAACATTTGTGGTTATCTATTACAAGGAAAAATTACTTTTTTATTTTATATGCAATTCTCTCGTAAATTTGCAAAAGGTCTCTGAACTTTTTTCAGTAACTCTTACAGATTCACTTGCTTCTACACCCCAATCACCAAATTGCATTACTGCTATCATATGAAAAGTGACATTTGGTTGTAAAATAGTTTTATCTCCTTTTGATATGTTTAAAGTATGTTCGCCCCAATCAGGAGGATAGCCAATACCAACGGAATAACCAGTTCTAGATTCTTTTTTAATATTATATTTATCTAAAACCCCCCAAAATTTTTGAGCCACATCATCAGCTGTATTGCCAGGTCTGGTGGCTGCAATTCCTGCATCTAGCGCTTCATTTGTAGCTTTCATTGCATCTATTTTTTTTTGTTCAGCTTTACCTAATAAAACGGTTCTAGCCATAGGTACGTGGTATCTTTTATACACACCAGACAATTCAATAATTGTTGCTTCTCCCTTAATAAATTTTTCTTCTGTCCAAGTTAAGTGTGATGATGAAGTGCCTTTTCCAGTAGGCAATAAAGGTACTATACTAGAATAGTCCCCACCAAATTCTGGTGTGCCCCTTATTAATGATCTTTGAATTTCCGCAACAGCATCGCATTGTCTAGCTCCTTCTTTTACATTTTCAAATGCTGTTTTCATTGCTTTTTCAGTTATTCTTGAAGCTGTCCTCATTAATTCGATTTCTGTATCAGACTTAACAAATCTTACCCAATTTACTAATCGTTTTGAGTCTTTTAGTTTCGCATCTGGCAGTCCTGCTTTTATTTTTTCATAACAAAATGCTGTAAAATAATGACTATCCATTTCAAGGCCAATATTTTGCTTATCCCATTTTCTTAGTTTTATTTCTTCAACAAGATAGTCAAAAGGATGGGAAGGCCATGCATGAATATACTTTTCATTGTACACAATAATATTTTTATGTTGTAAGTAAGTTTTTATATAACCACCTCCAGCATCTTGTGCTCTAAGAAAACAAATTGGCTCATCTTCATCAATATGAATTAGAACACATTGAGCATAATAAAAAGACCACGCATCGTACCCAGTTAAATAATTCATATTTCCTGGGTCTTGTGAAATCATTAAATCAATACCTTTTTTTTGCATTGAATCTTTAACTTTTATTAATCTTTCTTTGTATTCTGTTTTTGTAAAAATCATTTTTTTAAAATTAACTTACATTTTTATTTTTTTACTGTCTTCTAAATAAGGAAGTCTATTTCTAACTTTTTGAATTAAATTTAAATCAATTTCCCCGATAATTAATTCTTCTTTATCGTTAGCAGCAACAATATCTAAGCCTTTTGGATCTATAATTTTGCTTTCACCCATAAAATTAATATTATTATTTGTTCCACAATAATTTGCATAAATAACAAAAATACCATTTTCAAATGCTCTGCTTCTTGAAATATATCTTGCCGCTGCAGGCCATTCGTTTGATTGTCCAGTTGGAGCAATTATTACATTTGTTTTGTTTTTAGCTGACGCTCTAATGATTTCCGGAAATTCTAATTCATAGCAAATAACCAACGCGATATTCATATCATTTATTTGAAACGAAGAATTTTTTTGTCCAGGGCTAAAAAGTTCAATTTCATAACCTGTTCTCGGCAAAATAGTTTTTCTATGATTCGCAACAAATTTTCCATCTTTATTAAAACATTGAGCAGAATTAAATAACTTATTTGAATTTAATTCAGGGTATCCATAAATTATTGATGTTTTAAATTTAATTGCTAGTTGAGAAATTGATTTTGAAAATTGCCCATCCATTTTTTCAGCATATTTTTTAATATCATCTGGATTTCCATATCCTGATATAAAAAGTTCAGGACACACTATGAAATCAATCTTCTGATTAGCTTTTCTTATAGCTTGTTCTAATCGCTCAATACGATCTGTTGGAGATTCTTGTCTACTCCTGTATTGAAATATTCCTGCTTTATATAGTGGAAAGATTGTATTTCCTGAATTCGACATTGACTTTTCTATTTAATAATTGCTTCTTCAACAGAATTAGGAAAAAAAGTTATAGGTTCGTACCCATCATCAGTAATAACAACGCTATCACCAACTTGAGCTCTAAAATCTTTTGCATATGTACATCCGTCAACTGAAAATACCATTCCAGATTTTAAAACTGTCTTATCTCCAACAACTAACTCTGGTTTTTCAAGAAAACTAAAACCTGTTCCTCTGCCACATCTAAATCTAGGGTAATCATAACCTGCCAACTGAATAACTTCTGCGTACGCAGCGTGAACATCTTCTGCCACAACGCCTGCTCGAAGTAATTTAAGTGCAGCCGCTTGGCTATCAATACATACTTGATAAGCTTTTTCTTGTGATTTTTCTAAAATTTCCGCAACCCAAAATGTTCTGTCAAAACCAAGTTTAAAACGGTGAAAATTATTCATACCACAAAAGCATAAAAATACAGGGTCACCATGTTTTATTATTTTTGTTGAAGCACGATGATGAGTCAACAAAGTATCTTTTCCTGAAGCCATAATTTGCAAAAAATGAATTAATGGTGACATTCGTGTCCCTTTATAATTTTTTTCAAGTATTTTTGAAGATTTTTTTGTTCCAGCTCTAGAAATAGCTAAAGCTACTTCATACTCAGGCACCCCTGCTTTAATAGTTTCACGACCGGCTGTCATCATTGCTAATCCAACTTCTCCAGTATATCTAGCCAATTTAAGTTCTTCTTCAGATTTAATCATACGCATACCTGAAGTAATTGGTGTAACATCTATAATTTTATCCTGGCTTACTAAGGTATTCAAATAATTGCGCACAATTGCTGCAATATGATTCATTTCGATTGCTAAACTATTTATGTTTTTTAAAATTTTTGGAATAATTTCACGCCATTCATTGCCTACTCCATCATTCCATGGCTCAATATGATCAACCATGCCTTCATCTTCTATTAAGCCTGCATCTACACTTGGTGTTATGAGTATAGTTTTATCTTCTTTAGGAACTACTAATATTGTTGGACGACCAAATTCCATATGAAGATAATCGTAATACCCAGTATAATAATAAACATTATCATCATCTGTGATCATTGCTAAATCAATATTTGATTCTTTTAACTTTGATCTTAAGGTGTTAATTCTATTTTTAAAAATTTTGTTACTTGAGTTTTGCTTCATTTAATTGCTATTAAATAATTTTCCATATCCTTTTATAGAATTATTTTTACCAATTGACTCTAATGTATCCCAAATTAAAGCTTGATTACTAGACAAAACAATTTTGTTTATCTTTTTTTCAAGTTTATCAATAATTGATAATGTGGGCAATGCAGTACAAGAAACAAAAAGTGCATCGCAATCTTTTAAATCCATATTTGAAAGAACTTCAAACAAATAGTCTTGCTTAACTTTTCCAATATCCAAATCATTAGAAATATCAAAGTAAGAATTTGAAGTAACTTCAAAATTTTCTTTTCTAAAAAATTCAACTACATCATTATTTAAATCTTTAATATAGGGCGTAAAAACTGAAATTTTTTTTATTTTTAGTTTTTTTAAAGCTTTAATGGCTGCTGTGCTAGGGGTTATTACTTTTGCTTCTGGCTTAACTTGTTTAATTTTCGTTTTTACAGAATTATATCCTGCCGCTATAGTCCCCGATGTACAGGCATAAACTACACAATCTATTTTTTGATCGGGAAGAATATCTTTAGCGACTTCAGTAATCTCTTCGGACATTTTAAGTAAATTTTCATTTGTTAAAGGATTATAACAATGTATTCGATTAACAAAAAGATCTATATCTTTATCCTTTATCACATTCGTAAAATCTTTTTCGATGATGAAATCACTTGCTAAAGCTATCAAGCCAACTCTTGGATTCTGGCTTTCTTCAAATTTAGGATTTATTTTCTTTGATTCCATAATTAAAATTATAAACGTTAATTAAATATATATTGATAATTTAGTCTAGTTAAATTAACATACCATTATAAGCGATACATAACTCGTCATAAATTACTATGAAAGTGGGATCGATCGTCTTTAAAATTTATTTTAAAGGAGATGCTGATGAAGATTGGATATTTTTGTAATACCACTAATTGGACTAAAAAGCCCTATACCAAGATCTTAGATGAAGCTAGGGACATAGCTATTTATTGTGACAAAAATAATTGGGATTCAATTTGGTTTACCGAACATCATTTCAGTCACGAAGGAATGGAATCATGTGCAAATCCATTAATAATGGGTACAGATATTGCTGCCAGAACTAACAAAATAAGAATAGGTCAAGCTTGCAATGTAATTACATTCTGGAATCCCATTAGACTCGCTGAAGATATTGCCACTCTTGATAATCTTTCTAACGGAAGAGTAGAGGTTGGAGTTGGCAGAGGAATTTATGGTCGAGAGGCACTTCATTTAAATATAGAAGCTGATGTTAAAGACCAGGGAAAAAATAAAAGATTATTTGAAGAAACTTTAACAATACTAAAAAAAGCTTGGACAGAAAAATTTTTTGAACATAAGGGTGAATTTTACACATATCCTTCTCCTGATTTCATTTGGCAACATGATATGAGCCCGCCAAGCGAAGAATTTGTAGATTTAAAAACTAATAAATTAAAAAAAATTAGTGTTATACCTCAACCTTATCAAAAACCTCATCCGCCAATATGGCAAGTAGTGGACTCTCCCGGTTCAATTGAAAGAGCAGCTAAGCTTGGCATTAACTGTATAATGTGGATACCAACAGTTAAAGTATTAAAAGAAAGATTTGAAATTTATAAAAATGCTAAATCAGAATCTGAAAAAAGAGATGTTCCAATGGGAGAAGGAATTTGTTTGGTCCGAGATTTATTTATAGCTGATAGCATGGAAGAAGCAAAAGAACTTGCTGGAGAACAAATGGTTAATTATATGCGTTGGGTATGTCATTGGCGAGGCTTAGGTAGCCACATGAATCCAGGTGAAGAACTTCCAAAAACAAAAAATAAACTTGATTTATTATCATATGATTTCCTTCATAAACGCAATATGCTTTTCGGAACAGTTGAATATGTCATTGAAAAAATAGAAGAGTTAAAATCTGAATTAAATCTTCAAAATTTACAAGTGTGGTCAAACTTTCCAGGAGTTAAACACGAAGATTGTATGCGGAGTATTAAATTATTTACAGAAAAAGTTATGCCTCATTTTAAAAATAAATTAAATACAGAAGTTAAAAAAGTATCTTGAAAAGTTCGCTAAAAGAAAAAAATAGTCAAAAAATAACTGGTGGGCAAGCTGCTGTCCAAGCACTAAAAAAAGAAAAAACAAAACATATTTTTGGTTTAATCGGTTCTGCTACTATGGAAATATTCGATGCGCTCTACCAAGAAAAAACAATTAATTTTATTGGCGTTAGAGATGAAAGAACAGGAGCTCACATGGCTGATGGATATGCACGAGCTTCTAATAAACCGGGAGTTATACTTGCTGGTCAAAACGGGCCAGGTGCAACAAACCTAGTAACAGGAATAGCTCAAGCGTCTGCTGCTTTTTCGCCTGTTGTTTCAATAGCAGGATCTTTTTCAACGAAAGATAAAGTTCAGGATGCTTTTCAAGGTGTTGATCAACAATCTTTATTTAAGACAATAACTAAAAAAACTTGGACAGTTACAGAAACAAAAAAAATACCTAAAATATTTAGTAAAGCATTTAAATTAGCAATGTCTCCGAGAAGAGGACCAGTTCAAATAAATTTACCAAGAAATATTTTGTCTAAGTCAGCTAAATTTAATATTAATCAAAAAGAAAAATCATACGAAACTGATAATTTTTTTGAAGGAAAAAAAAAAGATATTAAAAGAGCGATTAAAATCATTATTCAAGCAACTAAGCCAATTATTATTGTTGGGGGAGGAATTAAGTATAAAGGTAATTATAAAGAGGTAATTAAACTTGCTGAATTAATAAATTCACCAATAATCACTGCGGCAGGACATGGTGATGCTATTCCATTTGATTATAAATTAAATGCAGGTCAAATGGGCCCCCGGGGAAATCCGGTCGCTTCAAAACTTGCAAAAGAAGCTGATGTTATTATAGCTCTTGGAACGCGTCTTGGATTTAATTCAACTTTCTACTCATATGAAAATTTAAATAGAAAAGCTAAAATTATTCAAGTCGAATTAGAACCAAAAATGATAGGAAGATATTTTCCTGTTAAGGTTGGAATTTGTGCAGACGCATCGATGGTAGCAAAACAAATAAGCAAAGAAATTAAAAATAAAAAATTACATTCGGAAATCGATAATTGGACAAAACAGTATATAAATGAAAAAAAAGCATATTTAATAAAAAGAGATCAAACGCTAGATAAATTTCCTATCCAACCTACTAGTCTATTTAAACAACTTAGAAAAGTACTTCCAAAAAATTCAGCGATTACTCTTGATGCTGGTACTTTGTGTCTTCAAGCTACCGATGCTCTTGAATATTATGATCCACCTTCTTTATTTACTCCTCTCGATTTTGGTTTGGTAGGTTTTTCGTTTGCGTGTGGCCTAGGTGTAAAAATGGCACGTCCAAACAAAACTGTTGTCAGTTTAATGGGTGATGGAGGTTTTGGTATGACTATTTCTGAATTGAGCACCGCTGTAGACTACAATATTAATACCATTACTATAGTAATGAATAACAAAAGTTGGGGCGCAGAAAAAGCTTATCAGAAAGACTTTTTTGGAAAACGTTATATAGGAGCTGACATAAGCAGTCCTCCTTTTGATAAAGTTGCCGAACTCTATGGCGCAAAGGGTTTTAAAGTTGAACGCATTTCAGAAATAAATGAAGTGGTAAAAGCTGCTTTGGAAACTAACAAACCTTCAGTCATAGATGTTGCGGTAGATCCTAAAGCACTATACAGTTTTAGAAGAGACAGTTTTAAGCACAGGTCAAAATAAATGGAATTAAATTTACGAAAACTTACAAAATTTGTTGATAAAACTTTTATTGAAGGCGGTAAAAAAGCTAAAGAACCTGTTCTCTTAGTTTCTGTTGCGGCTGTTATAAAAAATCCTTGGGTTGGAGAATTTATAGAAGATTTAAAACCAGCTATTTTTGAATTAGCTCCAAAGCTGGGGGATATTTTGGTACCTGAATTAATTAAAGAAATAGGTTCAGGAGAAAAAATTCTTGCTTACGGAAAAGCTGCGGTCGTTGGTTTAAAAGGTGAAATTGAACATGCTTCTGCATTTATTCATACTTTAAGATTTGGAAATAAATTTAGAGATGCAGTTGGAGGAACTTCTTATTTAAGTTTTACGAATATTAGAGGTCCTGCTGGATGTAAGGTTTCTATTCCCATGATGCACAAAACAGATAGTGGGTTAAGACCATATTATTTAACCCATGAATTTAATATTAATGATGCGCCATGTGATGATGAAATTATAATTGCTATTGGAGGATCACCAGGTGGAAGGGCTCATGCAAGAACTGGAGATCGTTACCAAGATATGAAAGAAATGGGCATAAAAAATACAAAGTAAATAAAGTATGCCAAAGACTTCAGATGCTTTTAAAACCTTCTATAAATTTAATAAAGTTAATGATAAAAATGTTATTGTATTCATACATGGCGTTGGTCTAACCAATGAAATGTGGAATTATCAACTCGATTTTTTTAAAGATGATTACAGTGTACTTACTTATGACTTATTAGGTCATGGAGAAACACCTATAAAAAAAACTAAATTCAACTTTGATCAATATTCTAAACAATTATTAAATTTAATTAATGAGTTAAACTTAAATAAAATTCACCTAGTTGGATTTTCACTGGGAGCTCTTATCGCTAGAGATTTTGCTTCTAAACACTCCGATAGATTGTCCTCATTGATAATTCATGCGTCCATATACAAAAGATCTGAAGAACAGAAAAGAGTAGTGATAAATAGATTTAATATAGCTAAAATGGACAAGCCTGCTTCCAAAAAACAAGCTTTAAGACGATGGTTTAATGAAGATTTTATAAAAAAAAATCCAGAAACTTATAAAAAAATATATTTAAATTTAGAAACAAATAATTTAAAAAATTTTTTAAAGTCCTATGAACTTTTTGTTAACTATCAGGATGATGATAAAATATTAAAAACAATTGACGCTAATACCCTAATAACTACTGGTGAAAATGATGTGGGCTCTACCCCTGAAATGGCTAGTAATTTAAGCAAGAAAATTAAAAATAGTAATTTTATAACAATAAAAAAGGGTAAACATCTTTGTAGTATAGAATGTTCTAACGATGTTAATATAACTTTTAAAAAGTTTATTGATAAAAATAATGACTAAATTTAAAGAATATAAAATGTTTATAGATGGTCAATGGGTTGACTCGGAAAGCAAAAAAACTTTTGAAACTCTAAATCCTGAAAATAACGAACCATGGGCAATAGTTCCTGAGGCTAGTACCAAAGATGTGGATAACGCAGTTCGAGCAGCACAAAAAGCTTTTGAAGGAGAGTGGCCAAAACTATTTCCAAAAGTAAGAGCTAAATATCTAAGAGCTATTGCTATCCAGTTAAGAGAAAATGCTGAACTTTTAGGAAAAATTGAAACAATAGATACAGGTAAACTTTTTAAAGAAACAAAAGCGCAAGCAAATTATATAGCTGAATATTATGATTATTATGCTGGTCTTGCTGACAAAGTTGAAGGAACTGTTTTACCAATAGATAAACCGGATATGCAAGTTATAACAACAAGAATACCTATAGGCGTTATTGCAGCAATTATTCCTTGGAATTCCCAAATGCTTTTAACAGCTGTAAAAATTGCTCCTGCCTTAGCTATGGGAAATACAGTTGTGGTTAAATCATCAGAGTTAGCACCAGCTACGTTATTTGAATTTGCAAAACTAATTGAAAAAACAGGAATACCAAAAGGAGTTGTGAATGTAATTAGTGGATTTGGAGATCCGTGTGGTAAAGAATTAACTAGACATCCATTTGTTGAAAAAATTGCTTTCACTGGAGGACCGGAAACAGCAAAACATATAATAAAAAATTCTGCTGAAAATTTATCTCAAGTAAGTTTAGAGCTAGGAGGAAAAAGTCCAGTTGCGGTTTTTGAAGATGCAGACCAAGAAAATGCTCTAAATGGAATAACGGCGGGAATTTTTGGTGCAAGTGGGCAAAGTTGTATAGCTGGATCCAGATTATATATACAAAAAAAAATTTATGATAATTTTTTAAATAAATTAATTGAACGTGCAAAAAAAATAAAGCTAGGCAGTCCAATAGATCCTAACACACAAATGGGTCCGATAAGTAATTTTAAACAACTTGAAATAATAGAAAAAACAATAAAACTTACCATTGAACAAGGAGGTAAGTTAAGGTGTGGTGGAAAAAGACATGCTCTTTCAAATAAAGGTTATTATTTTCCAGCTACAATAATTGAATGTAAAAATCATAATCTTCCAACTGCTGAAAATGAACTTTTTGGCCCTATATTATCAGTAATGGTTTGGTTTATATAAAATTAGGAGAATATGAAAAAGCTATTAAAAGTTATAAAGAAGCACAAAGAGTATATCCTTTTATAAAATCTTCAGAGAGGATGATACCACAGCTTAAGGAACTAATAAAAAAAGAAGCTATTTAAATTATTAATTTAAAGAATTAGGTAATTTAAAAGTTACACTTTCTTTTGTTATTTCAAACTCTTCCATAAAAACATTACAGTGCTTTTTTATCTCAGATATAAATTCTTGAACTAATTTTTCCGGGGCAGAAGCTCCAGAAGTTAATCCAATTTTATCACAATTAATAATCTCTCTTATAGGAAGTTTTTTGCTAAAATCAAATAATTCTGATTTACTACAACCAGATTTTTTTGCTACTTCAACTAATCTTTTCGAATTGGAAGAGTTTTCACTACCAATTACAAAAAACATATCACAAAACGGAGCTATTTTTTTAACTGCATTTTGTCTGTTAGTTGTTGCATAACATATATCCTCTTTAACTGGTGATTTTATATTAGGAAATTTTTTTTTAAGTATATCTATAATATCCTTTGTATCATCTACTGATAATGTAGTTTGAGTTACAAAAGCTAAAGACTTATCAAATTCGCTGGTTTTTAAATTTTCAGCATCCTTACATGTTTCAATCAAAATTATATTTCCTTTAGGAATTTGACCCATTGTTCCGAGAACTTCGGGATGGTTTTTATGACCAATAAGAATTATTTTGTAACCTTTTTTATACAAATGTTCAGCTTCTCTGTGTACCTTAGTAACAAGAGGACAAGTTGCGTCTACATAAAAAATTTTTTTATTTTTAGCTTCTTCAGGTATAGATTTTGGAACTCCATGAGCCGAAAATACTACAGGTCTTGATATATCTTTAATTTCTTCTAATTCTTCTATAAATATTGCACCTTTTTTTTTTAAACTCTCAACAACTTGTTTGTTATGTACAATCTCATGCCTTACATAAACCGGAGATCCAAATTTTTCTAAAG
>QCRZ01000005.1 GCA_003209225.1 Pelagibacteraceae bacterium AG-464-B04
AATTATCATCAACAGAAAATGGGGGAGCTCCTTTTTTATCTTTAGGTACTGGTATTTTATTTTTTTTTGCATATTTAATTAAATCTGATCTTGAATTTAATTTCCATATTCTCCAAGGAGCAATCACTTTAATTTTAGGACCAAAATAATGGTATCCAAGTTCAAATCTTACTTGGTCATTTCCTTTACCTGTTGAACCATGAGAAACCGCATAAGCTTTAAATTTTTTTGCTAAAGCAATTTGCCTTTTTGCTATTAGAGGCCTTGCTATAGATGTTCCTAGCAAGTAAACACCTTCGTAAATTGCATGTGCTCTTATTATTGGATATACATAATTTTTTACAAAATTATCTTTTAGATCTTCAATTATAATTTTTTTAACATTTAATAATTTAGCATTACTAAATATTTTTTTTTTATTTATTTTCTGTCCAATATCTGCAGTAAAAGCAATTATTTCCGCATTATAATTTTCTTGCAACCATTTTAAAATGATTGATGTATCCAATCCACCAGAGTAGGCAAGAACAATTTTTTTTTTGTCCATTAAAATTAAGTAATTTAACTACAATTTTTTTTAGCAGCGTCGTAAGCCTTAGAAAAACCCATTAAAGAATAATGATCTATAGTTTGTTTCCCTTGTTCTGTTCTGCCAACAATCATTACTCTGGACGCTTTTTTCATTGCTTTAATAAATTTTTGTTCTACCGCTGCATCAAGAATCCAAGCAAAATTTTCTTGAGAAAAAAAATCAAAAGTTTTTTTACCAGTTTTTGCTTTTACGACTTTTTCTTTTTGAAAATTATATCCAGAGGTAGTGCTTACTTCATCTTTAATATCTTCAGCAGGTCTAAAACTTATAAACAATCTTGAAGGGTCTCGTTCGTATTTTTTGGGAGCTCTTAATATCGGAATAGATTGAGCAAAACAAACTTTATTACTATTTTCAGTTAAAGCAAAAGCTTCCCAGTCTTTAAATTTTCCAATGCTCTCAGGACCCTGTTCTGCTCTTGCTGAAGGAAAAAATAAAATTAGCATCAGAAGAATAGATAACAGTACTTTTTTAAGTTTTTGGTGCATGAATTATCTACATTAATAAAGATTAATTAAATTTTTTCAACATATTGAAATTTTACTTTTTAACTTATATATACCCTGTATGGAATTTAATAGAGAAAATATTCATTCTAAAGCAAAAACCACAGAACAACATGTAATAGATGAAGGATTGAGATCATACATGTTAAAAGTTTATAATTATATGTCATCAGGTATATTTTTGACTGGATTCATATCATTGTTATTATTTAAACTTTCTGTAGTTACGAATTCTGAGGGTGCGATCACAGGTTTGACGGCTATCGGAAATTCTTTATACAATTCGGCTTTAATGTGGGTAGTAATGTTGGCACCACTAGGTGTTGTTTTTTATATGAGTTTTGGAATAAACAAAATGAGTTCTTCAAAAGCACAAACTACTTTTTGGATATTTGCTGCATTGATGGGCGCATCTCTTTCATCAATCTTTTTAGTTTATACCGGAGCAAGCATTACAAGAGTATTTTTTATTACTGCTGGAACTTTTAGTGCTATGAGTTTGTATGGTTATACAACCAAAAAAGATTTAACAAGACTTGGCTCGTTTTTGATGATGGGTTTAATAGGAATAATAATTGCATCAATTGTAAATATTTTTATGAAATCTACAATGATGTACTTTGTGATTTCTATAATTGGAGTTTTGGTTTTTGTTGGTTTAACTGCATATGATACTCAAAAAATAAAAAATATGTATCTTGCTAGTGATAGTGGCGAAGTCATGGGAAAAAAAGCTGTTATGGGAGCATTAACTCTTTACCTAGACTTTATTAATTTGTTTATTATGTTGCTTCGTTTGTTTGGTCAAAGAAGATAATTTTTTTAATTTACTATTTTCAATTTTCTCCATCTAGTTTTATTTAATACTTCTTCTAAATTTTTTGATGCGTTCAAAGTATTTCCATGAGAGTCTAAAGTAAAATATTTTAAATTTTTGTTTTTTTGTTTAAAATTTTTACAAATTTTAAATTCTGGATTTTCAGAGGCTCTTCTGTATATGTTAAAACTAACTTCTTCCATAGAAATATTTAATCCATAATCTTTCCAGAAACCTTTAGAAACCATTTTTGAATAAAAGCTGAGAATCATTTTTAATTCAGACTTATTAAAAAAAAAATTTCTTTTTTCTTTAATTATATTTGAGTTTTTAACTATTAATTTTAAATGACTCATTTATTTTTCAGTTTTATATTTTTTAATAAGTGGAACTTGAAAAACAGCAAATAAAAAAGAAATTGGCATTAATCCCCAAACTTTAAAATTTACCCAAAATTCTTCTGACTGAGTTCTCCAGACCGCTTCATTTAAAATTGCTAAAAATAAAAAAAATATTATCCATCTATCACTAAATTTTTTCCAACCTTCATCCTTTAATTTAAAAGAACTTTTAAATAATATTTTAAGCAAAGGTTGCTTTGAAAAAAATTTTCCAAATATTAAAACTATAGCAAATAAAATATTTACTACAGTGGGTTTCATATAAATGAAAATAGGATTATCAAAATATAAAGTTAAACCCCCAAAAAATGTTATTAAAATTCCACTTAACAAGGGAATAAAAGAAATTTTTTTCTCCAATAAATAAATTATTGCAAGTGAAACTAGAGTTGCAATTATTAAAGGAGGTATCGCTACACTTAAATCTCGCTCACTTTGATAGTAAAAAATAAAAAAAATTAGAAGTGGACCAAAATCTGTAGCAAATTTAATGAAAGCTCTATTCATTTAATACACATTATCATATCAATATAACTTTAGTTTAATTTTTACTATTGATTTTTTTTAAAATATATTTAGTTTAAATTTATCTTATGGCAATTAATAATGCAAAATTTTCAATAGGTAACGTTGTAAAACATAAACATTTTGATTTTAGGGGTGTAATTTATGATGTGGATTTTGAATTTAATAATTCTGAGGAGTGGTATCAATCAATCCCTAAAGATGTAAGACCAAGAAAAGATCAACCTTTCTACCATCTCTTAGCAGAAAATAATGAGATTACTTACGAGGCATACGTTTCAGAACAAAATTTAGTATTAGATCATTCCGAAGAACCAGTTAAACATCCTTTAATCAAAGAAATATTTTCTGGCAAAAAGGGATCAGGATACTTTAAAATTTCAAATTAAATTTATTGCCGCAAATTTAACACAGTTCATACAAATCTTTGACAAAATGGAATTTTACTATGTTTAAATGGTCTGCTTAGAAGCAAATTTTCTTCTACATAAGAATCATATCTCCCTCTTTGTTTCTCAAGCAGACCAGTTTACTAACATCTAAACTTTAAAATACAATATTTCTTAAAGAAAAATTTTAGAGAAAAATGAAAAAAATATAGGTTTTCTTAAACTAATTAATTGTTTGAAATATTGTTAACGGAGTATATGTTACAAGAAATGAAAATACTTAATAAATTTTTACTTCTATTAATATTAATTATCGGATCCTTGTCAGCGGGATTTGCTGAAGAAAAAAAATTGAATGTAGATAATCACGAATTGAATTTTTTTTCAGGCATGTTTGATTTTAGTGATCAAAAACAGAGAGCCGTATTAGTTGGCTTTCAACATCAAAACGAAGAGCTATATAGAGATACATTTTTAGGAAATTTATCACCCATTACAGGTGGTTTCGTAACCGAAAATTCAGCTCTTTATGCTTACACAGGTGTTGAATGGAATTTTGATCTTGGTCCAATTAATTTTACACCAAGTTTTGCGCCTGGAATTTATGGTGAGGGTGATGGAAAAGATTTAGGTCATGTTTTGGAATTTAAAAGCGAAGTTCAAGCAACATTTAATTTTTCAGACAGTAGTAGCCTGGGTATGTCCTATAATCATTTATCAAATGCAAGTTTAGGAGATAAAAACCCTGGTGCTAATAGCTACATGTTCAACTTCTTAAAAAAGTTTTAAGATCGATTTTTAAACACAATGAATCTTAAAGATTGTCATAACTTTGACGATTTCAGAAAATTAGCAAAAAAAAAATTACCTTCCCCAATTTTTCATTATATAGACGGTGGATCGGATGATGAAGTAACTTTAAAGAGAAATACAGAGTCGTTTAATAGCTACGATTTGATACCTAGTGTTTTAAGCGATGTAGGTGGCATAGATTTATCCACTACCGTCTTAGGACAAAAAATTGATTTTCCATTATTTCTTTCAGCAACTGCAATGCATCGTCTTTATCATCATCATGGAGAACGAGCCACTGCAAAGGCTGCCGAAAAAATGGGTACAATGTTTGGTATATCAACTATGGCAACAACTAGCATTGAAGAAATTGGAAAACTAACCAATGGTCCAAAACTTTTTCAACTTTATATTCATAAAGATAGAGGATTGACTGATAATTTAATTGAACGATGTAAAAAACATGGCTTTAACAGTATGTGTTTAACCGTAGATACGGTTGTAGCAGGCAACAGAGAAAGAGACCATAGAACGGGATTTTCTACACCTCCCAGACTAAATTTGGATAGTCTTTTAAGTTTTGCTTTTCATCCCAAGTGGAGTTTAAACTATTTGCTTAGTGGTAAATTTAAATTAGAAAACATTATTCATATGACAGATAAAGGTAGCAGTATTGATAAATCAGTTATGGATTATATAAACGAACAATTCGATCCTTCAATGAATTGGAAAGATGCTGAGTACTGTGTAAAAAAATGGGGTGGACCATTTGCTTTAAAAGGCGTTATGTCTGTTGAAGATGCAAAAAAAGCAATTGATATTGGATGCAGTGCAATAATGATTTCAAATCATGGTGGTAGACAATTAGATGGTTCGAGAGCACCTTTTGATCAACTAGCTGAAATTGTAGATGCGGTTGGAGATAAAATAGAAGTGATTTTGGATGGTGGTGTTAGAAGAGGTACCCATGTTTTAAAAGCTTTAGCACTCGGTGCAAAAGCTTGTAGTTTTGGGAAAGGTTATTTGTTTGCCTTAGGAGCAGCTGGTCAAGAAGGTGTTGTATCAATATTGCAGAAAATGAAAGCAGAAATAAATCGTGACATGATATTGATGGGTTGTAAGTCAGTTAAGGAACTTAATAGATCAAAAGTGGTATTTAGAAAAAATTAATAATGAAAATAGCTAAGAATGTAGAAAGACTTGGCACCGAGGCAGTTTATAGTATTTTTGCTAAAACAAAGAAGTTAACACAACAAGGAAAAAAAATTATTGATTTAAGTTTAGGGCAATCTAATTTTAAATCCCCTAAGCACGTAGTAGATGCAACAATCAAAGCTTTAAAAGATGGTCATCATGGCTACACGTTACCTAATGGAACTATTGAATGTAGAGAAGCAGTAAGCCGAAAAATTAAAAGTTTATATAAAGCCAATATTGAACCCGAAAGAATAATTATTATGCCTGGTGGAAAACCAACTATGCATTATGCAATTTCTTTTTTTGGAGAGCCAGGAGCAGAAATTATATATCCAGACCCAGGTTTTCCCATTTATGAGTCGATGATCCATTATACTGGAGCAAAGGCAGTATCTTTTAACTTGGTTGAAAATAAAGATTTTTTAATTAATCCTGATAAAATTTTATCTTTGATTAATGAAAAAACGCGATTATTAATTTTAAACAATCCAAATAATCCGACAGGCAGTTTCACCGGGAAAGATATAATTGATAAGCTTGCCGATGGATTAAAAAAATTTCCTCAGGTAGCAATTTTGTGTGACGAAATTTATGATAGGTTGATTTTTGACAAAAAAGAAATTCCAACTTTCCTTAATTATCCAGATCTATATGACAGGCTCATTATACTTAATGGATGGAGTAAAACTTATGCTATGACAGGATGGCGTTTAGGTTGGGGCGTGTGGCCAGAAAAATTGATTGAACATGTATTCAAATTTTGTGTAAATAATCATTCATGTGTAAATACTGCGGCACAGTATGGTGCAATTGCAGCATTGGACGGACCTGAGAATGAACTAAATAATATGATTAAAGAATTTACTATAAGAAGAAAACTGCTAGTTGATGGACTAAGAAATTTAAAAGGCATTGAATGCAGTATGCCAGGCGGGTCTTTTTTTGCATTTCCTAACATCAAAGGAACTGGGATGAATGGAGAAGAATTTACAAATAGGTGTTTGCAAGAAGCGGGGGTCGCCGTGATTCCTGGAACTGCATTCGGAAAATTTGCAACAAACTATGTAAGGTTTAATTTTGCAACTTCGCAAAAAAATATTTCCAATGCTTTAGAAAAAATTCATAATATGTTAAGCTGATATCCACAAGTTATGTCTGAATTAATTTTACCAAAAATAGATAAAACAACAATTTTAAGTAGAGATAAAATTATTTATAAATTAAAAAAAATAACTAAATCAGAAAATGTTTTACATCAAGATGATGAAATTAAACCTTATGAAACTGATGCATTATCAGCTTATAAACAACGACCACTACTCGTTGTATTGCCAGAAAATGTTCAAGAAGTAAGTAAAATTTTAAAATATTGTAATGAAGAAAAAATTAAAGTTATACCAAGGGGAGCGGGCACGGGGTTATCGGGAGGAGCTTTGCCACTAAATGATGCAATTCTTTTAGGTCTCGGTAAATTTAATAAAATTTTAGAAATTGATTTTAATAACAAATGTGTTGTTGCTCAGCCTGGAGTAACAAATCTATCTATTACTCACGCTGTTCAACATAGGGGTTTTTATTATGCCCCAGATCCTTCAAGTCAATTGGCTTGTTCAATTGGTGGAAATGTAGCTGAAAATTCTGGGGGAGTACATTCTCTTAAATATGGAACAACAACTAATAATATTTTAGGTGTAGAGTTAGTTTTAATGGATGGAAAAATTTGTAGGTTAGGAGGAAAAACGCTTGATCAAGAAGGTTATGATTTGCTCGGATTAATATGTGGTTCAGAAGGCCTGCTAGGAGTAATTACAGAAGTTACTGTAAAAATTTTAAAAAAACCCCAGTCAGTAAAAGCAGCTTTAATAGGATTTCCTTCAATTGAGGATAGTGGTAACTGTGTTACTGAAATTATTTCTAAAGGAATTGTTCCAGCTGGAATGGAAATTATGGACAAGGCCTTAATAGAAGCAACAGATAACTTTTGTAAGGCAGGATATCCAAGAGATGCAGAAACTTTATTAATCGTTGAATTAGATGGAACTACATCAGAAGTAAATGAATTGATCAAAACAGTAAGTGAAATTGCAAAAAAAAACAATTCTTCAAGTATAAAATTAAGTAAAAATGAAAAAGAAAGGTTAGCATTTTGGGCTGGTAGAAAAGCTGCCTTTCCAGCTTGTGGAGCAATGGCCCCAGACTATTATTGTATGGATGGAACAATACCAAGGGGAAAGCTTTCTCAAGTTTTAAAAGAGATTCAAAGATTATCAAAAAAATATAATCTACCAGTTGCAAACGCATTTCATGCGGGGGATGGAAATTTACATCCTTTAATAATGTACGATGGAAATAATAAAGACGAACTTAAAAGGACCGAAGAATTTGGAGCAGATATTTTAAAATACTGCGTGAAACTTGGGGGAGTGCTTACGGGAGAACATGGGGTTGGTATAGAAAAAAGAGAACTAATGTGCGAAATGTTTAATGATAACGATATTCAGCAACAACTTAAGATTAAACAATCTTTGGATGAAAAAAATCTGCTAAATCCAGGAAAAGTTTATCCAATACTGAGAAAGTGTGCAGAGGAAGGAAGAGTTCATGTCCACAGAGGTGAAAATAAATTCCCCGATCTCCCAAGATTCTAATTATATATTAAAGCCTAAAAATGAAGAAGAAGTTTCTTTAATTGTAAAAGATCTTTACAAAAAAAATCTTCCAACTGAAATTATAGGATCAAGTTCAAAAAACTTTATAGGCAATAAATTGCAGTGCGCAAAAATTTTAAACCTTTCAAAATTATCTGGAATCATTGAATATTTACCTGAAGAGCTTTATATAAAAGTAAAAGCATGTACTCCATTAGTAGAGATTGAGGAAATTTTAAGAAAAAACAACCAACAACTTGCTTTTGAACCAATTGATTTTGGTTATATTAGCTTTTCAAAAAGTAATAAAGGTACCGCAGCTGGATATCTTTCGTGTAATTTTGCTGGTTCCAGAAGATTTAAATCTGGGAGTGTCAGAGATCATGTTTTAGGATTTAGAGGTGTTAACGGCAAGGGAGATATAATCAAATCGGGTGGAACAGTTGTAAAAAATGTTACAGGTTATGATCTCTCTAAATTAATAACGGGATCTTTTGGCACGCTTATTGCATTAACCGAGATTACTTTTAAAGTTCTTCCAAAAAAAGATTCTAGCAGTACACTAGTAATTCACGAAAAAAATAAAGAGAAAATAGCAAAATTATTTGATAACCTTCAAAGCTCTAGTAACGAAATTTCAGGTTCAATATTTGTTCCAGTTGAACCAAATGATAAAAAATATACTAAAAATCGTGAAAAAATATTTAAATTTAATGACCTTAAAAACGAAGGATCTTTTTTGGCGATAAGAATGGAGGGATCAAAAAAATCAATTGATGAAAGAATTAGAGGTTTAACTGATGAATTAAACCTTAAAGATAAAACAAAATCTATCTTAGATGTTCACCAATCATTATTATTTTGGGAAAGGATAAATAATCTTGAATTGTTTTCTGAGACCTTAAATGGTTTAGTGCGGGTTGTTGTTCCACCCTCTAGGTGTATTGATTTAATGAAGTATTTAGACCAGAATTATAAATACTACATTGATTGGTGTGGTGCTTTATTTTGGATTGAAATATCAGGTATGGATGAAACAAAATTATTAAAAATCAAAGATTATATTATAACGTTAGGTGGATATGTTACAGTTATTAAAAATCCTAAAAATTTGGCACCAATAAAAGATATTTTTACTATTGATGAAACTAGATTACATATATCAAAAAAAATCAAAGAAAGCTTTGATCCCAAAGGAATTTTTAATCCTGGAAAAATGTACAGGAGTATTTAATGCAAACTAATTTCACAGAAAATCAATTAAAAGATAAGGATAATAAATCTTCAGAAAAAATTCTTAGAAAATGTGTTCATTGTGGAATGTGTAATGCAACCTGTCCAACGTACCAATTATTAGGTGATGAGCTAGATGGTCCAAGAGGAAGAATTTATTTAATACAAGATATGATTGAGAATGAAAAAAAACCATCTCGGAATGTTGTTAAGCATATAGATAGGTGTTTGTCTTGTTATAGTTGTATGACCACCTGTCCCTCAGGAGTTAATTATATGCACCTCATTGATCATGGTAGAAATTATATTGAAAAAAATTACAAAAGACCTTTCGTAGATAGACAAATTAGAAATTTACTTTCAACATTGCTTATTAATCAAAACTTATTTCGTGCCTCAGGTTTTTTAATTAGACTTCTTAAACCATTTAAATTTTTATTTCCAAAAAAAATTAATACTATGATTACCCTGATGCCTTCAAAATTTCCAAAAAAAAAATTAGCAGAAAAAGAAATATATCCAGCCAAAAATGGAAAAAAAATCGCTAGAGTTGCTCTTTTATCTGGCTGTGTACAAAAAACACTTTCGCCACAGATTAATGAAGCTACTATAAGATTATTAAATCGGCATGGGGTAGAAGTTGTGGTACCTAAAAAAATAGGTTGCTGTGGTTCCTTAAATCACCACTTAGGTAAATCAGATTTTGCCCATAAAGATTTTAAAAATAACATTAATGTTTGGTACGAGGAATATTTAAATAAAGGTTTAGACGCAATTATTTCTAATACTTCTGGATGTGGCACTACTTTAAAGGATTATGGGTTTATTTTTAAAGATGATAAAAAATTTAAAAAAAAAGCAAAAAAAATTTCCGAATTAACAAAAGATATTGCTGAATTTTTAGCTCAAAACTTAAAACTTAAATTTGAAAAGAAAATAAAAAAAAACAATTATAAAATTGCTTATCATTCAGCTTGTTCTATGCAACATGGGCAAAAAATTCATAATGAACCAATAAATTTAATAAAGAAAACAGGAAACGAAGTTGTAGAAATTCCAGATGGACATATTTGTTGTGGTTCTGCAGGGACTTACAATATGTTGCAGTCTGAAATTGCAGATAAATTACTCAAAGAAAAAATAATAAATATTCGTAAAGTTAAACCTGATATTATTTCTACAGGCAATATTGGATGTATAACTCAAATTTCTAAAGCAACAAGAATTCCAATTTTACATACAGCTGAAATTATTGACTGGTATACAGGAGGACCAAAACCAAAAATTTTATCAAAGCTATGAAAAAAGTTTTAATTACTAGAAAATTACTAAAATCTAATGAAAAAAGAATATCCAAAATTTGGAATGCTAAATTAAATTTAAATGATGAAAATTATTCGCAAAATAAATTGGTTGAATTAAGCAAAGGTTGTGATGCTATTTTAAGTTCCATAGCGGATAAAATTGACATGGAAACAATTGCTAAAATCTCAGATTCAGTAAAAATTATATCTAATTTTGCGGTTGGTTTTGGAAATATTGATATTAAAGCAGCTAGAAAAAAAAATATTGCTGTCACAAACACTCCTGATGTTTTAACTGATGCAACGGCCGAAATAGCCATGTTGCTAATTCTTGGTACAGCAAGAAGAGCTATAGAGGGAATGGAATACGCAAAAAACCAAAATTGGAAATGGTCTGCGGATTTTTTAACAGGAAAACAACTTGATGGTTCTAGGTTGGGAATTTTAGGAATGGGTAGAATTGGGAGGGCAGTTGCTAAACGAGCAAGAGCTTTTGGAATGAAAATTCATTACCATAATAGATCTAGATTAAATAAAGATTTAGAGTTTGGAGCAGAATATCATAAAAATATAAAAAGTTTATTTTCTGTGTCAGATTTTTTATCAATAAATTGTCCAGCTACATTAGAAACAAAAAATATAATAAATAAAAAAACTTTAGAATTTTTTCCTAAGGATGCAATCATTATTAATAGTGCAAGAGGTGATATGATTGACGACGAAGCAATGGTTCAGGCTTTAATTAATAAAAAAATTTATGCTTTAGGTTTAGATGTTTATAATGGTGAACCAAATATTAATCCAGGCTATATAAAACAACCAAATATTTTTGTCTTACCTCACATAGGAAGTTCTACAGAAAGAACCAGAACTGCAATGGCCGATCTTGCTATCGATAATATTGAAGAGTATTTTAAAACTGGAAAGTGCAATAATATAGTTAACTAAATACAACTTTCTGTTGTATTTTTTTTTGTAATTACAAATATACCTAAGTTCTTGAGCTTTATTTAGAAAGACTCCGATGAGATGATGTGCTTAAATTCAGTTAAGTTAATTAACTAAATGACAAATATAGGGAGGGAACTCATGTCAAAAAAAGTTAAAACGTTAAAAGGAGTAAAAACTCCTTCAAGACGTAAGTTCTTTAAGACTGCCGCTGCAACAGGTGCTGCTGCTGCTGCAACATTAGCAATGCCAAATATTGCTTCTGCTGCAACAACATTGAAAGTACAAGCTGCATGGGGTGGTGGAATTTTCCTAGAGAATGCCAACGCATACGTTAAAAGAGTAAACGAAATGTCTGGCGGTAAATTGAAGATCGATCTTTTACCAGTAAATTCTGTAGTGAAAACAAGTCAAATGCAAGATGCAGTTCATAGAGGTGTTCTAGATGGATGTCACTACGTTCCTGCATATTGGTATAGTAAAGCTGCATCCGCATCTCTTTTCGGAACTGGCCCTTGTTGGGGTTGGAGCGCAAATGAGTTATTAGGATGGATACACTATGGAGGTGGTAGAGAACTATATTATGAACTAATGGGTAACTTAGGTTTAAATCTTGTTGGTTTCTTTAATAGTGCAATGCCAGCTCAGCCACTTGGATGGTTTAAAGAGCAAATCAAAAAATCTTCTCAAATGAAAGGTTTGAAATATCGTACTGTGGGATTAGCAGCAGACGTTCTTGGTGAAATGGGAATGTCAGTTGTTCAATTGCCAGGTGGAGAAATTCAACCTGCAATGAAGAGTGGTTTGATTGATGCTGCTGAGTTTAACAATCCAACTTCTGATAGTGACTTTGGTATGCAAGATGTATCAAAACATTATCACTTAGCAAGTTTCCACCAATCACAGGAAGCTTTTGAGATTGCGTTTAACAAAGGAACATTTGATGGTTTAGCTCCAGAATTGCAAAAAATTCTTGAGTATGCTTCAGAAGCTGAAAATTCAAACTTCTTCTGGCATAATACTTTAAGGTATGCTGATGACCTTGTTAAATTGAAAAACAAGCTTGGTGTTAATATTTACAGAACACCAGACGGAGTTATGCAAGATCAATTAAAAGCATGGGATGTAATTACAGCTAAATTTGAAAAAAGTGATCCTTTCTTCAAAAAAGTTGTAGCATCACAAAAAGTATATGCTAAAAAAGTTATGGCATATTTATTGCTTAATTCACCTGATTATGGAATGGCTTATAGACATCACTTCGGTGAGCCTACAAAAGCAATTTAATTAATCAAATAACAATATTTAATAAAGGGCGACTTTTACAAGTCGCCCTTATTTAGTTAGACTAAATCAAATGGAAAAATTTATATATTTTTTTGAAAGCCTAAGCATTTGGATAGGTAGAGCCTTTGGTTGGTGTATTCTTATTTTAACACTTTCTGTTACTTATGAAGTTTTTGTACGTTATGTATTGAACGCCCCCACGGTTTGGGTTTTTGATATGATGGTTCAAATGTATGGTGGTCTTTTTTTAATGGCCGGACCTTATGCTTTAGCACAAGATGCACATGTTAGAGGAGATGTATTATACAGATTATTTCCAGTTAAAGCTCAAGCATGGATAGATTTGATACTTTATATTTTCTTCTTCTTCCCTGGAATGTTGGCATTATTTTATTTTGGTTATGAAATAGCATCAGATTCTTGGAGATATAAAGAGGTAAGCTGGAACAGTCCTGCACGAATTCAAATATATTATTTTAAATCTTTGATACCTTTGGCTGGTGGACTATTGATTATACAAGGAGTTTCAGAATGCATGAGATGTATTTTGTGCATTAGAAATGGTCAGTGGATGAAAAGACATGAGGATGTAAGAGAAACAGAAGAAGATTTAATGAAAAAACAAGCGGAAGAACAAAGACAAAAGAGAGCATTAAATAAAGGAAACTAAATGACAGATCCACAAGTAGCAATATTTATGCTTTCGCTTTTTATTTTCCTAGTTTTATTAGGATTTCCGATAGCCTTTACTCTTGTTGCAATGGGCGTGGGTTTTGGCTATTACGCTTATTTTCAAGAAGGACAACTACTTACCAATAAAATATTTTACCTACTAAATCAAAATACTTATTCTGTTATGGAAAACGATGTGCTCGTTGCCATACCATTATTTTTATTTATGGGTTACGTGGTTGAAAGGGCAAACATTGTAAATCGTTTGTTTTTCAGTTTGCAATTAGCTACACGACATCTTCCAGGTTCTATGGCTGTAGCAGCATTAGCTACTTGTGCAATATTTGCTACAGCAAGTGGAATTATTGGAGCTGTTGTAACATTAATGGGTTTACTAGCATTTCCAGCAATGGTTAAAGCAAATTATCATCGAGGATTTGCTGCGGGAGTTATTTGTGCGGGAGGAACTTTAGGAATTTTAATTCCACCAAGCATTATGCTTATTGTTTATGCGGCTATAGCAGAATTATCGCCATTAAGACTTTATGCCGCAGCAATTTTCCCTGGTTTTATATTAGCGGGTTTTTATATGGTTTATGTTGTTACTCGAGCATATTTTAATCCAAGTATTGCACCAAAGCCTTTAGAAGAAGAAGTGCCTCCAACGAAAGTTATTATTATACAATTGCTAACTTCTTTTGTTCCATTGTTTTTATTAATTTTGTCAGTACTAGGTTCAATTTTACTCGGATTAGCAACTCCAGCAGAAGCTGCTGCAATCGGTGCATTTGGAGGATTATTTTTAGCATTTTGTTATAGAACACTTACATTCGAAAGTTTAAAACAATCAATTTTTTTAACAGCAAAAACTACTGCCATGGTCTGTTGGTTATTTGTAGGTTCTTGGACTTTTGCGTCTGTTTTTTCATATCTAGGAGGTCATGCCATCATTGAACATTGGATTGTTGGTATGAATCTGGAACCTTGGCAATTCCTTGTATTGGTTCAGTTAATAATTTTCTTGTTAGGGTGGCCTTTAGAGTGGACTGAGATATTAATTATTTTCGTACCAATCTTTTTACCAATGCTTGATACTTTTGGTGTAAATCCATATTTTTTCGCAATGCTAGTTGCTTTAAATCTTCAAACATCATTTTTAACCCCGCCCATGGCCATGGCTGCCTATTATTTAAAAGGAGTTGCAGGCGACGCAATTGAGTTACTTGAAATATTTAAAGCAATTATGCCTTATTTATTTATAGTAATATTTACCATGGTACTAATGTATAATTTTCCAGGTATAGCATTATTTTTACCAGATTATTTTTTTGGCGTTGGTAAGTAAAACTCATGTCTTCAATTAAAACTTCTGCAGTAGAAATGGTTCAATCCATTAAAAAAGGAGAAATAACATCAGAAGAACTTGTTAAAAAATATATAGAACAAATAAAAAAAAAAGAAAAAAATATCGAAGCTTGGGAATTCTTTGATGAAAATCTTGTACTTGCTCAAGCAAAGAAATTGGATGCGTTACATCAAGCGGGTCAACATGGAGACCTTCATGGAATCCCAGTTGGTATTAAAGATATTTTCGACACAGGTGATATGCCAACTGAAGATGGTACAGAAATTCATAAAAAAAATTTAAGCTTAAATGATTGTACCGTTGTATCAAAATTAAAACAGGCGGGAGCAATTATTATGGGAAAAACAGTAACAACTGAACTTGCATATTATTCGCCTGGTAAAACTAAAAACCCTCATGATCTAAACAGAACACCAGGTGGATCATCAAGCGGTTCTGCGGCAGCCGTTGCCTCACATATGGTACCACTTTCTGTTGGAAGCCAAACAAATGGTTCTGTAATTAGACCAGCTTCTTATTGTGGCGTGGTAGGTTATAAGCCTACCAAGGGACTAATTTCGCGGCATTTAGTTTTACAAATTTCTCGAAAATTAGACCAGGTTGGTATTTTTTCTAATTCTATCGAAGATGCAGCATTAATTAGTGAGCAGCTTATTGGCCATGACAATCAAGATCCTGATACATCATTAAATCCGAAACCAAAATTATTAGCTGCAAGCAGGCAAAAACCACCAATGGAACCTTTGCTGGCTTATATCAAGTTACCTTTCATGGATAAATTAGATCAAGATACTGTGGATGGGTTTAATGAAGTGAAAGATGAGCTTAAGGGCCAGGTAGTTGAAATTGAGTTGCCAGAGGGTTTTGCTAAAATACCTGATTGGCATAAAATAATTATGGAATCTGATATGGCAACGTCGTTTTCAGAAGAATATAAAAATTCTAAAAATAAGCTAAGTGATAAAATTATAGAGGCCATCGAAAGAGGAATGAAGTATACTTCCGTGGAATACAATAACGCTCTATCAAAAATAGATATAGCCAATGCATACTTTAAACAATTTTTTCACGATTATGATGCAATCTTAACCCCATCTGCGACTGGTGAGGCTCTAAAAGGATTAAAATCTACGGGAGATCCTATATTTTGTACGGTTTGGACATATTGTGGTATGCCATCTATTAGCTTACCATTGTTACAAGGTAAAAATGGTCTTCCGGTTGGTGTACAATTAGTATCATCTTTATTTGATGATGAAAGATTATTTAGGAACGCTAGTTGGTTGACAAGTAAAATTAAAAGATGATTAGAAAATAATATGAAATTTAGTGAAAAGTTTACAATTTTTTTAGGTGTTACACTTGTTGGCGTTTTTTTAATAGGTTTGGCTTGGAGCATAAGTACAGGACTTGCTGGATTTTGGAGAGGACTTCCTTTTTGGGTAATAGTCATATTATGCATGTCTCTCTTAATTTATGATTCCATAAAAGCAATTAAAAAATAAAAAAATTATTTTTATAGATAAATTCAAATAATAAAATGTTTTTTATAAAATCTATTGTTTTAATTATTTTTTTATATCTAATATTGTTAATTTTTTTGTACTTTTACCAAAATAAATTACTTTATCATCCAAATATTAACAGTTATTCGGAAATTAATAATTTAATTCCAAAAATAGAAAAAGTTAAAATTACCACATCAGATAATTACAAACTTCTAGGATGGTTTCATAAGAAAGATATTTCAAAAAAAACTATTTTATTCTTACATGGCAACGCAGGTTCTTTGGAAAATAGAATATATAAACTAAACCACTTTGAAAATTTTGATTTAAATTTTTTAATAATAGCTTGGAGAGGATTTAGTGGAAATGATGGAAAACCAAATGAAAAAGGTCTTTATGAAGATGCAAAAGGTGCATTAAATTGGCTTAGATCTATAGGAGTTAAGGAAGAAAAAATTATTTTGTATGGAGAGTCATTAGGTACAGCTGTGGCAATAGAAATTGGTCAAAATAAAAAATACGCTGGAATGGTATTAGAGGCACCTTTTACATCAATGATAGATATGGGAAAAAAATATTATTCTTTTTTCCCTGTAAGTTTTTTATTGAAAGACAAATATGAAAGCGTGAAAAAAATACAAAATATATATTTCCCCGTTTTAGTAATGCATGGTAAAAAAGATAAAATCGTTCCCTTTAAAATGGGAAAAAAAATTTATAACTCAGCAAATTTACCAAAATATCATTATTTTTCTGAATATGACGATCATATGATGGACTTTAATGAATCACTTATAAAAGAACTGAAATTATTTATTGAAGGCTTAAATTAGGTCACATTTTAAACAAAGAAGTTTCACAAATTAAGATTAGAAAAATGTGATGAAAAAATTTCTTACATATATCTTATTTTTTATGTTTATTTTTAATATTCAAGGAAATTCAAATGAATCAAATCCTTATAAGGAGGATGTTGAGGACATTTTCAATATTGGCAAAATGTTATCACATGACAAAAAATTTACACTTTTTTTTAAAACAAGAAATAAATCTGTATTAGCAAGAGGAGAAAATTTTAATTACATAACCGATTATCCACAGGATTTATATTTATTTAATAATCGTACTGAAAAAATAAAACCACTAATTACGTATGACTGGTTCCCTACAAAAGCAAAGTCTTTATCAAGAAACAATAAACTTCCGGTTTTTCCAGAAGACTATGCTTATTATTTACTAAATGATAACCAAACAATTATTATGATAAGCGCAGTAAAGTATTTAGATAGTAATTTTAAATACAATATTATTACAAATTCTCTTGAAACTTTGGCAAAAAATAATCGATATAACTTTATGATTTCATCTATTTTAAAAAGTTGTGGATTTAAAGATTTAAATTCACTTTATAAATGTAGGTATTATAAACCATTAATTTCAACTAATTTAATTAATTAGATTTTCTTAATATTTATTAAAATTATTAACCCAATTACAAGCAAGATAATCGCAGAAGAAAAACCTATTCTCTGACTATCAGATAGAAATGTAACTGTACTTACTAACAAAGGCCCAATAAATGAAGTTAATTTTCCAGATGTAGCAAATAGACCAAAACCTTTCCCTTGGTTATTATTATTTAGCAGAGTAGTTATTATAACTCGACTTGCAGATTGAATTGGTCCAATGAATAATCCATTAATTGCTGCCATAATAAAAAATAATAATTTGGAATAAGCAAAAAGAATTATTATTGAAGAAAATATTAGTCCTAACAAAGAAATAATAATGACGATTTTAGAACCATATTTATCATTAGCTATTCCACCTATAACGGCACCGACTAATGCAGTAACATTCATTAAAACTGAAAGTATTAAAAGTTCTTTGATTTCAAGATTAAATACACCTACTGCAAAAATTCCTCCCATTATTATAATTGCATTTAAACCATCCGCATAAAGCATCCTTGCAATTAAAAATTTTCCTAAAGTTTTTAAACCTCTTTTCCAAACTAAATTTTTTAAATCTGAAAAATTTGATAAAGAGGATTTTTTAAATTTTTTAATTTTTTTTTTAAAAAAAAAAAGAAATGGAATAGAAAATAATAAAAACCAAGCACCAACTAAAATTGCCGTTGCTCGTATATTTTGAGACTCTTCTTTAGATAATCCAAAAGGCAAGTTTTCATTATCAATAAATAATTTTATACTAATGAATAGTATAACTATTCCCCCCAAGTATCCCAAAGCAAATCCCAAACCGGATGACTTACCCAAATTTTTATTTTTTGAAATATCTTTTAGTAAAGAGTTATAAAAAATTAAACTTAATTCATAAAAAAAATTTGCAATTCCAACAATTATTAAAGTATATAAAAGATAATTTTCATATGGTTTTGCAAACCAAAGCAGAGAGGTAAAAAAAATGCATAGCAAAGAAAAGCATCTTAAAAAAAAAAGAATTTGGTTATTTTTGTCTGCAAAAGAACCAATAAACGGTCCTGAAATGGCTACAAAAAATCCCACTAAACCAATTGTCCAACCCCAGTATGATTGACCTAGTACCGGGTTCGGTGCAATTTGTTTTGCAAAATAAGTTGCGAAAATAAAAGTTATAATAATTGTTGTAAAAGCAGAATTTGCAAAATCATAAAGAGCAAAATTAAATACTTTTTTCATTTATTTTTTAGTGTTGCATTATTGCTTTTGCATATTCTTCCGCTTTAAATAATTCCAAATCATTTTCATGTTCACCCAAACCTACGGCAATAATTGGTAAATTATATTTTTTTGCAACAGCTAGTAAAATACCTCCTTTTGCTGTTCCATCAAGTTTTGTCATAATCAAACCAGAAATTGGTGTAATTTTTTGAAATTCTTCAACTTGATTCAATGCACTCTGTCCCGTTGTTGCATCTAAAATTAATATTGTTTCATGAGGAGAGTGAGGATTAATTTTTTTTAAGACTTTTGATATTTTTTTAAACTCTTCCATTAAATTTTTTTTATTTTGCAGTCTTCCTGCGGTATCGATTAAAAGATAATCAATATTATTTTTTTTTGAATATTCTAACGCTTTAAAAGCTACAGAAGCTGGGTCAGAGCCAATTTCTGATTTAATAATTTTTGCGCCAATCTTTTTAGACCAAATTTCTAATTGTTCAATAGCAGCAGCTCGAAATGTGTCTGCCGCTGCAAAGACAACTTGTTTATTGTTACTAGCTAATATTTTTCCCAATTTTCCAATTGTTGTAGTTTTGCCTACACCATTAACACCTGCGACTAATATAACTTTGGGTTTAATATTTTCTTCAATAAATAAATTTTTTTCAAGTGGTGACATTAAGTTTTTAATATAATTTTCAACAATTAAATTGATCTGATTTGTAATATTTTTTTTTGGATCAATTTTAATTTGAGAAAAAATTTGTTTTAACTCCTTAGCGGCAATTACCCCAACATCAGATTGAATTAAAAAATCTTCTAGATCACCAAGTGTTTGTGAGTCGATTTTTTTATTAATAACTAAATTTTGAATACCAAAAGAAAAATTTTTAGAGCTTTTACTTAACCCAATTTTAAATTTTTCGAAAATTCCCATTTATTTTAAATATTAATATCAATTTCTTTTATTTCAGAAACTTCACCTTTCATATTTATAGAGTTATTTTTATCTATAGTGACTGTTATTTTGCCAAGTTTAAATTCGATATCCAATATATTATTTGTCAATTTTTTTGTAAAAGCAGCTACCGCAGTTGCGCAAGCTGCAGTTCCACAAGCCTTGGTCATTCCAGCTCCTCTTTCCCAAACATGAACTTTAATTAATTTTTTACTTTTTACTTCAGCTATTGTAATATTACATTTTTTTGGAAACAAAGCATGTGTTTCCAATTCAGGACCTATTTTTGATAAATTGTAATTTTCTAATTTACTTACAAAAAAAATCAAATGTGGATTTCCAACACTTAAAGCATAACCTCCTTTCAAACTATTTCCCTCTTTGTCTAAAATGACAATTCCTAAATTGGTGTTATCAATTTCTTTACTCAGAGGAATTTCTTTCCAGTTGAATTTTGGAGTTCCAATATTGGTTTCAACCATTTTAATTCCTAATATTTTTGATTTTAGTACACCACTTTCTGTTTTAAATTGAATTTCTTTTTTGTTTTTTTCTTTCGCAATAAAATAAGCTACACATCTAGTGCCATTACCACACGCAGAGGATTTTCCCCCATCAGAATTGTAAAAATCTAATTCTGCGTCGTAATCGTTACTTTTATTAATAAAAATCAATTGGTCGCAGCCTACAAAACTTCTGTCTGAAATTTTTACAATTTCTTTTTTAGTTAAATAGGTTGTTTTTTTTCTATTATCAAAAATAACAAAATCATTTCCTAACCCATCCATTTTATAAGCTTTTAAATTCATAGTATTTAGACTTTTAACTTATTTATTGACTTTTTGAAGGTCTAATGTAATTTATGCGAACTTCCCGCAAAAAATAACAATTCTTTGCGGTGTCTTTGGAAACAAAGAGATCGACATTAGTCAGCGAGAGTTCGCCCACTAGTGCGATTATTGCTGGAAATTGAAAATGTTTGAAAATTTAACAAATAAATTAGAAGAAATTTTTTCTTCTTTAAAAAAAGCTCCTTCGTTAAACGAAAAACAGGTTGACGAAGGTTTAAGAAGTATTAGGCAAGCTCTATTAGAAGCCGATGTAGCATTGCCTGTAGCGAAAAAGTTGATTGAAAACATCAAACCCAAGGCCATTGGAAAAGAAATTATAAGATCAACTACCCCAGGTCAAATGATTGTAAAAATTGTTTATGATGAGTTAGTTCAATTGCTTGGTGATCAAAAATCAGAATTAAATTTAAATGCAGTTCCTCCAGTTTCTATTATGTTGGTTGGACTACAAGGCTCAGGTAAGACTACAACAGCAGCAAAATTAGCTCAATATCTTGAGAAGAATAATAAAAAGAAAGTCTTGCTGGTAAGTTTAGATATTTATCGACCTGCAGCTCAAGAACAACTTAAAATTTTAGGAGAACAAAATTCTTTACAAACTTTGCCAATAGTTAAAGATCAATTGCCAAACGAAATTGCCAGGAGATCTTTAAGTGCAGCATCATTATCTGGTTCAGATGTAATCATTTTTGATACTGCCGGAAGAACTCAAATAGATCTTTCAATGATGAGTGAAATTAAAGAATTAAAATCAATTCTTAATCCATCAGAAATAGTATTAGTTGCTGATTCTTTAACAGGTCAAGTGGCTGTAGATATAGCTTCAGAATTTAAAAAAACTGTTGATCTAACAGGAATAGTACTAACCAGAGCGGATGGGGATGGAAGAGGTGGAGCTGCTGTAAGTATGAAATTTACAACTGGGGTCCCAATAAAATTTTTAGGAGTAGGAGAAAAAATTGAAAATATTGAAATTTTTCATCCTGATAGAATAGCAAATAGAATTCTTGGGATGGGAGACATTGTTTCTCTTGTTGAAAAAGCTTCAGAAGATTTAGATCAAGATAAAATAAAAGAAACTGAAGAAAATTTAAAAAAAGGGAAATTTTCAATGCAAGATTATTTAAGTCAATTAAGACAAATGAAAAAAATGGGAGGTATGGAAGGAGTTTTATCGATGCTTCCTGGTGTTTCAAAAATAAAATCCCAGATGGATAATTCAGGCATTGATGAAAGCATAATAAATAAAAATGAAGCAATAATTTTATCAATGACAAAAAAAGAAAGAAAAAATCCAAAAATTATTAATGGGTCAAGGAGAAAAAGAATTGCTAATGGTTCTGGAACTGACGTTGCCACTATCAATAAATTATTAAAACAATTTAAGTTAATGTCTGACATGATGAAAAAAATGTCTAAAGGTAACCAAAAAGGGATAGGGGACAAAGGAATTCCCCCAGAACTTTTTAATCAATTAAAATAAAAAAAGGAGAAAAATGTTAAAAATAAGATTATCTATGGGTGGAGCAAAAAAAAGACCTGTTTACAAAATAGTCGTTGCAGATAGTAGATTTCCTAGAGATGGAAGATTTATAGAAAAATTGGGTTTTTTTAATCCTCTAGTTCCAAAAAATAAAAAAGATAGAATGAAAATTGAAATTGAGCGTGTTAAGCACTGGATCAAACAAGGAGCAAAACCAACAACAAGAGTTGCAAGAATTCTTGGAGAGGCTGAAATTATTGCTATGCCAGTGCCCGGCAATAATCCTTTAAAAGCTGTACCAAAAAAGGACAGAAAAAAGATTGAAAAAGATAATAAAAAAGAAGTTGAACCTAAAAAAGTAGAAGAAAAAAAGGATCAAAAAATAGCTGAAAAAAAAGAAGTTGAACCTAAAAAAGTAGAAGAAAAAAAGGATCAAAAAATAGCTGAAAAAAAAGAAGTTGAACCTAAAAAAGTAGAAGAAAAAAAGGATCAACCAAAAGCAGAGACGGTAAATAAAAATCTAAAAGCAGATAAATCGGAAGGAGAAAAAAAATAGTTACAATAATGTGGCAAGCTCAAGTATTTACATTGTATTCAGATATGTTCCCCGGTCCATTAAATAAAGGACTTTATGGAAAGGCCTTAATAAAAAAAATCTGGGATTTAAAAGTTGTAAATATAAGAGACTATGCAGAAGACAAACATAAAACAGTTGATGATACTCCATTCGGAGGTGGAAGTGGAATGCTTTTAAAAGCAGATGTATTGGCAAAGTCTATTGATCAAAATGTTAAGGAAGGTGAAAGAATTTTTTATCTATCACCAAAAGGCAAAAAATTTAATCAAAAAATTGCAAAAGAACTTTCGGAAGAAAAAACTATCAATTTAATATGCGGCCATTTTGAAGGAATTGATGAACGTATTTTAATCACAAGAAATATAGAAGAAATTAGTATTGGAGACTATATTTTGTCTGGAGGTGAATCGGCAGCTTTTGTTGTAATAGACAGCGTGCTAAGATTGCTTCCTGGAATACTTGGTAACGACGTATCAAAAAATGATGAGAGTTTTGAAAATGGATTATTGGAATATCCTCAATATACAAAACCTCAAATTTGGGAGAAAGAAAGTGTCCCGGAAGTACTATTATCCGGGGATCATGCGAAAATTAAAGACTGGCGTTTATCACAATCTGAAGCTATAACACGACGCCGAAGACCAGATTTATGGGAAAAATATAAAAAAAAGAAATAAACTTTTGACTTACATTATGAAAAATATCGAAGACATCAATAAGGAAAGTGTTAAAAAGATTTTAGCATCTAAAAAATACCCTCAATTTTTTCCTGGAGACATTATTAAAGTAGGAGTTAGAATTACTGAAGGTAAAAGAGAAAGGATTCAATATTTTGAAGGCGTGTGCATTGCAAAAAAAAATAGAAGTTTAAACTCTTCTTTTACTGTAAGAAAAATTTCTTTCGGAGAAGGTGTTGAAAGAACTTTTGCATTATTTAGTTCAGTAATTAATTCGATAAAAGTAATTAGATCTGGAAAAGTAAGAAGAGCTAAGTTATATTATTTAAGAGATAGAACAGGAAAGTCAGCTAGAATTGCTGAAAAAATTAAAAAGAAAATAGGTATTGATTTAGAAAGTAAATCAGAAAAAAAAACTGAAGAAATAAAAGTTGATAAATCTTTGAAAAGTATAAAAGAAGAAAATAAAAGCATCAAAAAAACAACGGAAAAAAAAGAAATATCAAATAAAGAAAAAAAATAAATTTTTTCTAAATGTCTTTAACACTGTACGATAAAATTTGGAATGATCATTTGGTTCATCAGCAAGAAGATGGAACAGCATTGCTTTATGTAGATAGACATCTTATTCACGAAGTGACCAGCCCACAAGCTTTTGAAGGATTAAGAATCGCTAATAGAAAAGTGAGACAGCCAAACTTAACTCTTGCTGTTGCCGATCACAATGTTCCAACTACTGACAGATCAAAAGGTATTAATGATGAGGAGTCTAAAATTCAAGTAGAAACTTTAGAAAAAAATTGTAAAGAGTTTGGAATTGAAATTTTTGATATGAAAGATAAAAGACAAGGTATCGTTCATATTATTGGTCCAGAACAGGGCTTTACCCAACCAGGAACTGTTATAGTTTGTGGGGATAGTCATACAGCAACACATGGAGCGTTCGGTGCACTAGCTTTTGGTATTGGTACCTCAGAAGTTGAGCATGTGTTGGCGACCCAAACACTAATTCAAAAAAAATCAAAAAACCTTAGAGTAAAAGTCATTGGTGAATTACAAATTGGAGTGACTTCTAAGGATGTTATTTTACAAACCATAGGAAAGATTGGTACCGCGGGTGGTACCGGAATGGTTATCGAGTATGCTGGATCAGTAATAGAAAATCTAAGTGTTGAGCAACGTATGACAATTTGCAATATGTCAATAGAGGCAGGAGCTCGTGCAGGATTAATTGCACCAGATCAAAAGACTTTTAATTATCTTAAAGATAAACCTAAATCACCAAAAGGAAATAGATGGGATAGAGCAATTGTAAATTGGTCAAAACTTAAGTCAGACATTGGTGCAAGATTTGATAAAGAAATAGAAATTAGTGGTGGTGAAATTAGTCCAATGGTAACTTGGGGTACTTCGCCTCAAGATGTAGTTTCAATAACAGGTACAATTCCTGATCCAAAGAATGAAAAAGACGAAGACAGAAAAGCGTCTATGAATAGATCTTTAGATTATATGGGACTTAAACCAAATATCAAAATAACAGATATTAAAGTTGATAGAATTTTTATTGGTAGCTGTACTAATGGAAGAATTACTGATCTTAGGGATGCGGCCAAAATAGCTAAAGGAAGAAAAATTGCTCAACATATAAATGCCATGGTTGTTCCGGGATCTGGCCTTATAAAACAGCAAGCAGAACAAGAGGGTTTAGATAGAATTTTTAAAGATTCTGGATTTGAATGGAGAGAACCAGGCTGTTCAATGTGCTTAGCAATGAATGCAGATAAACTTAATCCTAAAGAAAGATGTGCATCTACTTCGAATAGAAATTTTGAAGGACGTCAGGGTCGTGGTGGTAGAACCCACCTAATGAGTCCCGCAATGGCTGTTGCAGCAGCAATCGATGGACATTTGACAGATGTAAGAAAGTTTAAAAATTAAAATGGAAAAATTTAATATTTTAAAAGGCATACCAGCCAATCTACCAATGATAAATGTAGATACAGATATGATTATTCCAAAACAATTTTTAAAAACGATAAAAAGAACCGGGCTTGGAAAAAGTTTATTTTTTGAAATGCGTTATGACGAAGAAGGAAAAAAAATAAATGAATTTGTTTTAAACAAAGTGCCCTATAATAAATCTTCCATTTTGTTAACTGGAAAAAATTTTGGATGTGGATCCTCAAGAGAACATGCTCCATGGGCTCTGTTAGATTTTGGAATTAGATGTGTAATAAGTCCAAGTTTTGCAGATATTTTTTATAACAATTGTTTTAAGAATGGCATGCTACCAATTGTTTTGGACTCAAAACAACTAGAAAAAATTATAGAATATTCAACAAAAAAAGAAACTATAGAAATTGATCTTTCTGAACAAAAAATTAAATTTGGAAATGAAATAATTATTTTTAATGTTGATGCTTTTAAAAAAAAATGTTTGTTAAATGGTTTAGATGATATTGATCTTTCATTGGAAAAAATTGAAAAAATTTCTTCTTATGAAAAAAATATCCAAAAGACTAAACCTTGGATGAATTGATATGATTAAAATTAAGGATAGAAAAATTTTGTTATTGCCGGGTGATGGTATTGGACCAGAAGTAGTTAGTGAAGTAAAAAAAATTATACAATGGTTAAACTCTAAAAAATCTTTAGATTTTAAAATAGATGAAGATTTAATCGGGGGGGCGTCAATTGAAAAACACAAAAATCCAATTACTGATGAAGTATTCTATAAAGCAATGGAATCCGAGGCAATAGTATTAGGTGCATGCGGTGGTCCAAAATGGGACAATTTAGAATTTTCAAAAAAACCAGAAAGAGCATTACTAAAACTGAGAAAAGAATTAAAATTGTTTGCGAATCTTAGACCAGCGATTTGTTTTAAACAACTAGTAGATTCTTCTAGTTTGAAACCAGAAATTGTTTCTGGTTTAGATATTATGATTGTAAGAGAGCTTACCGGAGGTATATATTTTGGTGAGCCCAGAGGAATAAAACCTATCGAAAATGGAGAAAGAAAGGGTATTAATACACATTCATATACAACTAATGAAATAATAAGGGTAGCCAAAGTAGCTTTTGAACTTGCAAAAAAAAGAAATAAAAAAGTTACTTCTTGCGAAAAATCAAATGTTATGGAATCGGGAGTTTTATGGAGAGAAGAAGTTCAAAAATTGAGAGATGACGATTATACAGATATTGAATTAAATCATATGCTAGCAGACAACTGTGCTATGCAGCTTTTAAGAAATCCTAAACAATTTGACGTTATAGTAACGGACAATTTATTTGGAGACATGTTATCCGACGAAGCAGCTATGCTAACAGGATCACTGGGTCTATTGCCTTCTGCTTCTTTGGGTGCAAAAGATAAAAATGGTAAAATGAGATCTTTGTATGAACCTGTACATGGATCTGCTCCAGACATTACTGGAAAAGGGATAGCTAATCCTATAGCGACTATTTTAAGCTTTTCAATGGCTCTTAGATATTCATTAGATTTAGAACAAGAAGCTGATAACTTAGATCAGGCAGTTCATAAAGTTCTTGATGATGGATTAAGAACTAAGGACATTTTATCTAAAGGAAAAAAAGAAGTATCTACATCACAAATGGGAGATGCAATAATTTCAAAACTTAAATAGTATCTGGTTCAATGAATATTAAAAAAGTAGTTGTCATTGGTTCTGGAACTATGGGTAGTGGAATTGCAGCACAATTGTGCAACGCAAATATTCCAGTTACGCTTTTAGATTTAAAAACTGAAACTTCAGAAAAAGCAAAAAAAAAAATACTTGAATCTCGCCCACCTTTATTAGTAGACAAAAGTAAAATTGATAATATCGAGGTAGGAAATATAAATGACAATTTTGATTTAGTTGGCAAAGCTGATTGGGTAGTAGAAGCTGTTGTTGAGAGAATAGACGTAAAACATAAACTTTATGAAAAAATTTCTAAAGTAAGAAAACCAAATTCAATAATTTCATCAAACACATCAACTATTCCATTAAAAATCTTGTCAGAAAAAATGTCTGATCGGGACAAGAAGGATTTTTGTATAACCCATTTTTTTAATCCCGTAAGGTATATGGGTCTTCTAGAAATTGTTAGTGAGGAAATAAATGATATTGAAAAAATAAATTTTCTAAAATTTTTTTGTGAAGAGAATTTAGGAAAAGGAGTAATAATCTGCAAAGATACACCAGGATTTTTAGGAAATAGAGTTGGAGTATATGCGATGCAGGTAGCCATGACAGAAGCCATTAAAATGAAATTAAACATAGAAGAGGCAGATGCAGTTTTTGGAAGGCCTATGGGCATTCCTAAAACAGGAATTTTTGGTTTGTATGATTTGATCGGTATCGATTTAATGTCAGATGTTTTAAAAAGTTTTTTAAAAGAATTACCAAAATCCGATGTCTTTCATGAAGTAGCTCAAGAAATACCATTGGTAAAAAATTTAATTGAAAATGGCTACACCGGAAGAAAAGGAAAAGGTGGATTTTATAGAATGAACAAAAAAGATGGAAAGAAAGTTTTAGAAGCAATTAATTTGACCACCAAAGATTATTCTCCATCGAAAAAAATCGATTTAAATATTGGTGAAAAAATTAATTTAAAAGAACTTGTCTCAAAAAATGACAAATACGGAGAATATGCATGGTCTGTAATCTCAAAAATTATTCTTTATGCATCTTCTTTAGTTCCCAATGTAACAAAAGATTATAATAATATTGATGAAGCCATGAGGCTTGGGTTTAATTGGACCAAAGGACCTTTTGAGATGCTCGAAGAACTCGGAGTAAAGTTTTTTGTAGAAAAAGACAATCAATTAAAAACGAATAAATTTATAAAAGAACTTTACGATAAAAAAGCTAAAACTTTTTATGGTCAAAGACAAATTTATACAAATTTAGAAACGTTGGGAAAAGTAAAGCAATCAGCAAAAATTAACAAAGATAATAAATCAGCTTTTACATACGAATATAAAGATTATAAAATTATAGAATTTAACACTAAAGCAAATACCCTAGATTATGACTCAATGGATGCACTAAAAAAAGCATCTGACAAAAACATGATCATTATCAATGAGGGAATGCAATTTTCAGCTGGAGTTAATTTAAATTATGTCATGGATTTTGCAAAAGAAAAAAATTGGAAAGCTATTGAAAAGTTTATCCATCATTTTCAGATGACCTGCAAACAATTAAAATATTCCAATAATATAGTAGTTTCCGCACCATCAGGTTTAGCTTTAGGTGGTGGTTTTGAAGTATTAATTCAAAGCGATTATGTAGTTGCACACACAAACATTGTTACAGGATTAGTAGAAACACTAGTAGGATTAATTCCCGCAGGAGGAGGGACCACAAACATGTTGTGCAGGTGGATGCAAACGCAAGAAGCCAAAAAAGATTCTGACTTTGCTCCACAAAAAGTATTTGATATTATTGGCTATGGTAAAACTGCCAGTTCACCCATAGAGGCTATACCATTTAAGTTTTTATTAGAGAAAGACAAAAGTATTATGAATAGAAACAAGCTACTTTCAGTTTCACAAGATTTAATTAACAATAATAAAGATGGATACAAACCGCCAAAAAAAGCAATTTTTAAGTTATCAGGAAGTCAGGTAAGAGAAAAAATGTTCCAAACTCTTGAAAATCTTTTTAGAGAAAAGAAAATTTTGGAGCATGGAATGGAAGTTGGAAAAAAATTAGCCTTTGTACTAAGTGGTGGTAACACAAACATCGACAAGGAATTATCCGAAGATGATATGTATGCTCTGGAGTTAGAAGCTTTTGTTCAGCTTATTCAAATGGAAAAAACTCAAGCTAGAATTAAACACACACTTTCAACAGGAAAACCTTTGGTGAATTAAATGAAAAAACTTTTAGGAATTTTGCTTATAGGTTTGTTGTGGTGCAATGTTGGGAAGGAGGCTTTAAAATAATGACAACCTACAGAGCTCCCACAGAAGATATGATGTTTCTCTTCGAAAAGTTAAGAGACAATGCTTACTACAATGAACTAGAAAGATACAAGGAAGTTAATTCTGATCTTGCAAAAGATATTTTGGAACAAGCTGCAAAGCTAACTGAAAATCTTATATTGCCCCTAGCTAAAACTGGAGATGAAGCGCCCACTAAATTAGAAAATGGCGTAGTAATAACACCACCAGGATACAAAGAAGCTTACAAAAAATTTATTGAAGATGGCTGGGTATCTTTATCTTGTGATCCAAAATATGGCGGTCAAGGAATGCCAAACACTATCAAAACATTTTTTGACGAAATGCTATCTTCTGCTAGTCTTTCTTTTAAACTTTATAGTGAGCTTAGTATTGGTGCATATAATTGCATATTTCATCACGGAAACGATTCAATAAAAAAAAAATTTCTTCCTAATATGGTTAAAGGCACTTGGAGTGGAACAATGTGTTTAACAGAGCCTGTTTGTGGAACAGATTTAGGATTATTAAAAACGAAGTCTGTAGAACAATCAGATGGCACTTATAAATTAACCGGGCAAAAAATATTCATAACTTCTGGAGATCACGATCTTACAGAAAATATTATACATTTAGTTTTAGCAAGAACTCCTGATGCACCATCGGGCACTAAGGGAATTAGTTTATTTTTAGTACCTAAAGTTAAAGTGAAAGAAGATGGATCTTTAGGTCCAAGAAATAGTGTTTCAACTAATTCAATTGAAAGTAAAATGGGAATTAAAGGATCTGCTACTTGCGTTTTAAATTTTGATGATGCTGTTGGATATATGATTGGACCAAAAAACAAAGGACTTAGTTCAATGTTTACTATGATGAATTTGGAAAGAATTGTTGTGGGACTCCAGGGATTGGGTTTATCTGAAATTGCATACCAGAATGCTTTAAATTATTCTAAGGAGAGAAAGCAAGGAAAATCTAATAATAGCAAAACAGAAAATGGAGCAGATTTAATTATAGATCACGCAGACATCAGGAGATCATTATTAAATATGAAATCAATTATAGAGGGTGAAAGAGCTTTAGGTTTTTGGCTGGCACAACAAACCGAAGTTAGTCTGCATCATAAAGACAATAAAATTAAAGAAGAAGCATCAGATCTAGTTTCTTTGATGACCCCAGTAGTTAAATCACTATTTACTGATATGGGCATGGAAATTACTAGTGATGCAATGCAAATTTTCGGAGGTTATGGTTACACAAAAGACCAAGGTATTGAACAACTATATAGGGACAACAGAATTACCCCAATATATGAAGGAACTAATTCAATTCAATCGATAGATTTGGTTTTTAGAAAACTTGCTAATAAAGATAGAAACGTTATTGATCGATATATTAAATTTATTGAAGAAGAAATTAAAAAAAACAATAATCACCCGCAGATAAAACCACTTGCTGAAAAATTAGGACATTATTTAAAAATAATGACAAATTTTACTATTTGGATTGAGAAAAATATGAAAGTATCAAAAGATGATGTAAGCGCGGCATGTAATGATTACCTTAAAGTTTTAGGTTTGATTGCTTTGGCACATTCTTGGCTAAAAGTACTGGGTGTTAGCTACAAAGAAATGAACACAAACAAAAAATTTTTTGAGGATAAAATTCAAACTGCAAACTTCTTTTTTAAACGGATACTACCCAGAATTGATGCACATTATAATTCTGCAATTTCGGGAACTAATTATATAATGGATTTTAAATTTAATTAATTATGAATGATTATGATAAAAATCTTGGTAAAAATAAAGCAAATTTTGTTCCGCTAACACCCATAAGTTTTATAGAAAGAACAAAAGATATTTATCCAGATTATGAAGCTTTGGTTTATAAAAAACGTTCTTATACATGGAAGCAAGTTTATGAAAGAAGTATAAAATTTGCTAGCGCTTTAGAAAAAAATGGAATTAAGTTGGGTGATACTGTGTCCATTATGGCCGCAAATACACCGGAACTATTCGAAGCTCATTATTCTGTACCAATGACAGGTGCGGTGCTTAATGCAATCAATACCAGATTAGATGCAAAAACAGTTGGATATATCTTTAAACATGCAGACACCAAAGCACTTATTGTAGATCGACAATTCCATGACGTTGTCAAAAAGGCTTTAGAAACTCTTGAAAAGAAAATTTTAATTATAGACATAGTTGATAAGCAGGCAGATTTAAAAGAATGTGAAAAAATTGGAGAATTTGAATATGAAAGTTTTTTAGAGCAGGGAGATCCTGATTATGTATGGAAAAGACCAAAGGACGAATGGCAATCGATTTCATTAAATTATACATCGGGCACAACAGGTAATCCAAAAGGTGTTGTTTATCATCATAGAGGTTCATATTTAATGGCAACCGGAAGTGCTGCTGCATGGAATATGCCAAATCGATTGAATTTTTTATACACGGTTCCCATGTTTCATTGTAATGGCTGGTGTTATCCATGGACGCTCGCAATGCTTCATGCTCGCGTAATTTGTATTAGAAATATAAGAGCTAAGGAAATTTTTGAATTAATCGAGGAACATAAAGTTACTCACTTCGGTGGAGCACCAATTATACTAAATATGTTAGCTAGTGCACCAAAGGAAGAGCAAAAACCATTGAAGCATAAAGTGTACGTTTTAACAGCCGCTGCACCTCCACCAAGTATCATTTTTAAAAAAATGAAAAATTTAGGTTTTGAGGTTATGCACGTATATGGCTTGACAGAAACTTATGGGCATATTTTGCAGTGTGCCTGGAATAATGAATGGGATAATTTTAATGAAGATGAAAAGGCAGATATTAATGCTCGCCAAGGTGTGCGTTATCCTAACACCGAAGATGTTGATGTAATGGATCCGGAAACCATGAAATCTGTTCCCCGAGATGGGAAAACTATAGGAGAAATTATGATACGTGGAAATGTTGTTATGAAAGGTTATTTTAAGGATAAAGAAGCTACCGAAAAAGCTATGAAAGGTGGATGGTTTCATTCTGGTGATTTAGCAGTGATACATGCCAACGGATATATTCAAATAAAAGATAGATCTAAAGATATTATTATTTCAGGTGGAGAAAATATTTCATCAATCGAGATTGAAAATACAGTTGCTAAACATCCTTCCGTTTCTCTTGCAGCCGTTGTTGCTAAACCTGATGAAAAATGGGGTGAAACACCATGTGCTTTTGTTGAATTAGCTCCTCAGAAAAAAGCTACAGAAGAAGAAATAATAAAATTTTGTAGAGAAACCTTGGCCGGATTCAAACTTCCAAAAAAAGTAGTTTTTGGTGAATTACCAAAAACCTCTACTGGAAAAATAAAAAAATTTGAATTAAGAAAAAAAGCCAAGGAGATGAACTGAATTTTGAAGTAGACCAAAAAAATGTTTTTGCATCAACTGGTGGATTAGATTTTGATACTAAAAAACCAGTAATAATTATGATGCATGGTAGTGGTCTTACCCATATTGTTTGGTCTTTGCATGAACAATTTCTTGCCTCAAAAGGGTATAGTGTTTTGGCACTAGATTTGCCCGCGCATGGCAATTCTGAAGGGCCAGCAATTAAATCGATTGAAGAAATAACTGATTGGATTAATAAATTAATGAAAAATTTAAAAATAAAAGAAATTTCATTTGTTGGCCACTCACAAGGCTGTTTGGTAGGGCTGGAGTTCGCGCAACGTTTTCCAAAATTAATTAAAAGTCTAACTTTAGTTGCTGGATCATACTCCCTTCCAGTGAACCAAGATCTTATTAATTTTGCTGATGGAGGTGACATGAAATCCGTAGAACTTATGATGAAGTGGGGATATGAGGGAGTAAAAAAATTTATTGGTGGTAACCCAGTGCAAAAAATTATTAATTCACCTCGACAGGTACAAGAAGGTTTAGCGATAGATCTTAGGGCTTGTAATAATTATAAAAATGGTTCAAACGCAGCAGAAACAATTAACTGTCCAACACTATGTATTTTAGGTGATAAAGATAAAATGGTACCTCTAGAAAAAGGAAAAAAAATGGCTTCAAAAATAAAAAATTCAGAATTAAGGATAATCGAAGAATGTGGACACATGATTTTATTTGAAAAAGCATTTGAAATGAGAGAAATTGTTAAAAATTTTATTGAAAAAAATCACAAAAATTAATCATGAAAAATTTTTATATAGCAAAGTCTAGGAGGCTAAGAAGTACGCCCTATACGAGTAGAATAGAAAGTCAGGGAGTTACTGCCTATACAACATATAACCATATGCTTTTACCAGCTTCTTTTGGAAATATAGAAAAAGAATATTTTCATTTAAAAGAGCATGTTCAGGTCTGGGATGTTGCTGCTGAAAGACAAGTTCAAATAACAGGAAAAGATTCATCAAAATTAGTTCAGTTAATGACTTGTAGAAATCTTTCAAAAGCAAAAATTGGAAGATGTTATTATGCTCCAATTGTTGATGAACAGGGAGGTATGTTAAATGATCCTGTAGCTTTGAAGTTAGGTGAGGATAAGTGGTGGCTATCATTAGCTGACTCTGACATTGGTCTTTACGCCAAAGGGATTGCTAGCGGTTTATCTCTACAAGTTGAAATAATCGAACCCGATGTAAATATTATTGCTGTGCAAGGGCCCAAATCATTTAAATTAATGGAAAAAGTTTTAGGTAAAAAAATTACTGAGCTTAAATTTTTTGGTTTTGATTATTACATTTTTAAAGGAAATAAATTTTTAATAGCTCAATCAGGTTGGTCTAAACAAGGGGGTTACGAAGTTTATGTTGAAAATAGAGAGGCAGGACAAAGTCTGTACGACGAGTTATTTTCTGCGGGAAAAGAATTTAAAGTTGAACCTGGATGCCCTAATCTTATAGAAAGAATTGAAAGCGCCCTTCTGTCTGCGGGTAATGATTTTGATAGTGGGGACAATCCTTACGAGTGTGGTTTCGATAAATATATAGATATTAAATCAGATATTAACTATCTTGGAAAAAAAGCTTTAATTAAAATATTTAAAAAGAAAATTAACAGAAAACTTATGGGAGTTTTAATAGACTCAGATAAAATTGAAATCACAGAAGAAAAACCTCTTTACAATAGCAACAATTTAGTAGGTGGTTTAAGGTCAGCCACTTATTCACCTAATCTAAAAAAAGTCGTTGGTATAGCTATGATAAAAAAAGAATACTGGGACAAAAAAACTCCTATTGAATTACAAATTGGAGATAAAAAAAGCAAGGGCACACTTTGCGATTTACCAATTGTCTAGAATTGGTCGTAAAACAGTAGTAAAACTTTAGTTAATATGAATATAGCAATTGTTGGAGCGACAGGAAATGTTGGTAGAAAACTCTTAGAAGTTTTAGAAAAACTTAATTTTAAATTTGAAGAAATATATTTAATTGCATCAGATAGAAGTATTGGAAAAAAAATTAGTTTTAAAAATAAAGACTATTCTATTTTAGGGCTAAATGATTTTGACTTTTCAAAAGTTCAAATAGCCTTTTTCTCCGCAGGAAGTGCTATAGCAGAAAAGTGGGCTCCTATTGCTGCAAAAAAAACAATAGTTATTGATAATTCAAAACACTTTAGAATGGATAAAGATATTCCGCTAGTTGTTCCCGAAGTTAATCCTTCAAGTTTAGAGCTGTATAAAAATAAAAATATTATAGCCAATGCAAACTGTTCAACAATTCAGTTGGTTTTAGTTTTAAAACCACTGCATGATCAATTTAAAATTAAAAGAGTAGTTACGTCTACCTATCAATCTGTTTCTGGTGGTGGCAAAAACCATATGATTGAGCTAGAAGAACAAACAAAATCTATTTTAGAAAGCAATAAAGTTAAATCTAAAAATTTTACTAAGCAAATAGCTTTTAATGTTATTCCTCATATCGATAACTTTATGGATGATGGCACAACAAAAGAAGAATGGAAAATGGTGGTTGAAACTAAAAAAATTTTAGATCCTAATATAAAATTAACTGCGACGTGCGTAAGAGTCCCAGTTTTTGTAGGTCATTCAGAATCAGTAAATATTGAATTTGAAAATAATATTGATTTAAAAAAAATTAAAAATTGTTTAGATACTGCTCCTGGATGCAAAGTAGTAGATGAGCATAAAGATGGCGGATATATAACCCCAGCAGAGATTGAAGGGGATTTTATAACTTATATTTCTAGAATAAGAGAAGATAAAACACAAAAAAATTCTATTAATATTTGGGTAGTATCAGACAATTTATTAAAAGGCGCGGCTTTAAATGCTGTTCAAATATCTCAACTTTTGTGTGAGAAATACTTAAAATAATTAAAATGAAAGATAACCAAAATCCATTGTCACCTCATCTTCAAATTTATAGATGGCATATTTCTTCTTTACTTTCCATAACACACAGAATTGTGGGCGTAATAAATCTTCTAGCGTTAATTTTAATATTTTTTTGGTTAATATCATTAAGTTTTGGTAAAGGTAGTTACGAATCATTTTTATTAGTAATTAATAGTTTTTTAGGAAAATTTATTTTAGTTGGATTTACTTGGTCTATGAGTTTCCATCTACTAAGTGGTATAAGACATTTGGCCTGGGACCTTGGTTATGGATTTGAAATTAAAACTGCAAATATTTCTGGAATAATTGTAATTATTTTTTCATTAGTTTTTACAGTCATATTTTGGTTATTTGGAAGAGGTTTAATTTAAATGAACGAAACAAAAAAATGGATTCTACACCGAATAAGTGCTTTAATTTTGGCGCCACTATTTGTTTGGCTCTATTTTTCATTAATTTCACTTTCAACAAAAAATTATTCAGAGGCAATTTATTTTTTTACAAATCCATTATTTGAAATTTTAACAATTTTGTTATTTTTTGTTGGTTTTTTTCATGCTAAAATTAGTTTAAATGAGATTTTAGAAGATTATATTCATAATCAAAAAACCAAGGATATTGTAAATATTTTAACTTTAATATTGAGTTTAATAATTCCAGCAATAACTTTAATTTTATTAATATACAAAATTTAATGAGTGCATATAAAATAATTGATCATGAGTACGATGTATTAGTAGTTGGAGCTGGTGGAGCTGGTTTAAGAGCGGCAGTAGGATTAAGCGAGTCGGGTTTAAACACAGCTTGTATTTCAAAAGTTTTTCCTACTAGAAGTCACACATCAGCAGCTCAAGGCGGAATTTCCGCAGCACTTGGAAATGCTGGTGAAGATGATTGGCGTTGGCACATGTACGATACCGTGAAGGGTTCAGACTGGTTGGGAGATCAAGATTCCATTGAATATTTATGTAAAGAAGCACCTAGAGCTGTGATTGAGTTGGAGCATTATGGTGTACCATTTAGTAGAACAGATGATGGAAAAATTTACCAACGCGCTTTTGGAGGAATGACAAAAGATTATGGTAATTCACCTGTTCAAAGAACTTGTGCAGCAGCAGATAGAACGGGCCATGCAATTTTACATACCTTATATGGTCAAGCATTAAAACATGATACGAAATTTTTTATAGAATATTTTGCGTTAGATCTAATAATGAAAGATGGAGAGTGTAAAGGGGTTATTGCTTGGAATCTTAATGACGGAACTATACATAGATTTAGATCTCATATTACAATTATTGCTACTGGTGGTTATGGAAAAATTTATTATTCAGCAACAGCGGCACATACATGTACTGGCGATGGGAATGCAATGTGCGCCCGTGCAGGACTGCCTTTGCAGGACCTCGAGATGGTCCAGTTCCATCCAACAGGACTTTATGGAGTCGGTTGTTTGATTTCCGAAGCAGTAAGAGGAGAAGGCGGTTATCTTACAAATTCTAAAGGTGAACGTTTTATGGAAAAGTATGCGCCAAGTGCAAAAGATTTAGCTTCCAGAGATGTTGTAAGCAGATCAATTGCAATAGAAATAAATGAGGGCAGAGGAATAGGTGAAAACAAAGATCATGCACATCTTCATATAAGTCATATTGATAAAAAAATAATTGAATCAAGACTACCTGGAATATCAGAATCAGTTGAAACTTTTGTGGGTAGGGATGTAACCAAAGAACCAATTCCGGTTGTGCCAACAGTACATTATAATATGGGTGGTATACCCACTAACTATAAAGCAGAAGTATTAACATCTAATGGCAAGGATAAAATTGTACCAGGTTTGATGGCAATTGGAGAGGCAGCTTGCGTATCGGTCCATGGTGCTAATAGACTTGGTTCAAATTCATTAATTGACCTAGTTGTGTTTGGAAGATCGGCAGCACAAAGAGCTATAGAATTAGTAAAACCAAACACACCACATGAAATAATTTCATCTAGTGAAACAGACAGGTGTCTTGATAGGTTTGATAGACTAAGAAATGGTAACGGCTTAAACAAAACATCAGAATTAAGATTAGCAATGCAAAAAATAATGCAATCTAAATGTGCAGTTTTTAGGAATGAAAAAACACTTAAGCAAGGTATAGAAGAGATTAAAAAACCATATGAAGGTATGGATTCAATATTTGTTAAAGACAAATCGTTAATATTTAACACAGATTTAATGGAAACCTTAGAATTTGATAATCTTATTAGGCAAGCAATATTAACAATGGAATCTGCATGTGCAAGAAGAGAAAGCAGAGGAGCACATGCTAGAGAAGATTTTCCAAAGCGGGATGACGTAAATTTTATGAAGCATACCTTAAGCTGGTTTAACGGAAAAGAAGTTAAAATTAACTATAGACCTGTTACTTTATCAACAATGAGCAATGATGTTCAATCATTTCCACCTAAAGAAAGAGTTTATTAATGATACGATTTAATCTTTCAGAAAATTCAAAAATTTTAAAAGGTGACTATTTTAAAGACAATACAGGATCAAAAAATATTAAAAAAGTAAATATTTATAGGTGGAATCCAGATAAAAATGAAAATCCCAAGATTGATACTTTTGAGGTAGATTTAACAAACTGTGGAAATAAAGTACTGGATATTTTAAATAAAATTAAAAACGAAATAGATCCTTCTCTTACTTACAGACGATCATGCGCTCATGGTGTTTGTGGATCATGTGCCATGAATGTTGACGGGGTAAATACACTTTCATGTATGAAATCTCACAAAGATATTAATGGAGATATAAATATTTATCCTTTACCACATTTAAAAGTAATAAAAGATTTAGTAGCTGATTTAAGTACATTATATCGTCAATATGAATCAATTGAGCCATGGCTTAAAACAAAAGAACAAAAATCCAAAACAATTGAAATTCATCAGTCAAAAGAAAATAGAAAAAAACTTGACGGTTTATATGAATGTATTATGTGTGCGTGCTGCTCAACTTCTTGTCCTAGTTATTGGTGGAATGGTGAAAAATATTTAGGCCCTGCTGTTTTGCTTCAAGCCTACCGCTGGATAATCGATAGCAGAGACGAAGAAAGAAAAGAAAGATTAAAAATTGTTGCAGACAAGCTTAAATTATATAGGTGTCATACAATTATGAACTGTACAAATTCTTGTCCAAAAGGACTAAATCCAGCAAAAGCTATTGGTTCAATAAAGAAAATGCTTGCAACTGGTTAGAAGCTTAATTAAATCTTTTCTGGAGTTTGTAATGTCAACAACAAAATAAATATGAGAAAAAAAATATCTTTAATTGGTGCAGGGCAAATTGGAGGAACGCTAGCACATTTAATTTCTTCTAAAGAGCTTGCGGACGTGGTTTTATTTGATGTGGCTTCAGGAATTGCAAAAGGAAAAGCATTAGATATTTCACAGTCGACTTCTGTGGATGGCTTCGATGTTAGATTAATAGGAACAGATAAATATGAAGATATTAAATCTTCAGATATTATAATTATAACCGCAGGTGTTCCAAGAAAACCTGGGATGAGTAGAGACGATCTCTTGGGAACAAATTTAAAAATTATAAAACAAGTAGGTGAAGGAATAAAAAATTATGCTCCTAACGCTTTTGTAATTTGTATTACTAATCCTTTGGATGTAATTGTTATGGCACTTCAAAAATACTCACAGCTACCAACAAGCAAAGTAGTTGGTATGGCGGGTATATTGGATAGTTCTAGATTTAAATTATTTTTATCACTAGAATTAAATGTACCAGTAAAACAGATTGAAACTTTAGTAATGGGTGGACACGGAGATTCGATGCTTCCTTTATCCCGATATACTAAGATTTCAGGAAAGCCCTTAGAAACATTGATATTAGAAGGAAAAATTTCAAAAGAAAGATTAGAACAAATTATTCAACGAACTAGAGACGGTGGTGCAGAAATAATTAAATTTTTAGAAAAGGGTTCAGCTTATTACGCGCCAGCAGCATCAGGAGTGGCAATGGCAGAGTCATATCTGAAAGATCAAAAAAAACTGTTACCATGTGCAGCTTATTTGAATGGAGAATATGGTGTTAAGAATCTATACGCTGGAGTTCCAGTGATTATTGGAAGTAAAGGCGTAGAAAAGATTGAAGAATTAACGCTAAATGAAGAAGAAAAAAAACAGTTTGAAAAATCAATCAACGCAGTAAATAATTTGTGGATATCGGCTTGTAAAATTGATTCAGCATTAAAATGACTATAAATTAATGAATATCCATGAACATCAAGCAAAAGAGTTATTAAAAAAATTCGGAGTTCCCGTTCCCCATGGCGTTGTTGCCTTTTCCGTAAAAGAAGTAATGCAAAAAGTTAAATTACTCAAAACAAAAAAATATGTTTTAAAGGCACAAATTCATGCTGGAGGTCGAGGTAAGGGCGGAGGAATAAAAATTTTAGATAATTTAGATGATTTAGAAAAAGAGTCATCAAATCTACTTGGTAAATTTTTAAAAACACCCCAAACCGGAAAAGAAGGAAAAGAAGTAAAAAGGTTATATATTGAAGAGGCCACAGAGATCGAAAAAGAATTTTATTTATCATGTTTGGTTGATAGAAGTAGTTCTAAAATTGCCTTTATTTCAAGTGCACAAGGGGGCATGGATATAGAAGAAGTTGCTTTAAAAAATCCAACTAAAGTAATTACTTATAAAATAGAATATAAAGAAAAAATTTTAGATGAAGATGCTGAAAAAATTGTTTCGATTTTTAACTTAAAAAATTCATCTAAAAATCAAGCTAAACAAATAGTTAAATCAATCTACCAAACACTTATTAAAACTGATGCAAATTTAATAGAAATTAACCCACTAATAATTGCTAAAGATAAAAATGTTTTATGCTTAGATGCTAAAATGAATTTTGATGATAATGGTTTATTTAGGCATCCTGAAATTTTAAATCTAAGAGATTTAAGCGAGGAAGATCCAACAGAGATAGAAGCAAGCAAACATGGATTATCATACATAAAATTAAATGGAAAAATAGGCTGTATGGTAAATGGAGCTGGTCTCGCCATGTCAACAATGGATATTATTAAACTTTATGGTGAAGAGCCAGCAAATTTTTTAGATGTTGGTGGTGGAGCATCAAAAGAAAAAGTTTCTGCTGCATTTAAAATAATTTTATCTGATAAATCAGTTAAAGGCATTCTAATTAATATTTTTGGTGGAATAATGAGATGTGATGTTTTAGCTCAAGGCGTAGTTGATGCAGCTAAAGAAATTAAGATTTCAGTTCCGTTAGTTGTTAGATTAGCTGGTACAAATTTTCAAGAAGGAAAAAAAATTTTAACTAATTCAAATTTGAAAATTATATCTGCTAATAATTTAGGAGATGCAGCAAAAAAAATTGTAGAAGCAATAAAATAATATGTCAATTTTAGTTGATAAAAATACTAAATTAATTTGTCAAGGCTTTACAGGCTCCCATGGAACCTTTCATTCTGAGCAAGCAATAAAATATGGAACTCAATTAGTTGGAGGTGTTACACCAAAAAAAGGTGGACAAAAACATTTAGGCTTACCTGTTTTTGATACAGTTGAAGAAGCCAAAAAATCAACTGGAGCAAAAGCTTCCATGATTTATGTTCCTGCTAAATTTGCAGCCGGAGCAATTATTGAAGCTATTGATAGTAAAATAGAACTTATTGTCTGCATTACTGAGGGAATACCTATCTTAGATATGTTAAAAGTTAAATTAAAATTATCAAAATCTAGCAGTCGTTTAATAGGGCCTAACTGCCCAGGAATAATAACACCTGATGAATGTAAAATTGGAATTATGCCTGGAAATATTCATAAAAGAGGTTCTGTGGGTATTGTTTCTAGATCAGGAACTTTAACATACGAAGTAGTTGCGCAAACAACAGAAAATGGTTTAGGTCAATCGACATGTATTGGGATCGGTGGTGATCCAATTAATGGTACAAATTTTATAGATTGTTTAGATCTTTTTTTAAAAGATCCAGAGACAAAATCAATATTAATGATCGGAGAAATAGGGGGCACCGCCGAAGAAGAGGCAGCTGAATTTTTAAAAAACCATACAATAAAAAAGCCCGTAGTTGGATTTATAGCAGGTATTACCGCTCCCCCAGGTAGAAGAATGGGTCATGCTGGCGCTATTATTGCACAAGGAAAAGGTGGAGCCCAAGATAAAATAAAAATTATGGAGTCTTGTGGCATAACTATTGCTAAATCGCCTGCTGAAATTGGTAATACTTTATTAAAGAAACTTCATAATTGATAATCTGATATTTGTGCTAATATAAAATAAATAAATAATGTCAGCTACAAAAGATAATTTAGTTTACGAAAAAACTTCTTTTTTGAGTAAAAGTAATAGTGCTTTTATTGAAAGTATGTACTTAAAATATGTTATTGATGATCCAAAACTACCAACAGGTTGGAAAGAATTTTTTGATGGACTGGGAGAAGAAAAAAAATATATTTTAAACGAAATCCAGGGACCAAGCTGGACACCTAGAAAAATAAATATTAAAAAAATAATAGATAAAGTAAAAATTGATGCTGAGGAAAATTCAAATGGACCCACATCTTTAGATACGAATTATAAAAAAGAAAAAGAACAATCAATTAAAGCTATTACCCTTATAAGAGCTTATAGAATTAGGGGTCATCTTATTGCAAAATTAGATCCTTTAGAATTGATGGAAAGAAAATATCTTAGCGACCTACATCCGTCTGATCATGGATTTAATAAAGAGGACTATGATAAAAAAATTTATCTTAACGGTTATTTAGATCGTGATTTTGCAACAATTAGAGAAATACTTACATTTCTTAGATCAATCTATTGTCAAAAAATAGGTGCTGAATATATGCACATAGAAAATCCTATTGAAAAAAAATGGTTTAGAGAACGAATGGAGAAGAAAGAAAATAAAATAAATTTTACTGATAGTGGAAAAAAAGCTATTTTAAATAAATTAATTCAGGCAGAAGGATTTGAAAAATTTTTAGCAGTTAAATTTGTTGGTACAAAAAGATTTGGTATTGATGGAGGAGAATCCTTAATTCCCGCTTTAGAACAAATTATAAAACGTGGTGGCCAATTAGGAGTTAAAGAAGTGAAAATTGGCATGCCTCACAGAGGTAGATTAAACGTTTTAGCAAATTTATTGCAAAAATCTTATAAAAGAATTTTTAATGAATTTGCAGGAGAAGACTTCTCTTCTGTAAAAGATTCAACGGGAGATGTTAAATATCATTTAGGAGCTTCATCAAATAGAGAATTTGATAATAATATTGTTCATATTAGTTTGACAGATAATCCGTCACATTTAGAAGCAGTTAATCCTGTAGTGCTTGGTCAAACTCGAGCTAAACAATTTTTCCATAAAGACTCTAAAAGACAAAAAGTTGTTCCATTATTAATTCATGGTGACGCAGCATTTGCTGGACAAGGTGTTGTCGCTGAGTGTTTTGCAATGTCCGGGCTCAAAGGACACAATACTGGAGGAACAATTCATATTATTGTAAACAATCAAATAGGTTTTACCACCAGCCCAAGATTTGCTAGATCTTCTCCATATCCATCTGATATTGCAAAAATGGTTCAGGCACCTATTTTGCATGTTAATGGAGATGATCCAGAAGCAGTAGTTCATTGCGCAAGGATTGCTATAGAATTTAGACAGAAATTTAACAGGGATATAGTAATAGATATGATTTGTTATAGAAGATTTGGCCACAATGAGGGAGATGAACCATCATTTACTCAACCAATAATGTATCAAAAAATTAAAAAACATCCATCCACTTTGAATGTTTATGCTGAAAAATTAATTAAAGAAGAAAAAATTAATAAAGAAGAATTTAATAATATGAAATTAAAATTTAAAAATCTTCTCGACGAACAATTTAAGACTGCAAAAGAATACAAACCAAAACTAGAATGGTTCGAGGGAGTTTGGTCAAGATTCAAACCTGAGAAGGGAAAGGATAAAAGAGGAAAAACTGGTGTTACACTAGAAAAGATAAAGAAAATTGGAGATAAAATCACCTATATTCCTAAAGGCTTTGAAGTACATCCAACAATAAAAAAAATTTTTGATATTAAAAAGGGTATGTTTAAAAGTGGCAAAGGTTTTGACTGGGCTACAGCGGAACAGTTGGCATTCGCAACCCTATTAGAAGAAGGTTTCCCCGTTAGACTTTCTGGTCAGGATTCGGGGAGAGGAACTTTTAGTCAGAGGCATTCTGTGCTACGAAATCAAAAAGATAACAACTATTATACTCCCTTAAACAATATATCTCATAAGCAAAAAAAATTTGAAGTAATTGATAGCTTGCTTTCAGAGCTTGCAGTTTTAGGATTTGAGCAAGGTTATGCTTTATCAGAGCCAACAACATTAGTTTTATGGGAAGCTCAATTTGGTGATTTTGTAAATGGAGCCCAGGTAGTAATTGACCAATTTATTGCTTCTGGAGAGCGAAAATGGGCACGGGCAAGTGGCTTGGTTATGCTGTTACCACATGGTTATGAGGGACAGGGACCAGAACACTCTTCAGCAAGACTAGAAAGATTTTTACAACTTTGTGCTCAAGAAAACATTCAAGTTATGAATTGCACAACTCCTGCAAATTATTTTCATGCTCTAAGAAGACAAATTCATAGAGATTTTAGAAAGCCTCTAATAATTATGACTCCAAAATCTTTACTAAGACACAAGAAATGTGTTTCAAATATAGAAGATTTTACTAAAAAAAATACTTTCCATAGAGTTTTACTAGATCATTCAGACGTTGGTGGTTACAATTTGATTAAACTAAAAAAAGATAAAGAAATAAAAAAAGTAATAATATGTTCTGGAAAAATTTATTTTGATCTTTTACAACAAAGAGAAAAAATAAAAAATAATGAAGTATTTTTTATAAGAATAGAACAATTATATCCATTTCCTGTAAAAACTTTGGCAAAACATTTAAAAAGATTTAAAAAAAAAACAAAATTCTATTGGTGTCAGGAAGAACCTCAAAATATGGGAGCCTGGAATGCAGCAAGAAATTATATAGAATGGACATTAAATCACATAGATACAGAGAACCAGCAGGTAAAATATATTGGAAGAAAACCAGCTGCCTCACCAGCCACAGGTTATCAAAAAAAACATCTTGCACAACAGAGAGAAATAATAGAAAAGGTTTTTAAGTAAGAAATATATGAGTAAAAATATTATTGTACCATCTTTGGGAGAAAGTATAACAGAAGCAACTATTTCAAAATGGATTAAAAATAAAGGCGAGCAAGTAAAAATTGATGAGCCTATAGTTGAACTTGAAACTGACAAAGTAAATGTTGAAGTTCCTTCCCCAGCAGAAGGCATAATATCGGAAATTAATTTTAATAATGGAGACACAGTTGATGTCGGTGCTTCACTTGGAATAATAAGTTCACAAAGTGAAAGCACAACTTCTAAAAATAATGTTGCTTCTATTAAAAAAACAAAAACACAAAAAAGTAAAAAAAATATTAAAAAAGAAAAAAATTTATCTGTTTTCAATGATTCAGATTTAAGTACAGATCAAGAAGAAGAAGAAGCGCCACTTATATTAAACAAAAAAGTTAAAGAAAATACTAAACAAACACTAATTTTGAATAAACAAGTTCAAGAAAAAGTGGAACAGCCACTAATTTTAAATAAAAATATTATTGAAAAAAATCAAGAAATTTCAAATAATAATGAACCCTTAAGTGAAAATAATTCATTGAATACATTTTCTCCAGCAGTACGTAAGATAATTGATGAAAATAAAATTGATATTAGCAATGTTCAAGGAACAGGCAAGGATGGAAGAATTTTAAAAAGTGATTTAATCGAATTAATGGATCAACACCCTCAACCTTCAAAAAGAAAAATACAACATGGTTCAGAAGAAGTAATTAAAATGACTAGGCTTAGGTTAACCATAGCTAAAAGATTAAAAGAAGCCCAGGAAAACGCTGCAATATTAACAACTTTTAATGAAGTGGACATGAACAACATCATTCAGATGAGAAAAGACTATCAAGAAGATTTTCAAAAAAAATTTTCAACAAAACTTGGGTTCATGTCTTTTTTTGTTAAAGCCTGTGTTGTGGGGCTGAGAAATTTTCCTGCAATGAATGCCGAAATTAGTGGAGATAATATTGTTTATAAAAATTATTATAATATAAGTTTTGCGGTTGGAACTGAAAAGGGGTTAGTTGTACCTGTATTAAGAAATGCCGACGAAATGTCTTTTGCAGATATAGAAAAAAATATTAAAACTATTTCTGAAAAAGCTAAAGATGGAAAGTTAAGCATTCAGGATCTTCAAGGGGGAACTTTTACTATTAGTAATGGGGGGGTTTATGGCTCTATGCTTTCAACACCAATTTTAAACCCACCTCAATCAGGTGTTTTGGGTATGCATAATATTGTTGAAAGACCAATTTCAAGAGATGGAGAAATTATATCCAGACCAATTATGTACTTAGCGTTGTCTTATGATCACAGAATTGTTGATGGCAAAGACTCAGTATCTTTTTTAAAATGTATTAAAGAACACTTAGAAGAACCAAGAAGATTGTTTTTAAAATTATAATTATGTCCGATTCTTTCGATTTTATTGTGATCGGTGGAGGACCTGGAGGATATGTTTGCGCGATCAGAGCCGCGCAACTTGGTTTTAAAACTGCCTGCATAGAATCTAGAAGCACTCTAGGAGGAACTTGTCTCAATGTAGGATGTATACCTTCAAAAAGTTTGCTGAATTTATCTGAAAACTTTAGTAAGGCAAAAAACAATTTTTCAAGTGTTGGTATTGAGACTGGAAATGTAACTTTAAATCTTGAAAAAATGATGAAAGCAAAAGAAAAATCTGTAATGCTTTTAACAAAGGGAATAGAATTTCTTTTTAAAAAAAATAAAATTTCTTATATAAGAGGTAAAGCATCTATAAAATCAAACAAGGAAGTTATAGTTGATCAAGGTAATTCTCAAAAGGTTTATAAGGCCAACAATATAATAATTAGTACCGGTTCTGAGCCAACTTCTCTACCTGGTATAAAAATTGATGAAAAAAACATTGTATCTTCAACAGGAGCATTATCTTTTAATAAGGTGCCCAAAGAATTAGTTATAATTGGAGGAGGATATATTGGGCTAGAAATGGGCTCAGTTTGGAAAAGGTTAGGATCCAATGTTACAGTAGTTGAATTTTTAGATCAAATCGTTCCTGGAATGGATAAAGATATTTCTACTGAATTTTTAAAAATTCTTAAAAAACAAGGCATTAACTTTAAATTAAATTCAAAGGTTACAGGAGTTAGTTTAGTAAAAGAAAAAGCCATTATCGATATAACATCTAATGAAACTAAAATAAGAGAAAGAATTCAAGCAGACAAAGTGCTTGTTGCGGTTGGCAGAAAATCAAATACTAAAGGATTAAATCTGGAAAAAATGGATATAATGTGTGATAGCTTGGGTAAGATTAAAGTAGATAAAAATTTTAGAACATCTGTTAAAAATATTTATGCAATCGGAGATGTAATCGAAGGACCTATGCTAGCACATAAAGCCGAAGAAGAAGGAATTGCAGTAGCAGAAATTATTGCTGGGCAATCCGGACATGTAAATTATAATACTATTCCTGGAGTCATTTACACATCACCTGAAGTTGCTTCTATCGGAAACACTGAACAAAAATTAATAGAAAAAAATATAAAATATAAAATTGGAAAATTTCCATTTGCTGCAAATTCAAGGGCAAAAGTAATAAATGAAACAGAGGGATTTGTGAAAATTTTAGCAGATAAAAATACAGATAAAGTTCTGGGTGTTCACATGATAGGACCTCATGTTGGGGATATGATTGCAGAAATGGCTCTAGCAATGGAATTTGGAGCTAGTTCAGAAGATGTAGCAAGAACATGTCATGCACACCCAACATATTCAGAGGCAATTAAAGAAGCAGCCCTAGCTGTAGATAAAAGACCAATACACTCATAAAAATTTTTCATATTATATTAAGTATGAAAGTTCCAATTCTTATTCCAAACATTTTTGACCATCCATTTACTTATGACAACAATTCATTAAAACTTTCTGAAGGAAATTTCGTTATAGTTCCTTTTGGATCAAAAAAGGTAACCGGAGTTGTTTGGAATGAATTTGAAAAAAATGAAAAAAAATTTCTTATAAAAAAAGTAGAAAAAAAGCTGGATGTCCCAAAAATTAATGAAAGTATGATTAAATTTTTAAATTGGTTTTCAATTTATAATATTGTTCCTATTGGCATGTCTATTCGGTTATCATTGTTAGAGCAAGATGTAGTTGAAAATATTTCTGATAACAATTTTATTCAATATAAGATTACTAATAAAGATTTAAAAAATAAACTAAATTCAGATCAGGAAAAATGCTTACGTGAAATTAAAAAAAAAGGAAAAAATTTTAATGTACATGTTTTAGATGGTGTTACTGGTTCAGGAAAAACCTTAGTTTATTTTCATAGGTTATGGGAAGTTATACATAAAGGTTACCAGGCATTAATTCTGCTGCCAGAAATTGGCCTTACAACACAATTTAAAAAAAGGTTTGAAGATTTTTTTGGTTTCGAGCCCGCGGTTTGGCATTCATCTACTACAAAAAAAAATAAAAAAATAATTTGGAGAGGGGTTATTGAAAATAAAATAAAAGTAGTTGTTGGAGCCAGATCTTCTCTTTTTCTACCTTTTGCTAAACTTGGTATAATTATTGTTGATGAAGAACATGACTCTTCTTATAAGCAAGATGTGGGAATCTGCTATAATGCTCGTGATATGGCAGTGTCGAGAGGATTTTTTGAAAAAATTCCAGTAAATTTAATTACATCAATTCCTTCAGTAGAAACATTTAATAATATAATAAAAAATAAATATTCTATTTCGAGATTAGAAAAAAGATATGCAAATGCAGCAATGCCAAATCTTGAAATAATTAATTTAAATAATAAAAAAATTTCAAATAAAAGTTGGATTTCAAATGAAACTATTGAAAAAGTTAATAATCATTTGAAAAAAGGAGACCAGGTGTTGTTTTTTTTAAATAGGAGGGGGTTTGCTCCTTTCGTAATTTGTAAAAAATGTTTTAATAAATTTCTTTGTCCAAATTGTTCAGTAAACTTAAATTATCATAAAAAAAAAAATTTTCTTTTGTGTCATTATTGTGGATATAAAACTAATCTAAATAAAGTTTGCAAAGATAATAAAAAATGTGAATTTATAATGTGCGGACCAGGTGTTGAAAGAATAGCTGAAGAACTTGAAAAAAAATATCCTGACAAAAAAATTGTTATATTTTCAAGCGACACCTTAAACAAAAAAAAATATGCAGAAGATTTGATTGACAAAATAGAAAAAAAAAAAATCGATATACTTGTTGGAACGCAATTAATTTCTAAAGGTTTTCATTTTTCAAAATTAAATTGCATTGTAGTTATTGATGCTGATTTTACATCACATGGATATGATTTGCGATCAGCTGAAAAAAATGTTCAGCTTTATCACCAACTCTCTGGTAGGGCTGGAAGGGAAGGGTTGCCATCAACTATTTACTTCCAAACATATACACCTAATGACGAAATATTGTTAAATCTTTCAACAAAAAATCCACATCAATTTTTATTAAATGAAATAGAATTAAGGAAAAGAAATAAACTTCCACCATTTTTTAGATTTATTTCCCTGATCGTTTCCGGAAAAAAAGAAAAACAAACTATCGATGAAGCAATAAAAATAAAAAATCAAATTGAACAAAAGGTAAATGAAGAAGTATTGGGTCCCGTTAATTCTCCAATATTTAAAATAAATAAAAATTACCGATGCAGATTGCTAATAAGATCGCAAAAAAATATTTCTGTTCAAAAAAAGTTAGCAAAAGCTATAAAAAAAATAAAAATATCTTCAGGAATAAAACTTATGGTTGATGTAGATCCAATTAATTTTAATTAATTCATCTGAATTAGGTCAATTTTACACATAATCTGTATCTTGAAGCATTTAAATTGTTATGCTACTTACACCTCTGTTAATAAATTTGCCAACCATTAAATTCAATAACTAGAAGGAGATTGATTTGGGATCAAAAATTAATTTTTCAGAAATAGCAGCAGGAAGATATGCTTTGGCATTATTTGAACTTGGTCAAGAAAATTTTGAAATAGATAAAATAGAATTAGAAGCAAAAGATTTGCAAAATTTGTATAAAAAAAGTTTTGATTTTTTTAGTTTAATAACAAACCCAACTTACAAAAGAAATGAACAAATGGAAGCTATAAAAATTTTAACAAAACAATTTAATTTTTCTAAAACTTTCAGTAAATTTTTATCTTTTCTAAGTTTTAAAAGAAGGTTGTTTTTTTTAGAAAGAATTTTAAATAATTTTTTACAACTCGTATCAAAAAGCAGAGGAGAAATTAAAGCTCAACTAAATTCATCAAAAAAATTATCTCAAATTGAGTTAGAAAATATTCAAAAAGAACTATCTAAAAATTTTACATCAAAACTACGGTTAGATTATAAATATGATCCAGATTTAATCGGTGGATTAATTATTCAAGTAGGAAGCATTATGATTGATACGTCAATTAAAAGTAGACTTAAACATTTAGAAAAAAGCATGATAGAGGTTTAGATGCAAATAAATCCTTCAGAAGTTACAAAAATATTAAAAGAACAAATAAAGAAATTTGGTGAAAAAGTAGAAATTACTGAAGTTGGACAAGTGCTGTCCGTTGGAGATGGTATTGCTAGAATATATGGACTTGACAATGTTCAAGCTGGAGAAATGGTAGAATTTTCTGATGGATCTAAAGGAATGGCATTAAATTTAGAAAATGACAATGTTGGTGTTGTAATTTTTGGAGATGACAAAGCAATTAAAGAGGGAGACACTGTTAAGAGAACAGGTGCTATTGTTGACACGCCAGTTGGAAAAGAATTATTAGGAAGAGTGTTAGATGGTCTGGGTAACCCAATTGATGGCAAGGGTGCTCTAGATAAAGGTTTAAAAAGAAGTAGAGTTGAAGTAAAAGCTCCAGGAATTATTCCAAGAAAATCAGTTAGTGAGCCAATGCAAACTGGGTTAAAGTCAATTGATAGTTTAGTACCAATTGGAAGAGGCCAGCGAGAGTTGATTATTGGTGATAGACAAACTGGAAAAACCGCAGTTGCCATTGATACTATTATAAATCAAAAAAAAATAAATGAGTCAGATGACGAAAAACAAAAACTTTATTGTGTTTATGTAGCTATAGGACAAAAAAGATCGACTGTTAGGCAAATTCAAAAAACTTTAGAAGAAGCAGGAGCAATGGAATACACAACGATTGTAGCTGCTACAGCCTCTGACGCTGCTCCACTTCAATTTTTGGCGCCATATACCGGTTGTGCTATGGGTGAATACTTTAGAGATAATGGAATGCATGCTTTAATTATTTATGATGATTTGTCAAAGCAGGCAGTAGCTTATAGACAGATGTCTCTTTTATTAAGAAGACCCCCGGGAAGAGAAGCTTATCCTGGTGACGTATTTTATTTACATAGCAGATTGCTTGAAAGAGCGGCTAAGCTTAGCAATGATCATGGTGGTGGTTCTTTAACAGCACTTCCGATTATTGAAACACAGGGTGGCGACGTTTCTGCCTTTATTCCAACTAATGTTATTTCAATTACTGATGGACAAATATTTCTTGAAACAGAGCTATTTAACCAGGGCATAAGACCAGCTATAAACGTTGGTTTATCCGTATCTAGAGTTGGTTCATCTGCACAAACTAAAGCAATGAAAAAAGTTTCTGGATCAATGAAATTAGAACTTGCTCAATATAGAGAAATGGCTGCATTTGCTCAGTTCGGATCAGATCTAGATGCTTCGACTCAAAAACTTTTAAATCGAGGTTCAAAATTAACTGAACTTTTAAAACAAAAACAATATTCGCCAATGACAGTAGCAGAACAAGTAATCTCTGTATTTTGTGGAGTCAAAGGTTATTTGGATGATGTTGATCTTAAAGATATTGCTGATTTTGAAACTAAAATTCTTGAAAAATGCAGATCTGCAAAAAAAGAAATTTTAGATTCTATTTCAAGTTCAGGCAAGCTTGATGAAGATACTGAAAAATTATTGACTGAAGAAATAACAGATTTTAAAAAAAAATTTAATTCATAAAATATGGCAAGTTTAGATGATCTAAAAAAAAGAATAGTTAGTGTAAAGTCTACACAAAAAATTACTAAGGCGATGAAAATGGTTGCAGCAGCAAAACTTAGAAAAGCTCAAGAGAATGCTGAAAAAGGAAGACCGTACTCTGAAAAAATGAATAACATTATTCTTAATCTCTCAAATGGAATTTCTGACAAAGAAAATGCTCCTAAATTGCTCTCAGGAACGGGTGAAGATAAAACCCATTTATGTATAGTTTTGACTTCCGACAGGGGTCTTTGTGGTGGTTTTAATACTAATATTATTAAAAAAGCTAAAGCATATTTTAAAAAAATCTCTAATGAGGGTAAAACTTTAAAAATTATAACTGTGGGATCCAAAGGGTATGATCAGTTAAAAAGAATCTATAAAGATAATATTATTGAAAAAATATCTTTCAAAGATTCTAAAACTATTAATTATTTAGATGCGGAAAAGGTAGGAAAAGTAATAATTGATATCTTTGGTAAAAAAGAATTTGATGTATGTACAATTTTTTATAATCGATTTAAAAATGTAATTACTCAAATACCACAAGAACAACAAATAATTCCTTTAAAAGCCTCCAAAGCAGTGGGAGATCTTTCCGAAGATAATTATGAATTTGAACCAGAAGAAGATGAAATTTTAAACAATTTATTACCAAAAAATATTTCTACTCAGATTTTTAAAGCAATGTTAGAAAATTCAGCCAGTGAACAAGGTTCAAGAATGAGTGCAATGGACAACGCAACTAGAAATGCAGGCGAGATGGTTGATAAACTTACTATTGAGTATAATAGAAGTCGTCAAGCAGCTATTACCAAAGAATTAATAGAAATTATATCAGGAGCAGAAAGTTTATAATTATGAGCAAAGGAAAAATTACCCAAATTATTGGAGCAGTAGTAGATGTAAAATTTGATGACAAATTACCAGAAATTTTAACAGCATTAGAATGCAGAAATGGGGAAAACAGATTGGTTTTAGAAGTTGCACAACATCTTGGAGAATCCAATGTTAGAACAATTGCAATGGATGCCACTGAGGGTTTAAAAAGAGGAGATGAAGTAATTGATACAGGTGCTCCTATAAAAGTTCCAGTGGGACCCGAAACATTAGGAAGAATTATAAATGTAATAGGTGAACCTATTGATGAAAAAGGTGAGGTTAAAACTAAAGAAAGTTGGCCTATCCATAGATCAGCACCTAAATTTAATGACCAATCAACAGAGACTGAAATTTTAGTAACTGGAATTAAGGTTGTTGATTTGTTAGCCCCTTATGCAAAAGGTGGTAAAATAGGTCTTTTCGGAGGAGCGGGAGTTGGTAAAACAGTACTTATTATGGAATTAATTAACAATGTTGCAAAAGCGCATGGAGGCTTTTCTGTTTTTGCAGGAGTTGGAGAAAGAACCAGAGAAGGAAATGACCTTTATCATGAAATGATAGAGTCAGGTGTAATTAAACCAGAAGGACCTGGATCAAAGGCAGCATTAGTTTATGGCCAAATGAACGAACCTCCTGGAGCAAGAGCTAGGGTGGCATTATCAGGATTAACAGTTGCTGAATATTTTAGAGACCAAGAGGGTCAAGATGTACTTTTCTTTGTAGATAACATTTTTAGATTTACACAAGCAGGTTCTGAGGTTTCAGCTTTGTTAGGAAGAATACCATCGGCTGTAGGATATCAACCTACACTCGCAACAGATATGGGCAATCTTCAAGAAAGAATTACAACAACTAACAAAGGATCAATTACATCAGTGCAAGCAATTTATGTACCAGCAGATGATTTAACAGATCCTGCGCCTGCAACATCTTTTGCTCATTTAGATGCAACTACTGTATTATCAAGACAAATTGCAGAAATTGGAATTTATCCAGCAGTAGACCCGCTAGATTCAACTTCAAGAATTTTAGATCCTAGAATAGTTGGTGATGAACATTATAGGGTCGCAAGAGAAGTTCAAAAAATCTTACAAACTTATAAATCTTTGCAAGATATTATTGCAATTTTAGGTATGGATGAATTGTCAGAGGAGGATAAACTAACTGTAGCAAGGGCTAGAAAAATTCAAAGATTTTTATCACAACCTTTTTTTGTTGCCGAAGTATTTACTGGCTCACCTGGAAAATTGGTAGATCTGGAATCTACAATTAAAGGTTTTGCAGCAATCTGTAAAGGTGAATACGATCACTTACCAGAATCGGCATTTTATATGGTTGGAACAATCGAAGAAGTAGTAGCTAAAGCTGAAAAAATGGCTAAAGAAGCCGCAGCATGATGGAAGGTAATTTTAAAATAGAAATTGCAAGTCCTGAAAAAATGATTTTTTCTGAACAAAATGTTCAAGAAGTAACGCTACCTTCCTACGAAGGAGAAATGGGGATATTAAAGGATCATGTATCAATAATTGCATTTTTAAAACCAGGAATAGTTAAAATTTTAAAATCGCCTGAAGCCATAAACAGCTTTTTTGTCGAAGATGGAATAATTGAATTTTATAAAAATAATTTAACTATTTTATCGAGTAAAATAGTAAATGTAAAAGACTTGAACAAAGATAAAATTACTCAACTAATATCAGAAACAGAGAAGATTTTAAAAGATGAAAAATTAGATGATAATAGCAGATATTTAGCAAACCATAAAATTGATACTTTGCAATCTCTAGCTTTAAACTAATTTAATAAGAGTTTTAATTCCTTAACAACAGCCCTATATACTTCGAGCTTAAATTTAACCACGACGTTTGTTAATTCTTCTACATTAATCCATTTCCATTCTTTAAATTCTGCATTTTTTGTTTTAATATTAATTTCATTTTCTTTACCAATAAATTTCATGACAAACCATTTTTGTTTTTGCCCTCTATATTTTCCTTTCCATATTTTTCCTAAAAGATTTTCTGGTAATTCATATGTTAATAAATTATCAATTTCTTTAAGAAGTTCTATGCTTATAATTCCAGTTTCTTCTTTTAATTCTCGACATGCTGCCTGAAAAAAATTTTCATTATCATCTACCCCACCCTGGGGCATTTGCCATAAATTTACTGGATTATCTATTCTTTTACCTACAAAAACTTGATTATTTGAATTTAGCACCACGATTCCAACCCCTTTTCTTAAGGGGAGCTTTTTAGTTTTGCTCAAGAACATTAGCCATTCAATAATTTAACAGCAAAATTTAATTGATTATCACTAGCTGTATTTATTGTAAAATTTTCGTTTTCTTCTTCTATTTCAAAATCTGGTGTTACACCAACTTCAGAAATAGATTTTCCCGAAGGTAAATAATATTTTGAAATTGTTAATCTAATAGCTCCTTTATTTTTTAACGGTATTATTGATTGAACCGACCCTTTTCCATAACTATTTTCACCAATTAAAATTGCTCTTTTGTGATCCTTCAGTGCTCCAGCCACAATTTCCGAAGCTGATGCTGATCCATAATTAATTAATACTACAAGAGGTTTGCCATCAATTTTGTCCCCTTTTCTTGCAAACCATTTTCTATTTTCTATTTTTTTTCTTCCTCGCGTTGAAACGATTTCTCCATCGTTTAAAAATAAATCTGAAATTTCAATTGCTTGTGACAATAATCCACCAGGATTATTTCTTAGATCTAAAATAAAGCCATTAACTTTGTTAGTATCTTTTATTTCATTTATTTTTTTTTTTAACTGCTGACTACTATTTTCATTAAAAGAAGTTAATCTAAAATAGCCAACATTATTATCAATAACTTTTGATGTCACAGATTTTATCTGTATTATTTCTCTAACTATATTAAATACGATAGCTTTTTTTGTACCCTTTCTTCTAACAGTTATTTCAATTGGTGAGCCCACTTCTCCTCTCATTAAACTAACGGCTTCCATCAAACTTTTTCCTTGTACCTGAATTGAATCAATTTTAACTATATAGTCACCAGCTTTAACTCCTGCTCTAGAAGCGGGAGTATCATCTATAGGAGATATTACTTTAACAACTCCAGCTTCCATTCCTACCTCAATACCAAGGCCACCAAATTTACCTTTTGTTTCAGTTTCCATATCGTTATACATTTCCGGATTCATATAAGATGAGTAGGGATCTAAATATTGTAAAACTCCATTAATAGCTGCATCCATAATTTTGGCTTGATCTACTTCATCGACATAATTTTTTTTAATATTTTCTAAAACTTCACTAAATAGGTCAATTTTTTGATATAGTTCGTTTGAATTTTCTGCAACACAATGCTTGTTTAAAAATATTGATATTAAAAATATAATTATAAAACTTTTTATTCTTTTCATATCATCAACCTTTCTTTTGGAATTAGCTCAGACCACATTTTTTCTAAATTATAAAATTTTCTTTTTGAAGGATTAAATATATGAACAATTATATCAATGCCATCTATAAGTTTCCATTCGTTACTGTCTTTTCCCTCTACGTGACAATTAGAAACACCTTCTTTTTTGAGTCTTTCAACTATTGTTTCGGATAATGCCTGTAAGTGTCTCGAAGAAGTACCACTAGCGATAATCATATAATCAGCAACTGTGCTTTTACCTTCTAGATCAATTGTTTTTACATCAATCGCTTTATTGTCATTTAGAATCTGTTCTATTTTTTTTTTTAATTGAAGAACTCTTTCCATTGGTTAGTTTCAGACTATCAAATTTTTCTGATTTGGGAAGATGAAATATTTACTTTATTAAATTTAATAAATTTCCACCTATTTTTAGGCATCTTTTTAGCTGCCAATGAATTAAGTGACTTTGATTTGTAACCATGTCTATCAAAAACTAAAAT